>CAVEVC010000156.1:0-9714 GCA_963618935.1 Clostridiales bacterium CCNA10 | reverse complement strand
CCCATGCGCCCCGGCCCCCTTCAACCCCACCTCGATGACCGACTGGGTGTTGTTCGAGACGGACGCCGACAGCCCCCCCAGCGTGAAGACGCCCGCAAGCGGCGAGCGCAGGTCGAACTGCGTCGCGAAGCGCACCCGCACCGCGAGGTTCGTCGCCCGGGCCAGTTCCGCCGGGAACGGCCACGCCTGGTGCTGCCCGGGCCGCACCACGTCGTACCGCTCCCGCTCCTTGTTCGCGAGGAGGCGCAGCACCGCCGCGCGCGGCGCCTTCTTCACGGCCTCCGGCGTCTTCGGGCTGGCCAGGTAGTCCGCCATCGTCGCGCGCGCCGTCTCCGCAGCCGGCGGCAGGGCCGGTACGTGGCGGTGCCGGCACGGCGGCGCCTCCGGCAGGCGCGCCCAGGTGAGCGCCGCCGTCAGCGCGTAGGCCGCCGCCGCCGCCGCGCAGAGGGCCAGCCACGTCCCGCACGCGACGCCGAACGCGGAGGCGGGGCGCACCGCCGTGAGCGCGAGGCGGGCCCGCTCGCGCTCCTGCGCGAACGCCCCGCACGCGCACGCCAGCACGGCCGCCGCCGTCACCGCATACGTCGCCCCCGTCACGGCCCGGACATACATCTCGCGCCACCCCGCCGCCGTCCCGTCGCTCCGCACAAGCGACGGCAGCAGCACGTGCGCGAGCGCCGTCGCCGCCAGAAGGAGCGACAGGACGTGTCCGCGCACAAGCGCGCGCCAGGCCAGGATGAAGGCGTGTTTCACGGGAAGGCTTGAGGTTTCATCGGGAGGGACGCGCTTGTCGCGTCCGACAGGCGCGAAAGGAAATAGTCCTCGAGGGCGTGGCGCTTGTCGGCGGCGGCGGCGACGATGTCCGCCACCGCCCCCCCGCCCACGACCGTGCCGTGCGAGAGGATCGCGACGCGGGAGCAGACGTCCTGCATGTCGAAGAGCTGGTGCGACGTGACGAGGATCGTCATGCCCCCGGCGGCGAGGCGGCCGATGAGCCCCTTGACCTCGCGCGTGCCGATCGGGTCGAGCCCCGACGTCGGCTCGTCGAGGATGAGCAGCTCGGGGTGCGCGACGAGCGCGCTCGCGAACGCGACCCGGCGCGCCATGCCCTTCGAGAACCCGCCCACGGCGCGGTCCGCGTTCGCGGCCAGGCCCACCTGCTCCAGCAGCGCGTCCGTCCGCGCCTTCGCCGTCCTGCCGTCCAGGCCGGAGAGCCCCGCGTAGTAGCGCACCGTCTCGCGCGCGGTGAGGAACGGATGGAGGTAGGAGAGCTCGGGCAGGTATCCGAGGCGCGCACGCGCCGCGCGCGCGCGCGGCGGCAGGCCGAAGAGCCTCACCGTGCCAGCCGTGGGCGCGAGAAGCCCGAGGACCACCTTGATCGTCGTCGACTTCCCCGAGCCGTTCGGGCCCAACAGCCCGAACACGTCCCCGCGCGCCACGTCGAGGTCGATGCCGTTCACCGCCTCGGCGACGGGGCGCAGCCAGAAGTCGCGGAACGTCTTCCGCAGCCCCCGGATCTCAACGACGGATTCGCTCACGGCAGCTCCCTTCCCTGCAGCAGCGCGGACCCCGCCACCAGCCAGAACGCCACGAGGCAGACGGCGGCCAGCAGGGTCCGCCCCACCTCGCCCCAGGCGAGGGCCTGCCCGGCGGCCAGGGCGTCCACCAGCCAGAACCGCCCGAGGTCCGGCAGCAGCCCCGTCACGGGCCAGACGAAGGACGACAGCGCCGCAGCGGCGACAAGCGCCGCCGTCGGCGCCGGCTTCAGCCGCGCCGCCAACGCCCCCGCCAGCACGATGAACACCGTGCAGCCGCACGCCAGCACCCCCAGCGCGGGCACAATCCGCCACGGCAGCGCCGCCGCCATCGCCCCCGCCCCCTCCGGGCCGAACGGCAGGGCGGCCGCCAGCGCAAGCGGCTGCGCCAGCGCCACGCACACGCACGCCGTCACGCAGAAGCGCGCGGACGCAAGGCGGTTCGCCAGCGCGGCCAGCACGAAGCCCCCCAGCGTCAGGCCCGTCCCAAGCCGCAGGCCCGGCTGCCAGATGCGCGCCGGCGCCGCGCCCTCCTCGCAGCAGGCCGCCAGGCGCGCCCCCTCGGCGGAGGCGTGCGTCGCCAGCGCCGTCGCCGCCGCCACCGCCAGGCAGAACAGCAGAAACGCCCCCGCCACGCCGGCAATCTTCGCGCAGAAGAAGAGCGCGCGCGGCACGGGGCGCGCCAGCGCCGCCGCCGCCGTGCCGGACGCAATCTCCCCCCCGATCGCCCGCACCGCCGCCGCCGTCGCGAACACCAGCCCGAACACGAGCAGCGCCGAGAACCCGCACTCCCGCGCCAGCCTCCCCGCCTCGCCGAACTGGTGGTAGTGGAAGACCGGCGCCCAGTGGATCGTCAGCAGCGCCGCCAGGAAGACGACCGCAGAAAGCGGTTCGGCCAGCGCTTCAAGCGCGGCCGAACGTGCAAGGACGCAAAACCGACGCATTGCGCGCCGTCCCTAGAAGTCGAGGAACGCCATCTCGTTCGCGCCGGCCCCCGTCGCATGGCGGGCTTCCTCGACCAGGTTGTAGACGAGGCACCCCATCACGAAAAGGGCCGCCACGGACGCCACGAGCGACAGGGCCGCAACCCACTTCGGCACGCCCAGCCCCTCTTCGCGCGGCGCGGCCGCGCCGAAGGCCGGCGCCGCCCCGAGGTCGGGCACGTCGCCGCCCAGGTCGGGAATGTCCTTCACCTCGCCAGCGGCGGACGGCTTGCCAAGGCCCAGCGTCGGCGGCTTGACGCCGATGCCGCCGGGGCGGTGGAGCTTCAGCGTCCGCTTCTGCGTCACGCCCGCCTCGTCCGTCGCCGGCATCGTCGCCGGCGCCTCGGCCGGCGTCTCCTCGGCCTTCGGCGCGGCCGCCGGCGGCGCCGGCTTGAGGTCCGTCGGACGGCGCAGGCGGATCGTCTTGAGCGGGGCAGGCCCCTCCTTCACCGGCGCCACGCCGATGGCGGACTCCAGCGAGATGCGCGAGGTCTTCGACTTCGCCGCCTGCTGTTGCTGGGGCGTGATGACGCCCTCGGCGATGATGCCCGTCTTCTTGAGCGTCGCCTGCGCGGGAATCGGCCCCGTCACGGACTTGAGGTTCTGCGTGGCCTTCTTCGCCGCCGCCGCAGACGCCGCCGGCGGCGCGAGGGGCGCCGGACGCGCCCCCACGACCGGCTTGTGGATCGTCGGCCTGCGGATGACGGGCTTCAGCTTGATGGTGGAGAGGCCCGGCGCGGCGGCGGGCGCGGTCGGCGCCGCCGGCGCGGGCGCGGGCGCGGCGGGCGCGGGCGGCGCCGGCTCAGACGCTGCCGAAGCGGGCGCTGCCGGCGCGCCAAACGGGGCCACCTTCGGGGGGACGCTGCCGCCCTCCTCCGGGGAAATCGGGGTCATTTCAACATCTTCCGCCATGTCAGTCTCCCTCCAGTCGCATTGGGTTCAGTCGCAGATGGGGGCGACGGCCCTAGACGGCCATCACCTCGGCCTCCTTGGCCTTCAGCTCGGCGTCGATCTTCGCGATGCCGTCGTCCGTCGCCTTCTGGACCTTGTCAAGGCCCTGCTTCAGGTCGTCCTCGGAGATCTTCTTGTCCTTCTCCAGCTTCTTGAGCGCGTCGTTCGCGTCGCGGCGCACGTTGCGCATCGCGATCTTCTGGTCCTCGGCCTGCTTCTTCGCGAGCTTCACGATCTCCTTGCGGCGCTCGCCGTTGAGCTCGGGGATCGTGATGCGCAGCACCTTGCCGTCCGTCTGCGGCGTCACGCCGAGGTTGGCGGCGAGGATCGCCTTGTTCATCTCCGCGAGCACGGTGGGGTCGAACGGCGTGATCTTGATCTGGCGCGGCTCCGGCGTGGAGATCGTGCCCAGGTTCTTGATCGGCGTGGGGGCGCCGTAGTAGTCGACCTTGATGCCGTCGACGAGGGCGGGGGACGCCTTGCCCGTGCGAAGCCCCGAGAACTGCGTCTTCAGCGCCTCGAAGGACTTGGCAATCTTCGTCGTCGTGTCGTTCAGAACTTCAGAAACGGTTTCCATCGAACATCCTCTTGTGGTTAGGACTCTTGTGGTTAGGATCGAACATCCTCTTGTGGTCAGGTTGGCTGGATTATACCACAAAACGCGCGAGCGCGCCACGCCGGACATGAAGGGAGACGTGAAAGTGTTCGAGAAGAGGCGAGTCCCGACGCAGAGGCGGTTCAGCGCGGCGGCTGCCGCGTTTGTCCTTTGTCCGCTGTCGTCTGTCCTTCCGTCCGCAGGATTGACGTGGAGATCGGGAGAACGTGGAGAATCGTTTTTGACAGGATTGACAGGATTTTGGTAGGGGCCGACGTCCTCGGCGGCCCGCGCCCCCATGGGCGTCCCCGTGGGCGTCCCCGTGTATGTCCCCGTGGGCGCGGCGCGCCGAGGACGTCGCGCCCTACCAGGGCATGGGGATGTTGCGTGGTAGGGGCCGACGTCCTCGGCGGCCCGCGCCCCCATGGGCGTCCCCGTGGGCGTCCCCGTGTATGTCCCCGTGGGCGCGGCGCGCCGAGGACGTCGCGCCCTACCAGGGCATGGGGATGTTGCGTGGTAGGGGCCGACGTCCTCGGCGGCCCGCGCCCCCATGGGCGTCCCCGTGGGCGTCCCCGTGTATGTCCCCGTGGGCGCGGCGCGCCGAGGACGTCGCGCCCTACCAGGGCATGGGGATGTTGCGTGGTAGGGGCCGACGTCCTCGGCGGCCCGCGCCCCCATGGGCGTCCCCGTGGGCGTCCCCGTGTATGTCCCCGTGGGCGCGGCGCGCCGAGGACGTCGCGCCCTACCAGGGCATGGGGATGTTGCGTGGTAGGGGCCGACGTCCTCGGCGGCCCGCGCCCCCATGGGCGTCCCCGTGGGCGTCCCCGTGTATGTCCCCGTGGGCGCGGCGCGCCGAGGACGTCGCGCCCTACCAGGGCATGGGGATGTTGCGTGGTAGGGGCCGACGTCCTCGGCGGCCCGCGCCCCCATGGGCGTCCCCGTGGGCGTCCCCGTGTATGTCCCCGTGGGCGCGGCGCGCCGAGGACGTCGCGCCCGACCAGGCCCTTTGCGGCAAAAGCCTCATACCGCGCCAATGCCCCGGTCGCGACAAGCGCGCCCCTCCCGCGCGTCCCACGCCCCTCCCGCGCGTCCGCTGCGGGAGGGACGCGCTTGTCGCGTCCGCGTCTACCGCAGGATCAGCACCGTGCCGCCGGAGGCGACGGTGGCGACAACCGTCCCGTCTTCCGCGCACGCGAACCGCACGACGCGCCCCGCGCCCACGTTGCCGCCCTTCCAGGCGATCGCGCCGAAGCGCGCGGCGTCGTCCAGGCACGCCACGGCCGTCTGCGTCCCCACGGGCAGCGGCGCGGCGTCGGCCGCCACGCCGAAGTCCACGCGCACCGTCTCGGCCGTCAGGTCCGCGAACGCCAGCGCCTCCGTCGCGCCCGGCTCAACCGCGATCGTCAGGGACGTGAAGGCGCCCGAGAGCGTGCCCGTGCCCGAGACGCGCGCCCCCTCCGGCGCCGCGCCCGCCACACACCGCACCGTCCCCTCAGCGACGACGAGCCCGCCCGCGTTCGCGAGCTTCGGCGTCGTCGCGCCCGTCTCCTTGAAGGTGTAGGCGCTGTTGACGTATCCAACCGCGAGGTCGTTCGTCAGCACGAGCGTGCCGGCGCCCGTCTTCGTGAACGCTCCCGTGCCCGTGAGCGGCAGGGCAAGCGCATGGCTCACGCCCGCCGCCACGCGCAGCTCGCCGCCGCCCGCCTCGGCCCGCAGGCACGTCGTCGCCGGCGTGCCCGCCGAGATGCCGCCGTCCTGCGTGAACGCCGCGAAGCCGCCGTCGAAGACGAGCGCCGCCGCCGTCGTGCCGTTCTGCGCGATGAAGCGCGTCGTCGTCAGGCCGCCGCCACGCGCGAAGACCATCTCGCCCTGCGCCGCGCCGCCGAAGACGAGCTGCTGGGGCGAGGCGACCTCAAGTTCGCCGCCGTCCTCGAAGCGCGCGTCGAACGCGCCGCCGAACACGACGCCGCCCGCCGTCGTGACGCTGTTCCGGCGGATCCGTCCGCCCGCGCCGACCCGCACGACCGGCGACAGGCCCGACGACCTCCCGAGGTAGAGCTGCCAGGCGACGTCGAGCGTGCCGTTCGTGATCGCCAGCGTCGGATGCACCGTCCCGGCGTTGCCGCTCGCCTTGTTCCAGCCGACTTCGAGCCCGTTGCACGCCATGTCCGCGTTGTCCAGCACGAGGCGCGCCCCGGCGCTGCCGGCCGCCGTCTGCTGGTCCATCAGCAGGTGGAAGCCGTTGCCGCTGCCCTGGACGAATTTGACGTCCCGCAGGTAGAGCTCCGGCGCCGTCGCCGACGCCCAGCCGCTGCCGCCGATCGAGCCGTGGTGCTCCTGCTTCACCGTCGAGGACGCCTTGCCCGCGCCGACGATCTCCACGCGCCCGTCCAGCACGGAGAACTGCCCCGCGCCGTCCCAGCCCGCCACCTCGCCCGCCGCGGACGGCGCGAACAGGCCGCCCACGTCGACGTTCGTCTTGCGCGGCGACGCCTTCCAGACGCTCAGCGTCGTCGTGCCGGCGGGCACCTTCAGCGTGAGCGTCCCCGCGCCCGTCTTGACGAGGCCCGCGTCGCCCTGCGCGAACGCCACCGTGAAGTCCTCGAACGTCAGGTCGCCCGCGATGTCGAAGACGCACGGCAGCTCGCCGAGCAGCGTCACCGGGCGCCGCACCGTCGCCGCCTCGCCCGTGTAGCGGAACGTGTTGTTGCTGAGCGCGAGCGCGCCGGCCGTCGCCATGCCGGCCCCGAGCGCCGCGCCGGACGTGAAGACGGTCCTGCCCCCCACGAGCCGCCAGGCGTCCTGCATCGTCGCCCCGTTGTCGCCGCTGACGGTCAGCTCCCCCGCCCCGCGCTTCTCGAAGGTCCCGCCCACGCCCAGAAGCGGCACGGCGAGGCTGGCCGACGCGCCCGCCGCCACGTCCACGCCCGTCCCCAGCATGAGCGGCCCCGCGCCCGCCACCGTCACGGCGGCGTCCGCGCCCACCGCGATCGACCGGGCGGCCGCAAGGTCCGCCACGTCCAGCGCCGCCGTCGCCGCCACGGCCACGTCGTCGGCGGCCGTCGGCACGGCGGCGGGATTCCAGTTCCCCGCCTCGTGCCAGGCCGTCGTCCCCGCCGCGCCCGTCCACGTCGGCGCGCCCGCCGCCGCCTCCGTCACCGTCAGGCTCACCGTGCCGTCGTCCGCCCCCGTGAACGCATACGCCCTGCCGTCCTCGCCGTTCACCACGACGAGATGGGCGAGCTGTTCGGCCGTCAGCGGCGTCGCCAGCTTCAGGACCGCGCGAACCGTCCCCGCCTCGGCCGTCGCGGGCGCCTCCAGGCACAGCACCCCCTCGAAGGCGAGCGCGTCGGCGGCGAGGCATCCCTCCTCCGGCAGCACGAGGCGCGCCCCGCCCGCAAAGGAGAGGCTGTTGCCGAAGCGCGTCGCGCCCGCCGCGAAGGCGAGGCGGCCCGCCGCCACGTGCGTGCGCGGATGGGACGAATCGCGGCGCACCGTGAGCGTCCCCGCGCCCGCCTTCGTGAGCGTCGCCGCCGCCGCGCCGTCCGCCGCCGCGAACGCCTGGTCGATCGCCACGTCGTTCAGGCCAGTGTCGAGCGTGAGGCCGCCCGCGCCCAGCGTCGCGCGGCAGCCGGAGAGGTAGGGGACGGGGAGCGGCGCGGCGCCGGCCGCCACGAGCGTGCCGCCGTCCGCCGTCAGGGCAAGCCCCGCCTCGCCCGTCCCCGGCGCCCCGCCGTAGATCGCCCGCATGGAGAGGACGGCCTCGTCCGCCAGCGCGATCGTCGCCGCCCCCGCCGTCGGGCACTTGTTCGTCACGCACGACCCCTTGCCGCCCACGAGGCGCGCCCGCCCCGACAGGTCGATCGCCGCCCGCGCCGTCGCGCTTCCAAGCGTCATCTCCACACACGCTCCGTCGCCCAGCGCCAGCACGGCGTCGTCGGCCATCTCCAGCCGCCCGGAGGCGGATTCACTGCCCGTCGCGAGCGAGAGCCAGTTGCCCGTCTGGAGGCCGCACGTCACGCGCCCGCGGCCCTTCACCGCCACGACGCCCGTCGCATACGGGCCCGAACCGAGGCGCAGCACGCCGCCGCAGTCGAGGCGGCCGTCGTCCTGCACGGTCACGCGCCCGACGGCGTTGGAGAGGAGGCCAAGGTAGACGTGCCCCCCGCTGTCGGCGCACGTCTGGTAGACGGCGCTGTCCGCCACCGTCACGATGCCCGTCGAGCACTGCGTGCCGCCCACGCGCGTCTGGTCATGCGCGTAGAACGTCGCCGCGTCGTGCAGCGCGAGGGTCCCCTGGTTGCGCAGGTTCACGATCGTCTCGTTGCCCGCGCCAAGGGTGACGACATTGGTGACCTCCATCCGGGACGTTCCGAACAAATCAAGCAGACCGTGGCTCAGCCCGTTCTTCCACTGGTCGCTCCTCGCGCCCAGCTGGAGCGTGCTGCGCACGGCCACGGCCGCGTCGTTCGTGAGAACGAGCCACGTCGGATTGGTGTCGCTGTTCATGTCCTTGAGGATGAGGTCGTAGAGCGTGTGCCGGCCGCCGAGGAACGTCGTCGTCGTGCGTGCGTTGCCGCGCTGCTGGAACGCCGCCCACGCCGCCTCCAGCCGCGCCTCGGGGTGGATGACGAAGTCCACGGTCCCGCCGACCGAGCCGAGGTAGAGGCTCTTCGAGAAGGCGAGCGTGCCCTGCCGGAGGTCAAACGCCTGGCGCGTCCACGTCTCGGACGTCCAGGTGAACAGCGCGTCCCTGAACTCCCAGACGTCCTCCGTGTTCGCCTCGGTCTTCAGGCCCTCGAAGTTGAACACGTGCGACCCGGTCAGGTTGGCCGCAAAGGGCGAGCCCCACCAGTCGTCCGAACTCGTGACGCCCGTCTTCCGCCAGGACGTGCCGCGTGTGTCGAGCGTCAGCGTGTGGCGCCCCGCGCCCGCGCCGAGGAAGATGGTGCCGGAGTTCTCGACGAGGCCCTCCGCCGGCGCGCGCACCGTGACGTCGTTCTGCTGGAAGCTGATGACGCCGTATTTGCCGTCCTTGCCGTTGGCCGGCAGCACGCCGCCCGTCCAGTTGGCGGCGTCGCCGTAGAGGCCGTCCGTCACGGAGGCAAGCCACGCGACGCGCTGGTCCTCCGTGAGCGCGGGCGCCGCCCACGCCGCCCCAACCGCCCCCAGGGCCAGAAGCCCCAGGGCATACGCCCGCATCGTCTGATTGCCCATGTTCTACCTCTCCGTTTGCTGATTCAGGCCGTCCGCGCGCCCCACCACCTGGTGAAGCCCGCAAGAGGTAGTATAAATCGTGCCCCCCCCCCCGTCAAGGGGGATTTTTTGAAATTTTGCGAAACGCGAGAAACGCCCCCTGCGGGCGGGCGCTCATTCCGGCCGTTTCGCGGGCGCCGCCTCCACAGCCTGGAGGAGGAGCGGCGCGGCGAAGGAGTCGAGCCGCAGGGCGCCGAAGTCGAGGGACGCGTCGTCCGAGAAGAGGAACGGCGTCAGGAGGTAGACCGGCAGCCACGTCACGTTCCCCTTGCGCGCGGCGACGCAGAAGCGGGCTTTCCCGTTGTCGAGGAACGCGATCGGCGTCACGCCGTCGCCTATGCGCACTTCCTGGGCGCACGCCGGCTTCGCGTAGCCGTCGCCGTTCGCGTCGCGC
>CAVEVC010000155.1:0-9803 GCA_963618935.1 Clostridiales bacterium CCNA10 | reverse complement strand
GACCCGAAGGACTGGCAGAAGGCCTGGGCGAAGATCGACCGGAAATACGGCCACGAAGGCCCGTGCCCGGATCTCAAGGACGGCGTCATCGACGCGCCGCTCAACGGCGCGATGGTCCTCCTCGGCGTCCTCTACGGCGACGGCGACCTCGACAAGACGATCGAGATCGCCTGCCGCGGCGGATTCGACTCGGACTGCAATCCGTCGTCCGCCGCCGGCGTCGTCTTCACGACGGTCGGCTTCTCGAAGCTGCCCGCGCGCTTCACGTCGGGGCTGGACATGAAGACGAAGTTCGAGTTCACCGACTACACCATCCCCGAGCTCGTCGACGTCTGCGAAAAGCTCGCCCGCGAAGTCGTCGTCGCGGAGGGCGGCAAGATCGTGAACGACCCCGCCCTCGGCGAGGCGTTCGAGATCCCGGTGATGCGTCCGACGCCGTCGGCGTTCGCGTCCTTCAAGAGCCCGGCGCCGCTCGCGAATGCGCGCTTCACGCCGGAGGAGAACGCGAAAATCCGCTTCGCGCCCTGCGCGTGGGGCGCGCAGTCCGCGCCGAAGAAAGCCGAGTGATTCGCGGCTTCCGCCCATGGGGGCTGACCCCATGGGCGAAAATTGGCTAGCCCCTGTCGCACCTTGACGCGAGAAACGAAATGTTGGTATAATCAACCAACAAAAAGGAGGGGTCATGCCGACGACACTCAACATCAACGAAGCCAAGACGAATTTTTCGAATGTCATTTCAAACGTCGAGACGAATCTTGTGACCGTCACGATCCTTCGCTACGGGCATCCCGTCGCCCGTATCACGCCAATCAAGCCGAGGAAGCGGACGCTTCGACGCAAAGATTCGCGGCTCGCGTTCCAAATCTCAGACGAAGATCTCTATTCGGACGATGCGGCGCTCTGGGATGCCTGCCATGCCTAAGGCCCTCCTCCTCGACACCTGCGCGCTCCTGTGGCTCGGCGGTGCGCCCGAACGCCTGTCTCCCGCCGCCAAACGGCGCATCGAGGCGGCTGATTTCGTGTATGCCTCGCCGATCTCGCTTTGGGAGGTGGCGTTCAAGTGCGAACTCGGCAAGCTGCGTCTCGCGACCGCCCCCGAAGAATGGTTTGAGATTCTCAAGGAAGACTTCGGAATCTCCGTTCTCCCGTTGACCGAGGCGGTCGCCGCCAAGGCCGCGCGTCTGCCGCTTCACCACCGCGACCCGGCGGACAGATTCATCATCGCGAGCGCGCTTGTGAAGCAGATCCCCGTCGTGACCGGCGACCGTCGCTTCCCGTTCTACGGTGTCACCACACTTCAATGAGCGCAGCGCGGTCGCGGCGGGACTGACGATCCGCGCGGCGACGGCAGACGACGTGGACGCGCTGGCCGCGGCCGAGGCGGAGGCCTTCCCGCCGGCGGAGGCCTCGCCGCGTTCGCAGTTCGCCGGGCGCGTCGTCCGCTACCCGAACCACTTCTGGCTGCTGATCGAAAGACAGCGCCTCGTCGCCTTCGTCACCGGGCTGACGACGGACAGGGCCGACCTCGAGGACGAGATGTTCAAGAACGCCGGGCTGCACGACGAGCGCGGCGCCTGGCAGATGATCCTCAGCGTCGTGACCGTCCCCGACCGCCGCGGGCGCGGACTCGCCGGACATCTCCTCAATCGCGTCATCGCGGATGCTCGCGCGCAGGGACGCAAGGGCCTCGTGCTGACGTGCAAGGACCATCTTGTCGCCTACTACGCGAAGTTCGGGTTCGTCGACGAGGGAATCGGCAAGTCACGCTACGGTGGCGTCCCCTGGCACCGGATGCGCCTTGAGTTCGCCGAAAATTTCAATAACTGAAAATTTAGGCTTGACGTAGGGGGGGGGCAAGATATAGAATAGCGCCGTCTGCCGTCACCAGGCCGTGTCGGCGTGGACGGCAGGCAAAACGGAACGAAACAGGCAAAACGGAGAACGGCGATGCAGATGGAGATGCAGTCATGGAAACCCCTTGCCGCGCTGACGGCCGCCCTGGCGATGGGCGGCGCCGTCGGCGAAGCGTATCCCGCGATCGAGGCGACGTCCTCCGGCGCGTCGCTGGATACGCGCGTGGCCAGCCCGGCGGTCAGTTCGGCGGCGGGCCTGGACGCGCGGCTGGGGGACGTGCGGGAGGCGGCCATTGCGCGCTTCCGTTCGGACAAGCCGCTGGGCAACGTGATCTTTGTTCGTTAACCTCAAAAGGAAAGTCGGTACGCAGATGAAGAAGATGAAGAAGATGAACATGAAGGGCGTGTTGTCCTCGGTGGCCGTCGCGGGCCTGGCCGTGTGCTGTCCGCTGGACGGCACGTCGGCGACGCTGCCGGCGTTTGACGGGGAGGTCACGTTTACGCAGGATTCGTCCCGCCTGGTCGAGATCGGCTACACGCTGGTCAACACCGCCGCCGTCGTCACGGTGGACATCCTGACGAACGGGGTGTCGATCGGCGAGGCGAACTTCTGCAACAGCATGTACGGCGAGGTGAACCGCCTCGTCCAGCCCGGCGCGCGCCGGATCTACTGGCGCCCCGACCGGGACTGGCCCGGGCATCGCTTCGACGACGGCGTGGTGACGGCGCGGCTGCGCGCCTGGCCGGTAGACGATCCGCCGCCCTACATGGTCCTCGCGCTGGGCGGGCAGAGCGTGCCGGAGTACCGCGCGTCCGCCGACGCCGTGCCGGGGGGCGTCACCAACGACGTCTACAAGACGTCCAAGATCCTCTTCAGGCGCATCTACGCGACGGGGCGGAACTGGCGCCTCGGCGCGCTGGACACCAGCCTTCAGGACGCCTCGAAAAACGTCCCCTACACCGCGAGCTTCACCGAGGACTACTATATGCAGGTCTTCGAGATGACGGCCGGGCAGCTCATCTCGCTGGGGTTCGACGACTGCTACGCGCAAAACCGCTCCCGGACGGACCTGAAAGCCGACCCGGACGTCTGCCTCGCCTTCGGCAACACCTACGAGACGATCCGCGGCGCGACCGCCTCCTACGACTGGCCCAAGGACGGGCACCAGGTCGACATGTCCGCTTCGGTCTGCGGGCGTCTCCGCACGCGGACGGCCGTCGACGTCGACCTCCCGACGGAGGCGCAGTGGGAGGTCGCCTGCCGCGCCGGCACGCTGAGCTTCACGTATCTCGGCGACGTCGTCAACGACAAGAGGCTGGAGGACTACAGCTGCAGCGTTCCGTATCTCCTCCCCGTCGGCAGCGGGACGCCGAACGCCTGGGGTCTCTACGGCATGCTGTCCTTCCGCCACCATGCCGTCCTGGACTGGTATGCCGAGCGCAGCGAGGACGACGGCGCGGTCAAGGTCGATCCGTGCGGGCCCTCCGCCGGCACGCAGCGCGTGTACAAGGGCGGCGCGACAAACTGGGGCGACGTCCATTCGGCGTCGCGCATCTCGGGCCCCTACGGCGCGTTCGAGAGCTGGGCCAAGGGCTATTACGTCTTCCGCCTGGCCGCGCCGGCCGTGGCCCGATGACCGCCGCGCCGCAAGCGCCGCGTTTTGTGCTATAATCGCGCCTGTCAGTCATCCCAAAAGGAGCAAGCATGAACCGCATCATCCTCAATGAAACGTCGTACCACGGCGCCGGCGCCGTGACGGCCCTCGTCGCCGAACTCGCGAACCGCGGCCTGAAGCGCCCCATCGTCTTCTCCGACCCGGACCTCGTCAAGTTCGGCGTCACGAAGAAGGTCACGGACCTCCTCGACAAGGCGAAGGTGCCCTACGCGCTCTACAGCGACATCAAGCCGAACCCCACGATCGAGAACGTCAAGAACGGCGTCAAGGCGTTCAGGAAGGCGAAGGCCGACTGCATCGTCGCGATCGGCGGCGGGTCCTCGATGGACACGGCGAAGGGCGTGGGCATCATCGCCGCCAACCCGAAGTTCGCGGACGTGCGCTCCCTGGAGGGCCTCTCCCCCACGACGAAGCCGTCGAAGCCGATCTTCGCCGTCCCCACGACGGCCGGCACCGCCGCCGAGGTCACGATCAACTACGTCGTCACCGACGTCGAGAAGAAGCGCAAGTTCGTCTGCGTCGACCCGCACGACATCCCCGTCGTCGCCTTCGTCGACCCCGACATGATGGCGACCATGCCCAAGGGCCTCACGGCGTTCACGGGCATGGACGCGCTCACGCACGCCATCGAGGGCTACATCACGAAGGGCGCCTGCCCCATGACGGACATGCTGCACCTGGAGGCGATCCGCCTCATCTCCCTCCACCTGCGCGACGCCGTGGCGAACAAGCCCAGCGGCCGCGCCGGCATGGCACTCGGCCAGTACATCGCCGGCATGGGCTTCTCGAACGTGGGCCTCGGCGTGGACCACTCGATGGCGCACGGCCTCTCCGCCCTCTACGACATGCCGCACGGCAAGGCCTGCGCGATCCTCCTGCCGACGGTGATGAAGTTCAACGCCCCGGCGACGGGCGCGCGCTACCGCGGCATCGCCGCCGCGATGGGCGTGAAGGGCGTCGAGAAGATGACGCTCGCCCAGGCGCGCAAGGCCGCCGTCGCGGCGGTCGAGAAGCTCGCCAAGGACGTGGGCATCCCGCCGGACCTCAAGGGCGTCCTCAAGAAGGAGGACGTGCCCTTCCTCGCCGAGTCGGCCTACGCCGACGCCTGCCGCCCGGGCAACCCGCGCGACTGCGACGTGAAGGCCATCGCGAAGCTCTACACGTCGCTCCTGTAGGGCGCGGCGGGGCGCACGGGCGCTACCGCAGCAGCAGGACCGTGCCGGCGCGGATGAGCCACAGGGCCTGTCCGCGCCGGCTGACTGTTGTCCCGCCGCCCGCGCCCACCACGCGCCACGCCGGCGCGCCGGGCAGGTCGCCCGTCCAGTCCAGCACCTTGGCCTCGCCCTTCGGGAGCGGCAGCGCTTCGAGCTGCACCGTGCCGAGCGCGGCGTCGCCCGCCACGGAGAAGAGCGGGAAGCCGGCCGCGTCGCCGCCGGACCACGTGCGCGCCCAGTCCACCGTGCCCGCCGTCTCCAGCGCGCCCAGCGCAAGCGGCCCCGCCGCGTGCTCGAGACGCGTGCCGTCCGCCATCGCAAGCGAGGTCGCCGCGTCCGTGACGGGCGTCGCGGGCGTGCCGACGAGCCAGTCGGGCGGCGTGGCGGACCCGTCGCCCTTGCCGAACCACTTCGCGCGCAGGTAGGCGAAGAGGGCGGCCTCCTCCCCGTCCGTGAGCGGCCCCGTCGTCACGATGAACTCGCCGACGTCGCCGAACCAGCAGCGGTTCCTGCTGTCGCCCGTGCCGTACCACTGCGGCTTCCCGCCCACGTCGATGCGGGCGCCGAGGTGGACGAGGTCGATGTCGCAGGGCTCGGCGTTGTGGGCGGTGTCGTCGCCGTTGGTCCAGCGCGGCACGCGCGCCGAGTCTGTCGCGTTCGTCTCGTAGGCGGCGAAGTAGGCGTTCGTGAGGCTGTGGAGCACGAAGAGGTAGGGCTCGCCCGTCGGCGGCGTCGAGACGTCGAAGCCCGTCTTGCCGAGGTCGATGGTGGCCGTCGCCGCGGCGGATTCGGAGATGTGGATGGTGCCGGAGAGCTGATGCTCCTGATTGTTCGCCGTCGTGCGCGCCAGGGAGAAGGGGCTCGCCCACTTGCCGAAGCCGCCCTCGCTCGCCGCCTCCGGCGTCGTCGCCCACGCGGTCCGCCGCGCGACGAGGTAGACGTTGACCGTGCGCGGCGCCGCGCGGTTCGTGTAGCTCTCCAGCGCGAGGCAGGCGTTGCCGTCGAAGCTGAGGACGGCGCGGCCGTTGAGGCCGTCCTCCTTCAGTTTGGGCCCGGGCGGCGTGAGGCTCGTGCCCGCGCGCGCATTGAGGCGGAAGGCGCCGCCCGCCGCGCCCTTGTTGACGAGGTTCGTCACGCGGCCGTCCGCGTCGAGCGCGCGCGCGGCCGCGTCCGCCGCGTCCATCCACACGTCCACGCGCGAGGCGAGGCGCCCGGGCGCAAGGGCGAGCGCGCCCTCCTGGACGTCCAGGGCGAGGCCGCCCGTCGCGGCGCCGCCGTAGCGGAGCGTGCCCGCGCCCTCCTTCACGATGCCGCGCGCCGCGCCGTCCGCCTGCGCGCCGTTCAGGACGAGGTCCGCCCGCGCGTCCGCCGGGACGGCGATCCGCGTGGCGCCGGCCAGCGGGTTGTCCCCGGCCCCCGGCAGGGCCTCCGCCGTGCCGAACCACTTGTTGTGCAGGTAGGCGTTGATCGCGTCGCGCTCCGCGTCCGTGAGCCGCCGCGAGAAGACGAGCACTTCGCCGACCTCGCCGATGTACATGCGGTTGGCGGTACTGTTTGCGAACACCTGCGGCGCGCCGTTGCGCAGGCGCCCGCCCACGCAGACGCGGTTGATCTCGCAGTTGTACGCGGTGTCGCTTGTGGCCTGCGCGATCTCGCCCGTCGCGCACTGGAAGGCGCCCGGCATCCACAGGGCGGTGGCGGCCTTCTTGAGGCCCGCGTCGCGCCAGGAGTACGTGAGGTAGGGCGCCCCGATCTCCATGCCCGCGCCCGTGATGTTGACGGACTTTCCGCCGTAGTAGGTATATAGGGCGTCGACGGTGGTCGCGTGGCCATGCTGGTAGGAGAGGCCGCCGTAGGTCTGGTTGTCGTCCCGGGTGGGATCTGTGTACGAGGAGGGGTCGCGCGCCGAGAGCGAGAGGGGCCCGGCCCACCTGCCCTTGCCGCCGTCGCCCTCCCAGCTCGTCCAGCGCGAGACGACGAACACGCTCGCCGCCTCGCCGGCGTTCGTGTAGGCCGCCGTCACGAGGGCCTGCGTGCCGTCGAACGCGAGCGAGCCGAGTCCGTTGATGCCGTTCGCCGCGAAGGCGGGGAGGCCGGCGTAGACGCCGCCCTGGCCTTCCGTCGCCCGCGCGAACGTGCCGCCGAGCGTGCCGAGGTTCGGCACGGACTCGACGCGCGCGCCGTCCGACAGCCTGAGGCGCGAGGCGTCGAGCCAGAGCGCCGCCGACGCGCAGAGCGCGCTCGGCGTGTCGAGCGCCGCCGCGAGGCGCGCCGCGTCGTCCAGCTCGATCCGGGCGGCCGCGGCCACGCGCACCGTGGTCTCTTCGCCCACCGCCACGCCGGGCCCGAACGCCGCCGTGCCGTTCCGCACGTCGAGCGTGCCGGTGATCGAGAGCGGCTTGAGGAAGCGGCAGGTGCCCGCCCCCTCCTTGACGAGGCCGCTCGCGAGCGTGGCGGTCCCCGACCGGTTGCCCGGGCAGATCATGGCGTCCACCTCGAACGTCGCGCCCGCGCGCACGTCGAACGTCGTCTCGAAGGGCGCGCCCGTCGCCGCGTTGAGATGCCCCGCATGGCAGGCGCGGGCCTCGAGGCGGGAGGGGCGCCCGTCCTGCGACGGCAGGACCGTGACCGTGCCGTTGAGGCCGAAGCCCTTCCACGCCGCGGCGCCCGCCAGGGAGAAGAGGTCCACGCTCGTCCGGAACTGCCCGTAGCCCGCGCGGAGCGTGCCGCCCCGCAGCGTGACGTCCCCGATGGGGAGGTGCATGTTGGCGGTGCCGGTTTCGAAGACCGCCCCCTCGTGGACCTCCAGGACGAGGGCGGGCTTCGTGCTGTGGTTGGTGAAGGCGTCGCCCCAGGCGGCGCGGAGCGTCCCCTCGTGGACGATCCAGCGGGTACCCGCCGCAAGCGAGGGGAACTGCGAGTCTATCCGCCAGAGGCCGCCGCCCGTCTTGGTGAGCGTCCGGCCCGAACTCGAGAAGAAGTCGGCCTTGAAGCCGAAGGTGACGCCCGCCGGGACGTCGATCGTGGCGGCGCCGCTGAAGGCGATGCGCGCGCGCGTCTGAGAGAAGCTGCCTCGGATCCGCAGCCCGGCGCCGTCCGCCACCGTGACGTCCCCCGCGCCGAACGAGGATTCGTCCGCCACGCTCACGACGCCCTGCCGGACGTCAAGCTCGCCGTAGGCGGCCGCCAGCCCGGCGGGCAGCTCGAGCGTCCCGCCGCCGGTCTTCACCACGCGCGTGCCGGCGGCGTCGAGCCCGGCGAGAATCGGATCGGAGACGACGCCCGTCACGGAGACGGTCTCCCCCTCCGGCACGTTGACCGTCACGAAGCAGCCGTTCAGGTGGAGCAGGCCGTCCACGACCGGCCCGGTCGTGGACGCGGTCGTCGTGTCCGTCACGGCGAGGCCCTCCGGCAGCGGGTCCGGCAGGGTCGCGGACCCGTCGCCCGCGAGCGTGAGGGTGCAGGCGCCCTGCGCGCGGAGGTTCGAGAGGTCGAGGCGGACGCCCGCGCCCACCGTCACCGTCACGTCCCCCGCCACCGTCACGGGCCCCGTGCCGAACGCGCCCGCCGCGCAGACGGCCACCGTGCCGCCCTCCAGCACGGTGCCGCCCGTCCATTCGCCGGGGCTGGACAGGCAGAGGCCGCCCGCCCCGCGCTTGATGATGCTGCAGGGGACGCGGGCGTTGGCGGCCGCGTTGTAGCCGTCGCGCAGGATGCCGTCGATCAGCAGCGCCGCGCCCTCGTCCACCGCCACCACGCAGTTCGTGTAGATGTGGTGCCCCACGAAGCCCTTGTAGCCGATCTTCACGAGGCTGCGCGTCGCGGCGGCGTGGGCCGTGATGCCGCCGCAGAAGGCGGCGTCCGCCCACTGGGGGGAGGAGCCGCCGCCCGTGGAGCTCCTGAACGTCGCGCCCGTGAGCTCCACCGGCCCCACGACGCCGTGGTTCCAGCCGTGGTCGTAGACGGCCCCCTCGCGCACGTCGATCGTCACGTTCGTGTTGGCCGTGGCGTGCCCGCCCCAGATGTCGCCGTCGCTGCACGCGAACGTCCCCTCCTCCACGATGAGGCGCGTCGGCGCGGCGGCGGGCCGGTTGATCCGGACCGCGGTGGTGAACGTGCCGGCCCCGCGCTTGACGAGCGTATGCCCCACGGCCCCCTCCAGAACGTTCGCGCCGGCGGCCTCCACCGTCTTGCCCGCCGCCACGCTCACCACGCCCGTGCCGTCGACCGCGTAGGTCTTCTTCAGGCGGTTCGCCTCCCCGGTGATCGACTGCGTGAACGCGATGCCGCCCTCCTCCGCGAGGACGACCTTCCACGCCGTCTGCCCGTCGCCGTCCAGGTCGCTCTCGGCGGCGACCGTGACGATTTCGCCCGTGATCGTGCGCACGCTGTCCTCCACGGTGTTCGACGCCAGCACGGCCCCCGTCCACGCGGCGGCCAGCAGGCACAGCTTCGTCATGTTCGCCATCGATGCCTCGCTTCTCTTTGTCATGTTCATGAAAACCTCGTTTCCCTTCGCTTCGTTTCGCTTTTGCATGGTCACTTCGGTCCTCTTTTGCCTGGAGTGGTCATTTCAAAACCTCCTGCTTTCGGCGCGCCGAGGACGTCGCGCCCTACCGTCGCTGGTAGGGGCGGACGTCCTCGGCCGCCCGCAACTGGGTTTTGAAATCGCCTCTAGAGTCCCCGCTTCGCTTTTGCAGAGCGGCTTCGGGACTCCTTTGCATGGAGGCCGCGCTTCGCTTTTGCAGAGCGTCTTCGGGGCTCGTTTGCATGGAGCGCCCTCTTCGCTTTTGCAGAGCGGTTTCGGGGCTCGTTTGCATGGAGGCCGCGCTTCGCTTTTGCAGAGCGGCTTCGGGGCTCGTTTGCATGGAGGCCGCGCTTCGCTTTTGCAGAGCGTCTTCGGGGCTCGTTTGCATGGAGCGCCCTCTTCGCTTTTGCAGAGCGGTTTCGGGGCTCGTTTGCATGGAGGCCGCGCTTCGCTTTTGCAGAGCGGCTTCGGGGCTCGTTTGCATGGAGGCCGCGCTTCGCTTTTGCAGAGCGTCTTCGGGGCTCGTTTGCAT
>CAVEVC010000154.1:0-18870 GCA_963618935.1 Clostridiales bacterium CCNA10 | reverse complement strand
AGCCGGACGTCCCCTTCTTCGGGTTCTCGTAGCGACGCGCGAAGACATCCTCGCGCCCGGAGAAAAGCGAGCGGAAGAACTGGATCTTCTCGGCGTTGGATGCGTTCCGGTCAATCATTCAACGAGAGCATTTCCCTCACGAGACAATGCTGGTGCGTGTCTTGCATTCTGAAATGAACATCATTCATTCTCTTCAAGGCCATTCATCAGCCTACCCCCGCATTTATATAAATGCGGGGGTAGGCTGCGCAACCGATGACAAGAAGGCCGCAGCGAGGGAATTCACCGGTTTGGCCAAAGCATACGTGCCGGAATCGGCGTCTCGGATGACGACGCCCGCTCTGAGAAGAATGTTCAAATGTCGAAGAAACGAAGTCTCGCAGAACCCGACGCGGCGGAGAAGTTCCGCGTAGCCCACCGGCTGATGCCGACAGAGCGTCCGGACAATCTCCTCACGGCGCAGATTGGCATAAGCCTTCACGAGCGGAAGCAGACGAGACGTCCAGTCCTTCGGAAGCGTCTTGCGGGAGAAGAGCCGTCGAAAGGCCTCCTGAATGGCAATGGCGACCGGAAGCGAACGGTCGGACTTGGTTCCGTAATAGACGAACGACGCCACGCGAACGACGCTGATCAGCCCACGGGCATTGAGCGCGCGAAGGTATGTGCTGGCCGTCGGGACGGGAAGCCCCGCCTCGCCGGCCAATTCAACCACGCCCTTCTCGCTTTTCGCGTTTGCGACAAGCTGCATCAAGTTCAGACGGTCTGGGTTAGCCAGAGCCCGTGCCGTCCGCCAGAGAGTTGGATTAAGCTGATTCGGCTTCATGACGGACATGATACCAGATTCTGCGCCCGCCTACCACCGCATTTATATAAATGCGGTGGTAGGCGGGCGCGGGGAAGATCGCCTCGGAGACCGCTTGCCCGTCGGATGGCATGTGTCGCCCTTCGAGATTGACCCACCGTCCAATCTGCCAAGTCGCAATCGCCTACGGCGCGGCGGGGCTCAAGGAAAAGTGCCTGATGGAATCCTGGGGCAGTCGATCAGCTCTTTGGGGCAACGAGGATGTTCGGTGAAGATGACGCGCGAGCCCGACTCGACGTGGTAGTCCGGCAGCACAAGGGAACGGCCGCCTGAGTCCGCCTGATCGTCGCGTTTCAGCAGCGCGCGCGTGAAGTCGTTCCTCGGCACGGTCCCGGGGGTGACGAGCGCGGCGTTGAAGACGAGACAGACCGCATACCCCATGATCTGCGGCAGTTTCAGCGCGCCCGGCCCGGCGACGACAAAGGGCGGGCGTCCGTGCCGATTTATGGCTCTCACACGGAGGCTCGGAGACATGGAGCGGGATAGAATGCTTTAGGCAGGACTGACAAGATTGACAGAATCGTTGCGGCGGGTGCATCAATCCCTCGAATCCTGAAAATCCTGCGCGAAGCCTAGCCGAGCCTGACTTCGTAGGCGAGGTCGCCGACGCGGCAGTTCGTGCCGTCCGGCTCGACCCGGTAGCTGCAGCGGACATCGAGATCCCCACGGTCGCGGTCGGTCGCGAAGCTGATGACGAACGCCCCGTCGTCCTCCCGGCGGATGTCGATTTCCATCTTCGTGTGCGCTCTCTCCGCGAGCGACTCGATCACGGCGAAGGGCGCGAAGCCGGCCTGGGCGAGCCACATGAGCAGCGCCTTGCGCTGGGCCTCGGTCATCCGATTGGCATCTCGCGCGTCGAAGACCGCGAGGAATTCGTTCACGTTCTCCTTGAACCGCGCCTGGGGCGTCGGCGCGGGCTGGTCTTCCGCGCGCGGCCCGCCGTCCCGGCGCGCGTCCGCGTAGGCGGCGGCACGGCCACGAAGTCCCGCCCTGCGTCCCTCGTGACCGCCGGCCCGTCATGGCTTTCCGTCCCCTGCCGGGCGGTCCGCCTCCCCGCCGCGATGCCGCCGCAGGCCCTTCGGGAAGAGGCGGCGGGCGGGGCGCAACAGGCCGAAGAGGTTCGAGACGAGGCGGCGCGAGTCGTGGCGCACGGCCGTCTCCGGGGCGCAGGTCGCCGAGAAGTCCGTCCCCTCGCGGAAGCGGAGGCCGCGTTCGGCCGCCGGCGCGGCGACCCACGCCCGCGCCGCGTCCGCCAGCTCGTGGTTGTCCGCGTAGAGCCCGCCGACGTCGCTGTGGACACCGGGGAACAGCGCCTCCTCGACCTGTCCGCCCCGGAGCGGCACGTAGGCGTAGAACCGCCGCGCCTCGTGTTCGGCAACGGCATGGCGCGCGAACTGCACGTTCGGGGGGCAGTCCTCCGAGACGGCGAGCCCCGGCGTCGCGTCCACCGTGTCCCAGAGGCCGAGGTAGGCGACCGCCGTGCCGAGCCGATCGAGCCACGCGGCGAAGTGGCGGGCGAGGAGCGCGCCGCGCGAGAAGCCGAAGAGGAAGACGCGCGTCGGGGGCGCGCCGGACGGCGTTGCCGCGACCTGCGCCTCGTACCAGCGGCGGGCGCGGGCGAAGATGGCGCGCCAGCCGACGCCGGACGTCTTGCCGAGGAGCAGCGCGCCCACGCGCGCGCCCGGCCCCGCCTCCAGGTGGCGCCTCTGCGCGTCGTCCTCGACGCACGCCTCGTAGACGAGCGAGACGTTCGTCTTCTTGCCGCGGACGCCCTGCCCCGTCCCCTCGAAGAACAGCGCGAGGTTCATCGTTCTTCGCTCGAATTCACAAGATGTCCCGCTTCTTGGCATCATACTGGATCGTGTGTGCATCGCCGTCCAGATGGACCAGCCGCCCAGCGACGTCAGTTTCCCGGTCAAGCCCGAACGCGGCCACGTGCGAATCGATCTGGGACTCAATCCAGGCCTCGGCCCTGTCCCAATCCGAAAACGCCATCGCATCCACTTCGTCTGAATGCATCGACAACTGTTCGTGAATCGTGACGACGATGCACGTTCTCGCCCCTAGACATGTCGTGTCCGCCCTCTTGCCGTTCCCGTCAGTCATGTCACAAGACCCTCAATCTCGTCATTCAGAGTTTCACAATCCATTCACAGGCGGAGGCCAGTTGGTTGGCGTCCGTCAGATTCGCAACGCAGTTCAAGTCGCCCATCTGGTACATCGAGTAGATCTCCCGCGCCATCGCCTTTTCGATTGATGCGCAAATGAACAGGACATCGACACGCTTGTAAGCCTTGTGAATCCGCTCCAAAGCCCCACGCGCCGTCTTCCAGTGCTCGTCCCCGCCAGCCGGGTCAATGCCACCTTTCAACTCGCCCATCATGATGATGTCCTTCGATTCGGCGAGGGCCGCCTTCAACGACGCCGGCGTGACGGCAGGCAGGTCTTTCTCGAGAAGCACGATGTCAACGTTCTTCGAGAGTCCGTCGACATTGACGTTGTTCAGGAAGGTGCGGACATGGCCCTCGTTCTTCCATGTGATCGCCTTGACCTTCTCCGCCAAGTCGGGATGCCAGCGCGACTCGGACGACCAGACCTTGCCCTTGTCGATGAAATAGCGGAACGGGACATGGAGGACGTTCAGCTGGGCGACGATCTGGCGAATCATCTTGCCGCGCGCCAAGTTCCCGATGCAATTGCGCATGCGCCCGCCGAGCTGTTCGCCAAGCGCCATCAGATAGCGGTAGACAATCTTGTCGACGTATCGGGTGGACGCTTTCGCCAGAACTTCCTCAATGAATTTCTTCAGCAACTCCGCCTTGTCGTCAGGCGTCAAGTGCTTCTTCGTCTTTTGCGTAATCCCCGCCGCCTCGAGGATCGTCTCGTGAATCTCGGTCATGCCCATGATGTCCAAGCAGGTCTTCGTGTTCTTCTTGAGCGTCACGTAAAGGGCCTTTGCCTTGTCCAAGTAGGGAATCGACGCCTTGTTCTTGAACAGGGCGATCTCCAGGACGCCCGCACGGTAGGCCTCGTGCGTCGTCACCAGCGATTCGGGACTTGTCACAAACACGTTGTTCATTGAGCCTCCTTGTCCGAGAAGAACTGGCTCCTGACTGCTTCCGCGACCGCCCTTGCCAAGACGGGCGGGACGGCATTCCCGACTTGCCCGAACTGCGTCATCTCGACATGGCGGTTGTGGCTGTAGGAATCCAATCTCACGCCCGTGATCTCCCAGTCGAGCGGGAACGTCTGCAGACAGGCCAGTTCGCGCACCGTGAGCATCCGATCCTGGAACGGATGGATGAAATCGCGATAACCGCTCCGCGTCACGGTCGGAGACGGCTTGTCGGGGTCGAGCCGCCGATAGGTGCAGCCATACGTCTTCTGCTTGTCGCTCAATTTTTCCCCGATGCCGACGCTCCTGATCTTCGCCAGCGTGGAAGGAGAATGAGCCGTCTGTTCGTGGTTCTTAATAGCCATGCTTTTCAATCCTCGCTTTGATCGTCCCTGAAACGCGCAACGCGACTTCCGATGGCGGCGTCGCCGGTGGCAGTCCGCAGATCGCATCCCGAACTGTTCGATAGGGCGACAACCCTTCGTCGCCCTCCTTCGTCCCATATCGCTTGGCGGGAAACGCGAACTCGTGATCCAGGCGGTTCCCCACGATGAAGACCCGTTCCCTGAATTGAGGTGCGCCATAGTCCGCCGCATTCAGTATTTTGTAGGAAACCCGATATGAATAGTCCTTGCCGCCGAAGCGGATCGGCATCTGCGCCTCGACCATGATGGCGTCAAGGGCTTTTCCCTTCTCCCAGTTCGTCAGGCCGCGAACGTTCTCCATGACGAATGCCTTTGGCAGCGCCTCACGGACGACGCGGATGAATTCAAGGACGAGCCGCCCTCTCGGGTCGTCAAGCCCCATCCGGCGCCCCGCAAGGCTGAAGCTCTGGCACGGCGGGCCGCCGATGACAAGCGCGGCGTCAAGCGGCTTCAGTCCGGCGGCGGACAGGATCTCCTCGGTCTTGATCTGGTTGATGTCTCCTTCCAGCACGGGGACATTGGGCATGTTCTTGCGCAGCGTCCGGCAGCAGGCGGGGTCGAACTCGACCATCACCGCCGTCCTGAAGCCCGCCTGGTCAAAGCCGATGTCAAGCCCGCCGGCCCCGGAAAACAGGCTGATCATCGGCAGATCATCAACAATTTTTTCCCACACAGCTCCATATCTCTTACATTCTCCATAAAAAAAAAAACATACCCTCCGCCATCTCGCTCCTTGAACGTTCCGCCCCGCATTATACCATCTTGTCCTCATGTCCGCACCACGCCGACGACATCGGCTGCCGCATCGCCGACCTGCGGCCGCGCAGGTCCACGAGGCGGGGGCACAGCGCCGCCGCGAAGGCGCGGTCGTGCGTGGCGACGAGCAGGGTCGCCGGCGTGGCGCGCAGCACGTCCACGAGCCGCCGCTTCTCGTCCTCGTCGAGCGCGGCCGTCGGCTCGTCCAGGAGGAGCAGAGCGGGCTCCGCCGCCAGCGCGCCCGCGAGCGCGACGCGCTGGCGCTGGCCGCGCGAAAGCGAGGCGATGGGCCGGTTCGCCGCCGGAAGCCCAAGGGCCGCGAGAAGCGCGTCGACGCGCCGCCCGGCCTCTTCGGGCGCAAGCCCCCCCAGCGCGTACCCCACGTCCTCCCGCACCGTCGGGAAGAGGAACTGGTCGTCCGGGTTCTCGAAGAGGACGCCCAGGCGCCGCCGCACGCTCCGCAGCGTGCGGCCCTTCGGCACCTCCCCCTGCACTGCCACGTCGCCCGTGTAGTCCACGCACCCCGCCAAGACCGACAGGAGCGTCGTCTTGCCGCTGCCGTTCGCCCCCACGAGCGCCACCCGCTCGCCCGGCGCGACGTCCAGCGCCGCCACCTCCAGCGCCGCCTCCGACGCGCCGGCATACTGCACCCGCAGCCGCCGCACGCGGACGCGCGCCCCTTCGCGCGGCGCGTCCGCGCCCCGCCCCCTCGCCGCCCGCCGCAGTTCAAGCGCCCGCGCCAGCATCTCCGCGTCGCGGCCCAGCGCCTCGAACCACCGCAGCGCCTGCGCGCAGACGAGCACCACGCCTTCGGGCAGGCGCAGTCGCCTGAGCGCCTTCAGGAAGCGGACCTCGCAGACGCCGTCGCGCCGGGCGAACGACCCCACGAAGACGGGCACGAAGACGAGCATCGCCACGACGCCCGGCCACCCCGCCAGAAACGAGGCGGACGCCACGACGCCCGCCGGCAGCTGCGGAAACGCCTGCGCCACCAGCCAGACCAGCCCCGCATGCAGAAAGCGCCCCGCCACCAGGATCCCCAGCAACCCCCAAAAGACGGCGCCCATCGACAGCACGCCCCGCCGCCCCCGCCACGTCCGGAAGATCCCCAGCGCCCCCACCTGCACGGCGAGCTCCACGCTCAGCACGGCCGCAAGGGGCGGCCACAGGAGCGGCATCCCCGTCAGGCACGCGCCCGCCCACGGCACGCACGCCGCCACCAGAACCGCCCGCCGCGTCGGCACGAGGAACGCGAGCGTGACGAGCGGCCAGTACATCGGCAGCAGCAGCGCCCCCGCGAGGCCGCACGCATGGACGAGCGTCGGCAGCGCCAGGGCCAGTGCCCCGAAGAGCCCGCAGTAGGCGAGTTCCCGCGTCTTCATCGCGCCCGCCGCACGCTCCCCGCAAGCGCCCAGCCGGCAATGCCCAGCGACGCGAGGACCGAGACGAGGACCCGCGCCTGCGCGCCGCGGTCGGGGGCGGGACGCTCCGGCGGCGCGGGCGCGTCGACGCCCTCCACCCGCAGAAGCGCGAGCGCCGCATGGGCCTGCGCCGCCCGGCGGATGCCCGTCCGCTGCGCGAGCACGTAGGTGCCCGCCACCTTCAGCTCCCCGTTCTTGAGGCGCGCGTTCAGCTGCGCGTCGCTCCGCAGCGTGGACCCGCCGGCCAGCACGAAGCGCACGCCGGGCGCGTCCGCCCGGTCCGCCGTCTCCGCGAGGTGGAGGCCGAGCGAGTCCCGGACCAGCGCGCCCCCCTCCTGCGGCGGCACGGCGACGAAGACCTTTCCGCCGCCCTGCTTCATGACGTCCTCCGCCGCCTCGTTCGGCGCGCGCTGGAACGCGACGTCCTGCACCGCCAGATACTTCGCGTCCACGCGCGCGAGGTCGAAGACGTTGAGGGCCGCGATGCACGCGAGCGCGGGCGCCACCCACGCGCGCCCCGCGCCAAAACGCACGCGCAGGAACTCGATGCCGCAGCCCGCGAGGACGGCCGCGCAGAACTCCAGCAGATGCACGAACTTCACCGGGCAGCGGATCAGGTCCCCGAACGGCAGCAGGAAGACGAGCCGGTAGAACGGCGTGAAGCCCCCCAGCGCGCAGAGGTAGACGACACCGGCGGCGCCAAGCCAGAACGGCACGTCGGCGAACGCCGCCGCGCACGCCGCCGGATCGGAGGGCGCCGCGGCCGCGGCGGGCCGACGTCGCAGATACGCCCACCCCGCCCCGCCCACGGCGGCGAGGAGGAGCGTCAGGACGCCGAAGTAGAGCGCGTGCTGGCGATACGGCAGCCAGTATTCGTCCCCGGCCTTGAGCTGTTCCCCCGTGACGGGGTGGCGCCCGCCGCCGCCCGGCGGCACCACGCCGTGCTGGCCGAGGCGGCCCCGGTAGGGCTTGTTGCCGGGCTTCTGGTAGACGCGCGGATCGCTCGACCCGCCGTGGATCTCCGGGATCGCGAACTCCAGCGTGTCCTCTGGCGGCAGGGACCAGCTCGTGCAGAAGAGCCAGCGTTCCCGGCGCGCCTGCTCCCGCGTCGCGGGGTCGTCGCTCGTCTGCGCCGCCGCGCCCGCGGCGGTCGTCTCCGCGATCTGCTTCTCGCGCCCCGCGATCTCCTTGAAGATGGCATTTCCGAACTGCGGGCTGCCCACGAGGAGCGCGGCGACGGCGACGAGCCCCACGCCGGCGGCGAGACGACCCGGGCGGAGCGTCCGCCGCTCGCGAACGAGGCACCAGACGCCGTATGCGCACGTCAGCGCCGTGAAGAGCAGCCAGAGGTCCGGCTGGCGCGCGCTCGCCCAGGCGAGGACGGCCCCGAGGAGCGCCCAGTTGCGCCACTTCCCCTTCCGCACGCATCGGTCGACGAGGCCGAAGGCGAACGGCCCGTACATGAGCCAGACGAACCACCCCAGATGCCCCGCCGAGAAGAGGGTGAAGCAGTAGCCCATGAGGCCGAAGGCCGCGCCGCCGCCGTAGCTCGCGACAAGCGAGAGGCGTCGCCCCCGCAGGTAGAACGCCACGCCGAGCGCGGCGAGCCACGCCGCGAGGGCGAACTGCAGCTCCATCCAGGCGTACATGCCGCCCACGACGTGCATGAGGTCGGAGGGGACGACGTTCTTCCCCGCCCAGACGTCGCGCAGCCAGCGGGCGGCGTCGTCCACCGCGAACGCCGTAGGGCAGTCCGGCGCGACCGGCACCTTGTCGAGCGGCCACGCCCCCCAGAAGACGGCCGCGAGGGCGAGCGCGTAGACGCCCGTGAAGAGGAGGAACGCCACGGCGGCGGGCTTTCTGAGGAACGCCTTCACCGTCAGCGCCTCCACGTCGTCGTGTAGACCGGCTGCGACGGCCCGCGCCGCCAGCCGCCGGCATCGTCGTCGTCGCCATACCCGCGCCGGCGCGCGCCCGCGTCGCCGCCGAAGCCGCGGTCGGTGGAGTAGAGCGTCTGCTCCTCGACGAGGTCCTTGGGGATCTCGCGCACGAAGACCGAGGGCTCGACGGGGAAGAGCCCGCCGTCGGCCGTCTTCTTCGCGCGCGGCACGCACATGTAGAGGCGGTCCCGCGCGCGGGTGACGGCCACGTAGAAGAGGCGGCGCTCCTCGGCGAGGTTGCCCTCCTCCACGGCGCGCGCGCTCGGGAAGACGGTGTCGGAGAGCCAGGGCAGGATCACGACGGGCCACTCCATGCCCTTCGCCTGGTGGACGGTCGTGAGCGTGATGTGGTCCTCGGGCAGGCCGTCCCGGGCCTTCGCGTCGAGGTTCGTCATGAGGGCGACCTCGTCGAGGAACTGCTTCAGGCCGCCGGGGGAGGTGGCGATCTGGGCCATGAGCTCGCCGAGGTCTTCGAGGCGCGACTCCGCGTCCTCCGCCTCGAACGCCCGGCGGAGATGGTCGGCGTAGAAGAGCTGCGTGAAGTCCTCGATGAGGAGGCGGTCCTCATGCGCCGCGAGGTGCTCCGGCGCGCGCGCGAACGCCTGGGCGATCCTGCCCCAGCCCTCCTTGCCCTTCGGGCACATGAGCGCGCCGAGGTCCATGCGCGCCATCGGGTTCGCCGCGTCGAAGGAGCCGCCGAGGCTCCGCCAGTACCGGCGCGCGGAGGTCTCGCCCACGCCGGGCAGCAGCGCGACGAGGCGCAGGAAGCTGAGCTCGGAGGTCGGGTCCACGCAGAGGCGCAGGAAGGCGAGGACGTCCTTCACGTGCAGCTGCTCGAAGACGCCCACGCCGCTCGTGATGCGGAACGGCACGCGGCTGCGCGTGAGGGCCATCTGGATGTCGATCGACGTGTAGTGCGAGCGGTAGAGGATCGCCACGTCCTTGTAGGCGATGCCGTTCTGCCGCATCGTGTTCACGAGGCGCAGGATCGCCTCGGCCTGGGCGCGCCCGTCGTAGACGCGGTAGAGGCGCGGCTTCGGGGCGGCGCCGGTGCGGAAGGGGCGCAGCGTCTTCTCGAACTGGTGCCGGACGTCCTTCATCACGCAGTTCGCGACGTCGAGGATCGGCGCCATCGAGCGGTAGTTGCGCTCCAGCTTGACGATCCGGCAGCCGTCCCAGCGCGTGGGGAAGTTCATGATGTTCTCGAACTGCGCGCCGCGCCAGGTGTAGATGCACTGGAAGTCGTCGCCCACGACCATGATGTTGCGGCGCTTCGCGGCGAGGATGTCCGTGAACTGCGACTGGATCGCGTTCGTGTCCTGGTACTCGTCCACGAGGACGTGCAGGAAGTGCTCCTGCAGGAATTCGCGCACGCGGCCGTTCTCGACGAGGAGGCGCAGGCCGTTCACGAGCAGGTCGTCGAAGTCCATCGCGCCGAGTTCCCGCTTCTTCTCCCCGTAGGCGCGGCAGACCTCGAGGACGAGCGGCGCGTCGAGGGCGGTCTTCGTCTGGTAGCCCTGCACGACCTTTTCGAGGCTGCGCTGCCCGTTCGCCGCGTCGCCCACGAGCTTGAGCAGGAACTCCTTCTTCGGGAAGTCCTTCACCTGCTTGACGCGCTCCTTGATGCACTGCCCCATGACCTTCTTCTGGTCGTCCTCGTCGAGGATCGCGAAGCCGGGCTTGTAGCCGAGCGACGATCCGTACTGGCGCAGGAGGCGCGCGCAGACGTGGTGGAACGTCCCGCTCCACACGCCGCCCATGCCGGGCACCAGCGTCTCGGCGCGCTCCAGCATCTCGCGCGCGGCGCGGTTCGTGAACGTCAGGAGCAGGATGCGCTCGGGCGGCACGCCCCGCTCGACGAGGTAGGCGACGCGGTGGACGAGCGTGCGGGTCTTGCCCGTGCCCGCCGCCGCGAGGACGAGCATCGGGCCGTTCGGCGCCGTCGCGGCGGCGCACTGTTCGGGGTTGAGGACGTTCGCGAAATCGGTCATGGCGCTTCTCGGCTACGGGTTCGTGGGCACGGTCCAGGTGCGGCCGCACATGTGGCAGGTGACGTCGAGCGCAGGGGGCAGCGCCGCGCGCTCGCCCGGCGGGATCGCGGCGACCATCGCGGCGGCCCGTTCGGCGCTGCAGCGGCACGCGAAGGAGAGGGGGCGCGTGCGGCGGATCTCCGCCTGCGGCAGGCCCAGCTTCTTCAGGAGCGTGCGCGGCGCGGCCGCGCCCGAGGCGAGCGCCCGCGCGGCGGCCCCCGAGGCGAACACGGCGGCGACCCGCGCGAACGCGGCCGCGTCGCCGTCCGGCGGGCACTCCGCGAGGAGGCCGCGCGCGAAGAGGGGCGCGCCGTCGTCGCCGACGGACGCGGCGAGCGCCGTGCGGACGCGGCGCTGGAGCGACTGGGCGAAGAAGGCGTCGAGCCCGGCGGCCACCGCGTCCCCCTTCCACGCGGCCGCCACGGCCCCGCTCGACAGGATCGCGCCGGGGATGGAGCGGACGACCGCGAACGTGCCGCTCCCGCCCAGCGCCTGCGCGTCCTTCGGCGCGCCGAGGCCGTCGAAGCCGTCCAGGACCTTCTTCTTCGTGTAGCCGCGCAGCGTGCCGGCGGCCGTGCATTCCACGAGGAACCCTTCGAGCGGGCCCGGGCAGTCGAGCCGGAACGTGACCGTCTCCGCCTCCTGCGCCGTCTCCGCGCCGAGGAGCGCGACGCCCGCCAGCGCCTCGGCGAGGTAGTGCGAGGCGGCGGGCCCGGAGAGGTGCCCGCGCGCAAGCTGCCCCGCCGCCGTCGTGCAGTCCGCGCACAGGACGGCGATCTTCGTCGCGGGGTCCAGGATCTCGATCCGTTCGTCCTTCATGTCTCGTCCATGCCCTCTTGATGCTCCAGGAGCGTGAAGAAGCGCGCGCGCAGGGACGCGATGCGCCGCACGTGGCGCTCCAGCGCCCAGAGGGCGAAGCGCCACTTGGGGAGGAAGCCGTAGCGGGGCGGCAGGGCGGGGTCGAAGCCCTCGAAGGCGTCGCGCTGCACGGTGAACGCCCACTCCAGGGCGCGGAGGCGGAACTCGAACCCGGCGAAGAAGCGCGCGCCGAGGTCCGCCAGCGGGGCGGCCGGATGCCGCGCGGCGAAGGCCGCCAGGGCCCGCGCGTAGGCGGCGAGGTAGAAGGCGTCGATCGCGTCGAGGTTGCGGTCCGTGCGCGCCACGTCGGGCCAGCCGAGCGACCCGCGCACGGAGCAGAACGAGACGCCCTGCGGCAGGAGGCGGCCCGCCTTGATGTCGTAGCCGAAGCGGTAGATCTCCTTGCCCACGTCGTAGCGCGGCGTCTGGGTGACGGGGTCGTACTTCTTCATCGCGAGGTTCTGCGCGGCGGCGTCGCCCATCAGGAAGGCGAGGGCCAGGACGACCTGCGGGTCTTCGCCCGCCGCCGCGCCGCCGCACGCGCCGGCGAGCTGGAACGCGCTCGTCGGGATGTCCGCCAGCGGCTCGCCCTCGCAGCGCGAGCGGATGAAGAAGTCGGCGCGCGCCTTCTCGTGCGGCCGCCGCCGGAGGAGGCGGTAGTCCGGCAGCGCCACGCCGAGCGACTTGAAGCCCTGCGCGCGCGCGATCACGTAGCTGCCGTAGCCTCGGCCCGTGCGGGCGAGGCGCTTCTCCACGAGGGAGGCCGCGAGCGGGCGGCGGTTCGTCTTGTAGACGACCTCGCGCGTCGTCCCCTCCCCGATCGGCAGGTCGTCCTCGTCGTCGTGCGTCCGCAGCTCGTAGACGTTCGCGTATTCCACGAACTCCTCGCGGCTCACGAGCGCGCGCAGGTTCGAGAGCAGCACCTCGCTGCGCGCGTCGCAGAGCGGGTCGAACACGGGCCGGCCCTGCTCGAAGCGCGCGCCCGGCAGCGCCGTGCGGCGGTCGTCGAACGCGGGCGTGGCGCCTTCGCCCACCACGGAGTAGACCTCCCCCGTGAGGTACATGTAGAGCGTCTCGACGAACGCCTCCGAGGCGTCGTCGGCGAGCTCCGGGCGCGTGAGGTGGGCCTTGAAGAGCGCGTCGATCCCGGCCATGCGCGCCGCGGCCTCCGCCCCGGAGATGCGCCGCAGCTCGATCTTCTCCATCAGCAGCTCCAGCTCGGGGACGAGGCGCTCGAGCGCCACGCCGCGCCGCAGGCCGAAGAGCTCCACCTCGTGGTGGCCGTGGTACTTGTGCTGGCGCAGGAAGCTCGTCCCGTGCCCCTCGAAGACGCTCACGAGCTCGTGGAGCCCGGCGCGGAACGCGGGGAAGTCGTCCCGCGCCTGCTCGCAGAGCCGGTGGAAGCCCGCGTAGGAGAGGAAGTGGACGCCGCGCGAGCCGTGGTAGTAGCGGATGCCGGTGGAGATGCGCTTGCGGCTCGCGGCGAGGGCGGCGGACATCTCGCGCTCGGTCCACGCGAGCGGCTTCACGCGCCACTCCTGCCCCCGCCGCCGGAAGTGCTCGAGCGCCTCCTCGTTGCGCTCCACCATCACCACGTCGCCGCACGCGAACCCCAGCGTCCCCGTCAGCCAGTCGTCTGCCGCCGCCAGCCGGCCGCACGGCACGTCGCGCTGCGAGATCTCCAGCTTCCCGCCCACCACGTTCGCGCACAGGACGCCGTGCGCCATCGTCTCGCCGCGCCGGGCGGCCGACAGGCGGCAGAGGTCCCAGAGCTGCCCCTGCAGGAGCGGCAGCGCCGCCACGGAGTGGTTGCCCGTGGTGACGGACATCACGTAGCCCGCGCCCCCGTTGTGCCGCAGGTCCCTCTTCGCGGCGATGAGGACCGAGGCGTGCGCGTCGAGGCGCTGCCACACCCCCTTCTCGAACACGAAGGTGTCCGCCCCCACGTCGTAGGCGTGAAACAGGCGGCGGCGCCCCATCGCGCGCGTCACGACGGCGGCGGCCCGGCGCGGCGCGCCGTCCAGGATCCGCCGAAGCCGCTGTTTCACCGACGACTTCATGCCTCGCCGTCGTCGTCGTGGTGGTGATGGTGGAAATGGCCCAGGCGGATCTCCTCCTTCGCGATGAGGTCTTCCGCGAAGCCGCCCAGCGCGTCGAGGTCCGCCTCGTCCGCCGCCGCCAGCAGGTTCGCGAGCGCGCGCGGCACGTACGCCTCGAAGCGGGGCTGCCCCGCGGAGGCGAGCCGCCCGAAGGCGCCGAGCGCCTGCACGAGCCGCTGCACCGCCCCGTAGGCGAGGTGTTCCACGGGATAGAGCGCCGCGAGCGCGCGGCGCTCCTTCTCGCCGAGCGGCGCGTAGGGGTCGTAGAGGAGCGAGGCGAGGTCGTAGGCGGCCGCGCCGAGGCGCATGCCCTGAAAGTCGATGAAGACCGGCTCGCTCCCGTTTCGGTAGAGGACGTTGGAGCTCTGGCAGTCGCGGTGGACGAGCACGGGGCGCTGGCGCGCAAGCACGTCCGCCGCCGTCTCCAGGTCGGCGCGCACGGCGTCCGGCAGCTTCTCGTAGCCGTAGCGCGCCTTCACGCAGAAGGTCTCGAAGAGGTCGCGCTCCCACTTGTAGAGGGCGGGGCCGAACGCGGGCTCGAGCGCGTCCGCCGCCTCGGCGAGCGCGCGGCCGGTCCCCTGCTCGTGGAGCGTGCGCAGGGCCTTCACGACGGGCGCGTAGAGCGCGACGAGGCGGGCGCCCTTCTCCGCCGCGCGCGCCTCCAGCGACGCGTCGCCGAGGTCTTCGAGGGCGAGCGCCTTCCGGTCCGGCAGGTCCGCGAGGATGCGCGGCACGGGCACGCCGGCGTCGGCGAGGAGCCGCGCGTGGTGGGCGTAGCGGGCGTTCTCGGGGCGCGCCGCGTCGTCGTAGACGACGGCGATCGCGCGGTCGTCGCCGTGGACGAACCGCCAGAAGGCGCGGTCGCTGCCGCGCGCGCCGAGGAAGACGGCCGCGACGTCGGCGGGCTTCCACCCCAGCGCCGCCGCCAGGGCCGCGAGGCGCGCGTCGCCGGCCTGGTCGACGCCCACGAGCGCCGTGCGCTCGAACGCGCCGCCCACGAGGCCGCCCGTCACGACGCAGCCCGCGAGGTCCGCCGACTCCACGAGCTTCACGCCCGGGAAGATCACGTTCGGGTTCGCCTCGAAGCGGTCCGGGTCCAGCGCCGCGTGCGCCTCCAGGTACGCCTCCAGCGTGCCGCAGTCCGCCCAGTAGGCGCCGTCGGGGTCCACGCCTCTGACGATCCTCCCGCCCGTCATCGCCGCGGCCTCGTAGGCTTCGACGATCGTCGAGAAGCCCTCCGGCTTCACGTAGTCGAGGACCTGCGGGCCCAGCAGCGCGACCCCGCAGTAGGTGTAGGTGCCCGCGTCGCCCGCGACGTCGCTCGCCCAGTTGCAGATGCGCCCCTCGAAGTCGGCCTCCACCGTGCGCGGGCCGAACACCTCGCTCATCCAGCAGCCCGCGAAGCGCCCGCTCTTCACGTAGGCGTCCACGACCGCCTGCGGGTCAAGCCCCTCGACGACGATGTCGCCGTTCACGAGCCAGAACGGCTCCGCCCCGAGCATGTGCCGCAGCGGGTTCAGGGCGCCGCCCGTCCCCAGGATCTCGGGCTCCTCCGCCACCGTCACCTTCGCGGGCCCCCTGCGCCGCGCCACGTAGGCGCGGACCTTCTCCGCCCGCCAGTGCGCGTTGACGGCGATCTCCTCCACGCCCCACGATTCCAGCAGGGAGAGGATGCGCTCGAGCATCGGCACGCCCCACATCGGCAGCAGCGGCTTCGGCTCCACGAGCGTGAGCGGACGCAGCCGCGTGCCGAGCCCGGCGGCCAGCACGACCGCCCTCTTCACGTCCCGCGCCTTCATGCGGGCCTCGTGATCTTCACCTCGGCGCTGCCGAGGCCGGGAACCGTCCCGAACTTGCGCACGGACACCGTGACGCGCTCGACGCGCGGGTCGGCGAGGCAGACGTCCGCCACCACGTCCGCCGCCCGCTCCAGGAGCCTGCAGCGCGCCTCCTCCAGCGCCTCGCGGATGTTCCCCACCAGCAGCGCGTAGTCCACCGTGTCCTCCAGGCGGTCCGACGCCGCCGCGTCCTGCTGGTCGAACGCGAGCGCGGCGTCCACGAGGACCCGCTGCTCCTTCACCCGCTCCTCGGGAAGGTCCCCGAGGATGCATTCCACGTCGATGCCGTTGAGCTTGAGAACGTCCATGGCGCCCCCCCTGCCTACCGCCACTGCATCCGCGCACGCGGCTGCCGCACCTTCGGCTCCTCGAGGAGGAGCGCGTACCACTGGTCGCCGAGGGCCGTGTTGGAGAAGTGCGCCACGCGGTTGTTCGCCAGCTGCTCGCGGTTCGCCTTCAGCGTCTCGTTGTCGCTCTTCTCCAGCGCGCGGTTGAGCGCCTTGAACGCGGCGTCCACCTCGTTGCGCCGGACGAGGATCCAGGAGTAGGCGGCGGCGAGAAGCACGTTCTGGTTGTAGCGCAGGCGGCGCAGGCCCTTCTCGTAGACCTTCCCGATCTCGGCGGAGGGCCGGCCCAGCATGTAGAGGCGGGCGATCTTCATCGCGGTCATCGCGGGGTCCACGAAGAGCACCTTCGGCATCAGCTCGTCCACCTTCCTGAAGTCCTTGACCATCCAGTAGAGCTGGAACTGCGCGGTGGCGATCTGCCGCTTCATGAGCGGCACCCACAGGTCGAAGCGGTGCAGCGGCTCCGTCGCCGCCAGCGCCGCCGCCACGACGGCCTTCTGGTCCCGCGCCATCTCGGCCTGCGCCTCCTGGATGGACCCCGGCGGGCGCATCTGCCAGCGGGCCATCTTCGCCTGCATCCGCTTCTGCCCCGCCAGCATGATGTCCTGCACGCGCGCCATCGCGGCCTTCACCTTCCGCTGGATCAAGAAGCCGGCGGCCATGTTCCCGGCGCCAAAGGCCAGCACGCCGAAGAACGTGCTCCAGCCGTAGCCGAACGCGTTTCCGAAATAGAGGGCGCATCCCACGCCCACGCCCAGCAGGGCGCTGAGGATCAGAGTCAACATAGGCGAATCGAGGTTCGAGGTTTTAGGTTTTAGCTGGGAGGTTCTAGGTTTCAGCCGACCGCGCCCGGCTTGTCCAGAAGGGTCTTCTTCACGACGTGGGCGGCGCGCTGGACGGAGTTCTGCAGCATGAACTGCACGCTTTCCTTGATGCCGCGCGCCTCGTCGCCGAAGACGGCGTCGACGTCCAGCTCGGAGAGGTCGTGGACGAGCCATTCGCTCCCCGCGAAGTTCTGCGGGCACAGCGCATGGCGGTCGAGGCCGATCACGTGCATGCCCGCCGCGCGGCCGGCCGCGACGCCGGCGGTGGAGTCCTCCACCACCACGCACTCGCTCGCGTCGACGTCCAGCCGCTCGGCGGCCTTGAGGAACCCGTCCGGCGCCGGCTTGCCGCGCCCGTAGTCCTCGGCGCCGAGCACGAACTTCACGAGCCCCGCCACGCCGCAGAGGTCCGCGGCCGCCTGGACGTCCGCATGGGGCGAGCCGGAGACGATCACGCAGGGCGCGATCTTCGCGACCCGCTTCAGGAAGGCGACGGAGCCGGGCACGACCTGCCCCGCCGGGTCGGTCGCCAGGCGGGCGTAGTAGCCGCGCAGCGCCTTCGCGTCCTCGACGGGGGACGACCGGCCCAGCGCCGGGAACCGCGCGTGGATCGCCGCGTGGATGTCGGTCCAGCTGCGGCCGACGATGGCCGGCGCACACGCCTCGACCGTCGTCGCCTGCCCCCGGTCCGCCAGCCAGTCGACGATCGCCCGGGCCCACAGCGCCTCGGTGTCGACGAGCGTGCCGTCCAGGTCGAAGAGGAAGGCCGCCGGCCTCATTTGTCCTTCCCGCAGCACTTCTTGTACTTCTTCCCGCTGCCGCACGGGCAGGGGTCGTTCCGGCCGATCTTCGGCTCCTCGCGGCGGTAGGGCTCGTTGTTCTCGATCACGCCGTCGATGAAGCGCCACGCGCCGTCGATCTTCCTGAACGTGGCGCGCTCGCGGTGCTCGCACTGCTGGCCGTTCGCGGCGTAGTGCGCCACGAACGAGACCACGCCCTCCTCGTCGTCCTTGCCCCCCTTCTCGGTGGCGATCACGTCAAGCCCCTGCCACTGGGCGGACTTCGACCAGTCGCGCGTCGTCTTCTCGTCGAACTCGGCGCGCACCTCGGGCCCGGACGACGCGAAGAGGAACTTCACGTCGCCCACCGCATACGCGCTGTAGCGCGCCCGCATCAGCTCTTCGGCCGTCTCGGCCTTGCGTTCGCCGTTCAGGACGGGCCCGCAGCACTGGCCAAAGGCCCTGCCGCTGGCGCACGGACAAAGTTCATCGTTTTTCATGGGCAAGATTCTACCAAAAACCATGCGGGCGGGAAAGCGGGCATTCGCCCTCCCTAGCGGAAGCGCTGCACGAGGCGGCGGGCCGCGGCGGCGAACGGAATCCCCGGCGTCGTGACGCCCAGCGCCTCCAGCGCGGAACGGTCGAGATGGCAGTCCTTCGGGCGCGGCTCGCTGCCGTTCGCGGGCGCGCCGCTCCCCTTCAGCAGCGCCGCGTCCACGCCCAGGATCTCCGCCGCCACGCGCCCCATGTCGAGCTTCGTCATCGGCTCGGACCCGCTCCAGTGGAACGTCCCCGCCAGGCGCCGCCGCACGATCTGCGCGAGGATGTCGGCGACGTCCGCGACGTGCGTCGGGTAGCGCATCGCCCAGTCGTCCAGGACGAGCGGCTGCGTCCGCCGCGCCGCGCCCGGACGGACGAACGCGAGGACCTGCTCGATGACCGTCGTCACGGACGACTCCTGCAGGCTCTCGACGTCCCCGTAGAGGACCGGCACGCGCAGGATCGCGCTCTGCGCGGCCGCCGCCGCGCGCACGGCGCGCTCGCCGTCGAGCTTCGAGGCGCCGTAGGCGTTGATCGCATGGGTGGGCGACGCGGGGGTGTAGGGCGGCGCGGAGCCGTCGAAGACGTAGTCCGAGGAGATGTAGACGAGGAAGCGGCCCGAGGCGGCGCCGGCCCAGCGCGCCAGGGCGTCCGTCGCGTCCACGTTGAGCCGCCGGGCGGACGCCACGTCGGCGGCGAACGCGTCCGGCCTGCGGATCGCCGCCGTATGGACGACGACCTCGGGCCGCACGTCGTTCAGCGCCCGCGCGAGCGCCGCCGCGTCCGCCAGGTCCACCCGCACCAGCCCCTCGCCCGTGCGCGTGTGGCACAGGCCCGTCAGCTTCACGTCCGCCTCGGCGGCGAACCGCCCCATCACGGCCCGGCCCAGCATGCCGGTCGCTCCTGTCACAAGCATGTTCTTCATGCGGAGATTATAGCATACGAAAAGCCCCCGCATCAACGGGGGCTTCGCGTTTCAAATGGTGCGACTGACTGGGATCGAACCAGCAACCTTCGGCTTCGGAGGCCAACGCTC
>CAVEVC010000153.1:0-6226 GCA_963618935.1 Clostridiales bacterium CCNA10 | reverse complement strand
CGGCGGCTGCATCATCCGCTCGGTCTTCCTCGGCAAGATCAAGGAGGCGTACGACAGGAACCCGCAGCTCTCGAACCTGCTGCTCGACCCCTACTTCAAGGCGACGGTCGAGCGGCTCGTCCCGGCGTGGCGCCAGGTGGCGGCGGCGGCGCTCGCGCACGGCATCCCCGCGCCGGCGATGACCTCGGCCCTCAGCTACTTCGACGGCTACACGACGGCGCGCCTGCCGGCGAACCTCCTGCAGGCGCAGCGCGACTACTTCGGCGCGCACACCTACGAGCGCCTGGACGCGCCGCGCGGGCAGTTCTTCCACACGAACTGGACGGGACACGGCGGCACGACGTCCGCCGCGACCTACAATGCCTGACCTGAAGGTCATCGCGCTCGACCTGGACGGGACGCTGCTCGATTCGCAGAAGCGCCTCTCCGCCGCCAACCGGGACGCCCTTGCGCGGGCGGCGGCGAAGGGCGCGCTCGTCGTGCCGACGACGGGGCGCTTCTTCGGCATGATGCCCGCCGCCGTGCGCGACCTGCCGTTCGTGCGCTACGCGATCACCGTCAACGGCGCGCAGGTCTACGACCGCGCGGCCGACGCGGCGGTCGTCCGCGAGGAGATCCCCCTTGAAACGGCCATCGCCGTGATGCGCCTCCTCGACGGCTACGACGTCGTCTACGACTGCTACCGCGCGAACTGGGGCTGGATGAGCGCGGCGTTCAAGGAGAAGGCGGCCGCCTACGCGACGGACGAGCACTATCTCGCGATGGTGCAGGACTTCCGCCGCCCCGTCCCGGAGCTGAAGGCGCATCTCGCGGCGACGGCGGGCGAGGGGGACGTGCAGAAGATCATGCTCTTCGCGCGCCTCGACGGCCCGGCGGACGCGACGGCGCGGATCGCCGGGGCGGTCCGCGCCCGCTTCCCCGAAATCGCGGTGACGTCCACGACCTGGAACAACCTGGAGCTCAACATCGCCTCGGCCCACAAGGGCGCGGCGCTTGCGCGCCTCGCGGCGCATCTGGGGCTCACGTGCGCGAACTGCCTCGCGATCGGCGACGGGCTCAACGACCTCACGATGATCGAGGCCGCCGGCGTGGGCGTCGCGATGGCGAACGCGCACCCGGACGTGCGTGCGGCCGCGGACGACGTGACCCTCTCAAACGACGAGGACGGCGTGGCCGCCGCCCTCGTCCGCTACGGCCTCGCCTAGAAGGGAAATCCTGCCATGGACATCTTCAGAACCGCCACGGCCGACGACGGCCTCTCCAACGACGAGATCGCCGCCGCGCTCGCCCAGTCGCTCGAGGGGCGCGCGTTCCCCCACGGGAAGGCGCTGGTCATCCCGCCGGACTTCACGCGCTACCACTCGAACGCGGGCTTCATCACCTGCGCGTACTGGAGGCTCCTCGCGGCGCGGGGCGTCCAGGTGGACGTGATGCCCGCGCTCGGCACGCACGTGCCCGTGAGCGAGGGGCAGTGGAAGACCATGTTCCCCGACATCCCCTACGGGAAGATGATCGTCCACGGCTGGCGCACGGACGTGGTGAAGCTCGGCGACGTGCCGGCGGAGGTCGTCTCCGAGATCACGGACGGCCTCTGGAAGGAGCCGGTCGCCGTGGAGGTCAACCGGCGCATCATGGACGAGACCTACGACCTCATCATCTCGCCCGGCCAGGTCGTCCCGCACGAGGTGATCGGCATGGCGAACCACGCGAAGAACCTCTTCGTGGGCGTGGGCGGCAGCGACATGATCAACAAGTCGCACATGATCGGCGCCGTGTGCGGCATGGAGAAGGCGATGGGGCGCGACCACACGCCCGTGCGGCGCCTCTTCGACTATGCGTTCGAGCATTTCGTCGCGCAGCGCCCGATCCTCTGGGCGCTGACGGTGAACACGGCGCCGGGCGGGAAGATCCATTCCCACGGGCTCTTCATCGGGGAGGGGCGGAACTGCCTCACCGAGGCGGTGAAGCTCGCGCAGCGGAAGAACATCGACTACGTGGAGCGCGGCATCAGGAAGTGCGTCGTCTACCTCGACCCGTCCGAATTCACGTCCACCTGGCTCGGCAACAAGGCGATCTACCGCACGCGCATGGCGATGGCGGACGGCGGGGAGCTGGTCATCCTCGCGCCGGGCGTCCGCCAGTTCGGGGAGGACAAGGCGGTGGACGCGCTCATCCGCAAGTACGGCTACCGGGGGCGCCTCCACACGCTGGAGGTCTTCAACCGGCCCGAAAGCGCGGACCTGCGCGCGAACATGGGCGCGGCCGCGCACCTCATCCACGGCTCGTCCGACGGGCGCTTCTCGATCACCTACTGCGTGAAGGACATCACGCGGGCCGAGGTCGAGGGGGTGGGCTTCCAGTCCGCCGACTACGGCGAAATGGCCGCGAAGTACGATCCCGCGAAGCTGAAGTACGGCTTCAACGCCGTCGGGGGCGAGGAGATCTACTTCATCCCGAATCCGGCCCTGGGGCTCTGGATCAACCGCGAACGGTTCCAGCGTACATGAAGGCGAAGACCATTCTGCTGGCCCTCTCCGCGTGGCTGTGCGCGGGCGGCGCGGGGGCGGCGGAGACCGTCCCGGCGGACGCGCCGGCCCGCGGTTCGCGGACATTCTGGTACGTGGCGGCCCTGGCGCAGCCGCCCCGCACGTTTCCCGTTGAGGCGCCGTGCTCGAACGAGTACGGGCGCGTGGCGGGCGTGGAGCCGATCTGGATCGCGGGCGAGCCCTGGCGCGGCCGGCCGACGCGCGTGTTCGCGTGGTGGGGCCTCCCGAAGGGGGCTTCGGCGCAGAGGAAGGTTCCGGCGATGGTGCTGGTACACGGCGGCGGCGGCACGGCGTTCGCGCGCTGGGTGAAGACCTGGAACGACCGGGGGTACGCGGCCATCGCGATGGACACCTGCGGCAGGATCCCGCAGGGGGAGCGGGACGGGAAGCCCCACCCGGCGCACGCCTGGTCGGGCCCAAGTGGCTGGGAACGTTCCGTCGCGCAGATGAACGAGCCGCTCCGGGACCAGTGGACCTACCACGCCGTCGCGGCGGTGGTGCGCAGCCATTCGTTCCTGCGGGCGCGTCCCGAGGTGGACCCCGCCCGCGTCGGCCTCACGGGCATCAGCTGGGGCGGCTACCTCACGAGCATCGTGATGGGCGTCGACGGCCGCTTCGTGTTCGCGGCGCCCGTCTACGGCTGCGGCTGGTACGACCTCAACCCGCAGTGGGCGGGCATGGGCGCGCCGGCGGACTACCGGCGGTGGCTCGCGCTGTGGGATCCCAAGCACTACCTGCCGGACGCCCGGCGCCCCGTCCTCTGGTGCTGCGGCACGAACGACCGCTGGTACCCGCTCGACGCCGTGCGCCGTTCGTACGAGGCCCTGGCCTCGGACGTGCCGCTCGCCCTCTCGCTCAAGCTGCGCATGCCGCACGGGCATCCCCCGGCGGGCGACCCGAAGGAGATTGCCGCGCTTGCGGACCACCTTCTGCGCGGCGGCGCGCCGCTCGTGGCTGTGAAGGCGGCCGAGGTGCGGGACGGCTGCCTCCGCGTCGCGTTCGACGCCCGGGGGCGCCGCGTCGTGCGGGCCGAACTGCTGGCGACCGAGGACGCCAACCCCGTCCTCGAACGGCGCGCGTGGTCCGCGACGCCCCTCCCCGGCTTCGACGGTACGCAGACTTCCCTCGCCGTCCCCGTCCCGGCACGGGCCGTCATGTTCTTCGTGAACCTTGTCACGGACGACGGCCTCGTCGCCTCGACCCGCATCTTCACGCGCGAGGAGGCGCGTGGCGGGGAGGCGGCGCGAGAGGGGCGATGATGTATTGGACGGAAACGCCGGACGGCGTCATCCTGAACGTGCGCGCCCAGCCGCGTTCCTCGAAGGCGGGCCTCGACGGCCTCCTGGGGGACGCCGTGAAGGTGCGCGTCCGCGCGGCGCCGGTGGACGGCAAGGCGAACAAGGAGCTGGTCGAAACGCTCGCGGCGGCGTTCGGCGTCCCGAAGGCCGCCGTCTCCTTCAAGGGCGGCGAGACGTCGAAGACGAAGCGGCTGCTCGTGCGCGGCGCGACGGCGGCCGGCGTGAGAGCCGTGGTGGAGGGGTGAGCGGTGGCGACGCTGGATTATGAACGGGCGGCGGGCGATGTCGTGATGGGCATCGACGAGGCGGGGCGCGGCCCGCTCGTCGGCGGCGTCTACGCGGCGGCGGTCACGGCGCCGCTCGCCGAGGCGGAGGCGCTGCTCGCGGGCCCCTGGAAGGGCGTCGCCGACTCGAAGACGCTCACGGCGCGCGCGCGCGAACGCCTGGCCGGGACGATCCGCACGACGCCCGGCTGCACCTGGTGCGTCGCCTCCGCCTCGCCGGAGGAAATCGACCGGCTCAACATCCTCCGCGCGACCCACCTCGCCATGCGCCGCGCGGCGGAGGGCGTCGCCGAAAAGCTGCGGGCGCCCAAGGCCGAACGGCCGGGCGGCGGCGGCGCGCGGGACGGGTCGGCCGCCGGCGTGCGCCTGTCGATTCTCGTGGACGGCCTGCCCGTGCCGACGCTGCCGTTCCCCTCGCGGAACATCGTGAAGGGGGACGCGACGTCGCTCTTCATCGCGGCGGCGTCGATTCTCGCGAAGACGGCGCGCGATGCGGACTGCCTGCGCCTGGACGCCCTCTACCCCGGCTATGGCTTCGCGCAGCACAAGGGCTACCCCACGCCCGCGCACCTGGAGGCCCTGCGGCGCCTGGGCCCCTGCCCCGAACACCGCCGCAGCTTCGGCCCCGTCTCCCAGCTGACGCTCTTCTGAACGCCGTATCGGCTCGCCTTGCCCGTCCCGTGCGAGATCAGGGGCTCCATGTCCCCTGCAAGATCAGGGGCTTCATGCATGTGCCTTTTCCGCATACAGGCGGAAGAGGTGGGCGACGATTTCGGGCTCGGGGGTGTCGGCGGCGAGGCCGTAGGCGGCGAGGACGGCGCGGTCGTTCGCCGCGTGCGCCGCGCGCAGGTCGGGCGGCATCGTCAGCGGGTCGTAGAGGTCGGCGAGGGAGGATTCGGGATAATGGGAGCGGGCGTCGAGGATGGCCTGGGCGGTGGCGGCGATTTTGACGTGGAGATCGGGAGAACGTGGAGAGTTGTTTTTGACAGGATTCACAGGATTTACAGGATTGACGTGGTTTGGTAGGGTCACGCGTCCCGCGTGACCGTCCCCCTCCGGCCAGGGGAAGTTGTTGTAGACCGCCGGCGTGTAGCGGTAGTCGCTCTTCAGCCGCCCCGCCACCATCCGCATCCACGCCATGTGTACCGATGACGTCAAAACCCCGAAAAGATACGGCGTCGCCTGCGGAATCAAGTAGATCGTGTTGCTGGCGATGACGTCGGGCTTCAGATAGCCGATGGGCGCGTATTTCCGCCTCTCGCTCGAAACCTCGGGCACGACCAGGTAGTCCGTCTCGGGCTGGCGGATCTGGGTGAAGAGCATGGGGGTGTCGGCGTCGCGCCGGACGGACTTGGTGGGGCTTTTGCGGCGCATCTCGGCGACGCGCGCGAGGCGTTCCATGACCTGCGGGATGCCGCGGTAGCGGTTCGGCGCGACGCCCTTGAGCCAGAGGCAGTAGCGGACGCGGCTGTTGATGAAGTCGTCCGCGCCGATGTAGCGGCGAATGAAGTCTGCGGCCTCCGGGTGCTTGGCGAGGATCTCGTCGCGCTCGGCGGGCGAGAGGATGAGGTTGCCGCCGTCGGTCGGCTGGCTGCCCTTGGTCATCGTGGGCAGTCCTGCCGGGGGCTTGCCGCGGTTCTCGATGAAGACGCTTGGCGCGTCGACGAGGTAGCCGTTGACGTTCGCGGCGGCGCGGGGCGTCCCGTCGGAGGAGTAGATGGTCTTTGTTGTTAGCCGCAAAGAACGCAGAGAGCGCAAAGGCGCGGAGGGTGCCGCGTTTGTCCTTTGTCCGCTGTCGTCTGTCCTTCCGTCCGCAGGATTGACAGGATTTTGGTAAGGGCGCGCGTCCCGCGCGCCCGCCGTCGGCGTCGGCGCATCGCGGTCGCGCGGGACGCGCGACCCTACCAGGCCCGCCTCCGGCGCGCCGGGGACGTCGCGCCCTACCAGGCCCGCCGGCGCATCGCGGTCGCGCGGGACGCGCGACCCTACCAGGTCCTTTGCGTCCTTTGCGGCTAAATCTCCCCCCTCCACATGGAAGCCGACGATGACGCAGTGGACGGCGGCCTTCTCCGCCGCCTCGCTGTCCCAGCGGAACGTC
>CAVEVC010000152.1:0-10769 GCA_963618935.1 Clostridiales bacterium CCNA10 | reverse complement strand
GGCGGCGACGAGCAGCTCGAACATGTTGTCGAGCGAGGCGGAGTCGGACTGGCCGGGCTTCACGAGCGGGAGCAGCTTCCGGAGGTCGTCGCCGAAGAGGGGCGAGGCGAGCGAGGCCTCGCGCGCGGCGAGCGCGTTGAGGTTGCCCTTGAGCGCGTTGATCTCGCCGTTGTGGGCGAGGGCGCGGAAGGGGTGGGCGAGCGGCCAGCTTGGAAAGGTGTTCGTGGAGTAGCGCTGGTGGACGATCGCGAAGGGGGAGACGAAGTCGGGGTCGGAGAGGTCCTTGTAGAAGCGCTCGATCTGCGTGGCGAGGAGGAGGCCCTTGTAGACGATCGTCTTCGTGGAGCAGGAGCAGAGGTAGGCGTCGTGTGTCCGCTGCTCGATCTGGCGGCGGATGACGTAGAGGCGGCGCTCGAAGTCGGCGGGGTCGAGGCCGTCGGCGCTGCCGATGAAGAGCTCGCGGATCTTCGGCAGGACGCGGCGGGCGTCGTCGCCGATCGCGTTCGGGTCGACGGGGACGTCGCGCCAGGCGAGGACCCTGCCGCCCTCGGCGTGGACGACGGCTTCAAGGACGTCCTCCTCGCCGACGCCGCCGAAGACCATCGCGATGCCGTAGTGCCCGGCGGGGGGAAGCCCCGGGACGGCCTTGCGGAAGAAGGAATCGGGAATGCGGAGAAGAAGGCCGGCGCCGTCGCCTGTGCGCGGGTCGTTGCCCGTCGCGCCGCGGTGCATGAGGCGCTTGAGCACGGTGAGACCGGATTCGACGATGGTGCGCGAAGGGACGTTGTCGAGGCTCGCGACGAGTCCGACCCCGCAGGCGTCGTGTTCATGTTCGGGGCGGTACAGCCCCCGCTGTCGATCTTCTATCTCGTTCATGGTCATTTCCCTTCGGGGAGAATTTTAGCAGATCCCGTGCCAGTTGTCGGGGCGTGGGAGGGGGGACAGCGGGAGGGCGCGACGGAGGGGCGCGACGGGAGGGGCGCAATTTATTGCGACCAGGTCCCCATGCCCATGCAGGGTCCGCGTGGGGGATTCGGACGCAATGAATTGCGTCCCTCCCGCGTTGATTCGTGTTCCGGGCTCATTCGTGGTAGGGGCTGTCGCATCGTCCTTGTTTTACAGAATCTGTAATTCGTCTCGTGGCGACATTACGTATCTTGGTGCGGCGGGGAGGGTCGCGACGGCGGGGAGGGTCGCGCTTGTCGCGACCGTGGAGGGCGCGGACGCGACAAGAGCGTCCCTCCCGCCGGGCGCAATTGTGCTATACTCTTCACCGTCAACGAACGCAACAGGCAAAGGAGGCTGGACATGGGCGTGCGCGACATCACGGAAGCGGCATACGACGAGGCGGTGAAGACGGGGAAGGTGCTGGTCGACTTCTGGGCGACCTGGTGCGGTCCGTGCAGGATGCAGGGGGCGCTCATCGACCAGAAGCTCGTGCCGGAGCATCCCGAGATCGAGGTCCTGAAGGTGAACGTCGACGAGGCGCCCGCCCTGGCGGCGCGCTTCGGCGTGACGTCCATCCCCACGCTGATCCTCTACAGGGACGGGCAGGTCGTCGACCAGCTCGTGGGGCTCACGAAGCCGGACGAGATCCTTGCGAAGTTCGCCTGACGGCGGCGGAGGGGAAGGGGAACGCCCCATGGAGAACGTCGTCGTCGTCGGGAGCGGTCCGGCCGGGCTGGCCGCCGGACTCTACGCCGCGCGCGCGGGCGTGAAGCCGCTCGTGCTGGAGGGCCTGGAGCCGGGCGGGCAGCTCATGCAGACGCAGCACGTCGCGAACTATCCGGGCATCCCCGGGACCGTGGCGGGGGCGGACATCATCGCGGCTATGCGCCGCCAGGCCGAGGAGGCGGGCGCGCGGTTCGCGCTGGACGCCGTGGAGGCCGTGGACTTCACGGCGCCCGCGAAGAGGCTCGCCACGCTGATGGGCGAGACGCTGGAGGCGCGGGCGGTGATCGTCGCCTCGGGCGCGGGGGCCCGGAGGACGGGCCTGCCCGGCGAGGCGGCGTACTGGGGGCGCGGCATCTCGGCGTGCCTCACCTGCGACGGCGCGTTCTACGCGGGCAGGAAGGTGGCCGTGGTGGGGGAGGGGCCGGCCGCGCGCGGCGCGGAGGCGTACCTGGCGCGCTGCGGGGCGGAGGTCGTCGCGACGTGTCCGCCCGCCGAGGTGGCGTCCTTCGACGGCGACGGAAAGCGCCTGACGGGCCTTTCGCGGCGCGGCGGGAAGCCGCCGATTCCGTGCGACGGGGCGTTCCTCGTGACGGCGCGCGTGCCGCAGACGGCGTTCCTCGGCGACGCGCTTGCGCGGGACGCGGCGGGCTACATCGTCGTCACGGGCGTTCGGACCTCCGTGCCCGGCGTCTTCGCGGCCGGCGACTGCGCGCGGCCCCGCCACAAGCAGGCTGTCATCGCCGCCGGCGACGGGGCGCTCGCCGCCCTGGAGGCGCTCGCCTTCCTCAAGTAGCGAGCCGTCAAGTCGCGCGGCCCTCCCGCTGCGGACGCGACAAGCGCGTCCCTCCCGAAAAGCAGCGTTCACGTTTCTTGAAATTTCCGGTTGTGCATACACTACTTAAATGGTAAACTATTCGCGTTCCCCCGTGGAAGGGGGTACACGAAGAGAGGAGTCAACGACATGAACGATCAGAAGAGAAAGTACCACCTGGAAACCCTCGCGGTCCATGCGGGACAGGAAGCGCCCGAGAGCGACACCAAGGCGCGCAACGTGCCTGTGTACCGCACGACGGCGTTCAACTTCGACAACTCGCAGCACGGCGCGGACCTGTTCGCGCTCAAGACGCCGGGCAACATCTACGCCCGCCTCATGAACCCGACGAACGACGCCCTGGAGAAGCGCCTCGCGGCGCTGGACGGCGGCGTGGCGGCCCTGACGCTCGCCTCCGGCACGGCGGCCATCTACTTCACGATCACCAACATCGCGAAGTGCGGCGACGAGATCGTCTCGGCGAACAACCTCTACGGCGGCACCTTCACGCAGTTCGACGCGATCCTGCCGCAGCAGGGCATCACCGTGCGCTTCACGGACGTGAACGACTTCGCGGCGGTGGAGGCGGCGATCAACGAGAAGACGCGCCTCGTCTACATCGAGACGGTCGGCAACCCGGCCCTCGGCGTCGCGGACATCGAGAAGTACGCGGCGGTCGCCCACCGGCACGACCTGCCGCTCGTCGTGGACGCGACCTTCACGCCCCCCACGCTGCTGCGCCCGATCGAGCACGGCGCGGACATCGTCGTCCATTCGCTCTCGAAGTGGATTGGCGGACACGGCGCGGGCATCGGCGGCGCCGTGATCGACGCAGGCACGTTCAACTGGCGCAACCCGAAGTTCGCGCTCTACAACGAGCCCGACCGCGGCTACCACGGCCTCCGCTTCGCGCACGACCTGCCGCCCGGCCTTGCGTTCATCCTGCGCCTCCGCACCGTGGGGCTGCGCAACCAGGGCCCGACGCTCGCCCCCGACGCGGCGTGGATCTTCCTGCAGGGGGTCGAGACGCTGCCGCTCCGCGCGGCGAAGCACTCCTCCAACGCGCTCAAGGTCGCGGAATTCCTCGCCCGCCATCCGAAGGTGGCGTGGGTGCGCTACCCGTCGCTGACGGAGCCGGCGCTCGCGAAGAAGTATCTGCCGGACGGCGCCGGCGGCATGGTCGTCTTCGGCGTGAAGGGCGGCAGCGCGGAGGCGCGCAAGCTGGTGGACGCCGTGCCGCTCTTCTCGATCCTCGCGAACGTCGGCGACGCGAAGAGCCTCATCATCCACCCGGCCTCCACGACGCACTCGCAGGTCTCCGACGAGGAACAGCGCAGGCAGGGCCTCCAGCCCGAGCTCATCCGCCTCTCGATCGGCCTCGAACACCCCGACGACATCCTCGCCGCCCTGTCCGAAGGCCTCGACGCGATCGGCTGAGCGCCTTTACCCCACACGGACGGCGGGGGGGTGTGGTATAATACGCGGACGTTTTTCACGAACCGAGAAGAGGTATCATGGACAAGAACGCTTCGATGATGGATTTTGCCGCCCTGCTGGACAGCCAATTCAGGAACTACCACAAGGGCTTCAACCCCGGCGACCGCGTGACGGCGCGCGTGGTGGCCGTGGGGGAGGACTTCGTGACGCTGGACGTGAACGCGAAGGGCGTGGGGCTGCTGCCCGTCGCGGACGTCACGGACGCGGAGGGCGAGGTGGCGGTGAAGCGCGACGACGAGATCGAGGTCTCGTTCGTCGCGATGCAGAAGGACGCCTTCCTCTTCGCCAAGGCCGACGTGGCGGCGTCCGCCGCCGTCGCCGCCCTCGACCAGGCGATCGAGCACGCCTTCAACAACGGCCTTGCGCTCGAAGGCAAGGTCGAGAAGGAGGTGAAGGGCGGCTACGAGGTGACGCTCGGCGGCCAGCGCGGCTTCTGCCCCTACTCGCAGATCGACCGCATGCGTCGGCATCTCCCCGACGGCGCGGAGAACCCGTATGTGGGCAGGACGTTCCAGTTCCTCGTGCAGGAGTACGGCCAGGACGACCGGGGCGCGAACCTGATCGTGAGCCGCCGCGCCGTGCAGGAGCGCGAGGTCCAGGCCGCGCGCGACTATCTGCGCGACACCCTGGAGGAGGGGCAGACCCTGAACGGCACCGTCGTGAAGGTGCTGCCCTTCGGCGCGTTCGTCGATCTCGGCGGGCTGGAGGGCCTCGTGCCCGTGCGCGAGATCTCGTGGGACAAGGTTGTCAATCCGGGGGACTTCGTGCGGGAAGGCGACCTCGTGACCGTGAAGGTGATCGGCCTCGACTGGGGGCGCGACCGCATTTCGCTCTCCATCCGCCAGACGCAGACGAAGCCCCTCAAGCCGCGCTCCCCCGAGGAGATCGCCGCCGAGGCCGAGGCCCAGGACGTCCGCGACTGGATGGACGCGCACGCCGGGACGACGGACGGGTTCTCCAACATCGGCGGCGCCTTTGACGGACTGAAGCTGGGCTAGGCAGGACGGGAGGGACGCGCTTGTCGCGTCCGCCCAACCCCGTCGGCCGCGCAGGAGCGCGGCCCTCCCGTTTGAGGACGATGGTTTCTTCCGTGCAGATATCGTGGGAGGACGGCAGGCTGCGGACATCTGGCCCGGGCGTGCCGGACCGGGCGTGGGCGCGTCCGGCGGACCTTGCGGCGGCGCGCCTTGCGCTGCTGCCGCCGCCCGATGCGCTGCCGCTCACGTCGGGCGAAGACCTGCTGGCGGCGGCGTTCGCGGTGGTGCCGTTCGCGCGGGGCCCTCTGCCGCCGCCCGCCTTCGGCCCGGGCGTGACGGCGGCGGCGCGCGCGGCGTTCAGCCTCTTCACGGACGAAGCGCGGGGCGCGCTCTGCGTGCTGCGGGGCGAGCCGGGCGACTTCCTCGTCTGCGCGCGCCGCGCGGGGCCCGTCTGGACGGTCGGCGCGTTCACCGCGGCGCCGACGACGCTGACGGTGCGCGTCGAGGATTTGTGGGAACGCCTGCCGGACGACGCGCGGGCGTTCGACTACCGGGTGGACGTCGTGCGCGACCCGCACGTAAAGGACGCGGCGGCGGATCAGGCGGCGGGCGTTGTGCGCGAGACGCTGGCGGGCGTCGCGCCCGACGCGCGCATCTGCCTCGACCTCGTGCGCGGCGGCGGCTTCACGCTTACGCTGACCCCGACGGCGGAGGAGGGGCGGACGTGACCGACGCGCATTTCCACCGGAACGGATTTGACGCGTTCCTTGTCCATGACGGGCGCGAGGTCGCGTTCCACGGCCTCCATCCCTGGCAGGCCGCCGCCTGCGCGGACGTCCCGGCGGCGCTCGCCGGCGTGCGGGCGCGCCTTGAAGCCGATCCCCGCGCGGGCGTGGGCGAGATCGGCCTTGACCGGCTGAAGACGAAGGCGGTCCCCGACGCGCAGCGCGCGCTCTTCGCGGCGCAGCTGGCGCTCGCCGCCGAACTGCGCCGCCCCGTCGTGCTGCACGGCGCGAAGTGCTGGGGCGAGGTGGTGGCGGCGTGCCGCCCCCACGCGGGGCGCATCCCGGCGTTCCTCTTCCACGGGTTCTCGCGCAGCGCGGGGCTGCTGCCGCAGATCTTCGCCCTCAACGGCTTCGTCTCGGTGGGGCCCGCGCTCCTCAACGACCACGCGGTACACTACCGCGAATTGGCGAAGGGGCTGCCGCGCGAACGGCTGCTGCTGGAGACCGATGCCGACGACGCGGCGGCGGAGGCGGAGGAGGGCCGGGAGGCGACGATGGCGCGCCTTGTCCGCGCGCTGGCCGCGCTGCGGGGCTGTTCCGGGGCTGAGATCGAGGCGTCCGTCGCCGCGAACGCGGCGCGCTTCGTGGAGGCGGGCAGATGACGCCGAAGGAGCTGACGAACGAGATCCTGATCGGCTGGGGCGGCGCGGAGGTCTTCAACCAGGCCCTCATGATCGCGAAGCGCGGGCAGGTGGTGCGGGCGGACTGGGAGGCCGCCGCGTGCAAGGCGACCGGCAAGATCGCGACGGGGACCGGCTGGGACATGCCTACCGGCTTCACGCTGCAGGCCGACGGGCGCATCGTGTCGCACTGCCCCTGCCGCACGAACCAGGAGTTCGGCATGGTCTGCCCGCACGTCGTCGCCATCGGCCTCTACCTGATGTGCAGGATGAGCGACCCGGAGGCGGAGGAGAAGTACCAGCAGGAGATGCGCGCCGCGCGCCGCGCCGCCGCGGTCGATCCCGCCCGCTACATCCGCCGCGCGCCGCACGGCGTGCCGATGCGCCTCTCGCTCACGTGGGACGAGGCGACGTTCGCGGACGACTTCTACAACGGGGGCGTGCGGGCGCAGCTCGCCTTCTTCGACCGGGCGGGCAGCCGCTACTTCCCGGACGACGCCCGCCTGCGGGCGGCGCCGGGCGTGCGGCTCGCCCACGCGGCGGAGAGCCTGCTCGGCGTGCTGGAGGATGTCTGCGAAGGGCCCGCGACGCGCGAGATCCTGCTGCGCCCGGCGGACTTCCTCAACGTCGCCGCGATGCTGACGCAGGCGCCCCCGGCCGCGTGCGGTCTGCGCGCCGCGTACGACGAGGCGGATGGCAGCTTCACGCTCGCGCCGCACGTCGAGCTGCCGTTCGCGCACCGGGCGGCCTCCAACCGCTTCCTCGTCCACGGGAAGACGGGGTTCGTGTGGAGCCGTCCGCTGGCCGCGGCGGGCGCGGAGGGGCGCGGCGTCTTCACGCCGCTCGCGAACGTGCTCGCCGGGCCGTTCCAGTCCATCTACCGCGCAGCCGAGGTCATCCCGCGCGCGGCGATGCCGTCGTTCCTGCACGCGAACCTGCCGCTCCTGCGCGCGCAGTGCGAGGTCGAGCTCTCGCCGTCGGAGGACCTGTTCCGGTTCGAGCCGGACGCGCCCGTGTTCGTGCTGGAGGTCTCGGGGTCGCGGGCCTCGCTCGGCGCGGACCTCTTCGCGGTCTACGGCGCGCGGCGGATCCTCTGCGGCGCGGCGGCGGGGGCGGACGACATCTGCCGCCCGGACCCCGACGACCTGCTCCTCTACCATGTGCGCAACCCCGCCGCCGAGCAGGCCGCGCTGAAGACGCTCGCGGAGGCCGGCTTCGAGCAGGAGGGCGCGTCCGTCCACTGGTACATCACCGAGCCGCGCGACGTGCTCAACTTCCTCGGAAGCGGCGGGCCCGCGCTGGAGCGCCTGGGCTGGAAGGTGGTCTTCTCGGAGCGGCTGAACAACCTCGTGGACGGCTTCGGGCACATCGTCGCGACGGTGGACGTGGCCGACGTGCCGGGCGCGCGGGACGGGTCGTTCGAGGTGGGCTGCGCGTTCGACGACGGCGGGCGGCACATCCCCCCCGCCGAGATCCAGGCGGCGATCAACCGCGGCGACTCCTACCTGATGGCGAACGGCGAGACGGTGCTGTTCGACGCGAACGCGGTCGCGCTCATGCGCGGCGTGTTCTCGGACTGCCCGAGCCGCCCCGGCGCGAAGCCGGGCCACTTCCGCGTGCCGTCCCTCTACGCGCCCTACGTGCAGGCGTCCCTCGGCGCCCTCTGCGACGCGGTGGAGCTGGAGGACGAGGCGGCGCCGAACTGGCGCGAGACCGCCGCGAAGCGCAACCGCGACGAGCGGGCGAAGTGGGAGCCGGTGGACCTGGGGCGGCTGGAGGGGACGCTGCGCCCCTACCAGAAGGAGGGCGTCTACTGGATGCGCTTCCTCGAAAAGAGCGGGCTTTCGGGGCTGCTGGCGGACGAAATGGGCCTTGGCAAGACGCTGCAGACGCTCACGTGGATCTCGCTTGCGCGGACGGACCCGGAGGCGCGCGGCAAGCCCGCGCTCGTCGTCTGCCCCACCTCGCTCGTGCAGAACTGGGCCGCCGAGGCGGAGAAGTTCACGCCGTGGCTGAAGCGGCTCGTCGTTTCGGGCCCCGACCGGGCGGAGGCCTTCGCGCGCATTCCGTCGTGCGACCTCGTCATCACCTCCTATGCGCTCCTGCAGCGCGACCTGGAGGCGGCCTACCTCGGCAGGACGTTCGGCGTCGTCGTCCTCGACGAGGCGCAGCACATCAAGAACCGCCAGACGCGGAACGCGAAGGCCGCGAAGCAGCTCACGAGCGTGCAGAAGCTCGTCCTCACCGGCACGCCCGTGGAGAACTCCGTGGCGGACGTGTGGAGCATCTTCGACTTCCTGCTGCCTGGCTACCTCGGGGCCTACGACGCCTTCCGGGCGGCGACGCAGGAGGTGATCGAGGCGGGCGGGCCTGAGGGGCGCGCGGAGCAGGAGAAGCTGCACCGCAAGCTGCATCCCTTCATCCTCCGCCGCCTGAAGAGGACGGTCGCGAAGGATTTGCCGGACAAGATCGTGAAGGTCGCCTACTGCCCGATGACGCCCGAGCAGCAGCGCTGGTACAACCAGCTGCTCGCCGACGCGCGCGGCAAGATCGGCGACATGGTCAAGGCCAAGGGCTTCGCGAAGTCCCGCATGGAGATCCTCGCGCTCCTCATGCGCCTTCGGCAGGTGGCGAGCCATCTGGAGCTGCTGAAGGACTACCGCGAGCGGCCGGGCGCGCGCCGGGCGGGGGCGCCGGGCGCGGCGGACGGCGTCAGCGCCCTCTCCGGCAAGCTGGAGGTGTTCCTCGAACTGCTCGACGAGGCCATCGACGGCGGGCACCGCGTGCTCGTCTTCAGCCAGTTCGTCTCGATGCTCACGATCCTACGGCGCGAACTCACGGCGCGCGGCATCCGCTTCTGCTACCTGGACGGCGAGACGAAGGACCGCCTGGGCGCGTGCCGCACGTTCAACACTGATGCGTCGATTCCGATCTTCCTCATCTCGCTCCACGCGGGCGGCACGGGCCTCAACCTCACGGGGGCGGACATGGTGGTCCACTTCGACCCCTGGTGGAACCCCGCCGTCGAGGCCCAGGCGACCGACCGCGCGCACCGCATCGGGCAGAAGCGGACCGTCTACGTCGTGAAGCTCATCGCGCAGGACTCCGTGGAGGAGCGCGTGCTCGCCCTCCAGCAGAAGAAGCAGCTCGTGATCGACGCGACGGTGGGCACCACCGACGAGGCGGCCGTGCAGAAGCTCACCTACGACGACATCAGGTCGATCGTGGGGCTGTAAGGACGGCCAGAAGGGCGCGGCGCACGTCGGGCGGCTGTTCGAGGTGGAAGGCGAGGAAGACGCCGAGGAAGCGCACGGCGTCCGAAAGCGCCTCCGCCGACGTGGCGGCGGCGTCGGGGCGGCGGAGCGCGGCGACGGTGCGGGGGGAGAGGCGCAGGGTGCGCGTCCCCTCGCCGCAGCGGCCGCGGTCGACCGCAAAGGGCGTCCAGGCGGCGGCGGAGTCCATCCCCGAGAAGTCGGGGGCGAGCCCGGCCAGGCGGAGGACGGCCATTTCAAGGGCGACGAGGGGGCCGAGAAGGGAGGCCGCGCGCCGACCGGGGGCGGGGACGAGGGGGTCGAGGAGGGTGTCCGCGCGCCGGCCGGGGTCGGAAGCGAGGGTATCGAGGAAGTGGTTGAGGAAGTCGAACCAGGCGGCGGCGTCGCCTGAGGGGGGCGCGAGGGTGCGGACAAGGTGGGCGGCGTAGCCGGCGAGGGAGGTCTCGCGCCAGCGCCCGCGCAGGGCGTCGCGCAGATGGACCGGGGCCGCCTCCCGCAGGGCGTGGAGGTCGCCCGAGGCGCGCGCGTAGTAGAGGAGGTCGCAGGTGTAGAAGAGGTCGTACTGCCCGAGGAAGGCGCTCTTGGGGCGCACGGCGCCCTTGACGAGCGTCGAGACGACGCCGTGGTCGGGCGTGAGCCACGCGACCACATGGCTCGTCCGCGACCACGGATGGATGGCGAGGACGATGCCCCGCGTTCTGTTGATTTCTCCGGCCACCTTCCCATTCTACCACATTCCCACGGGATTGACGCAATTACATTTCCACGGGAGGGACGCGCTTGTCGCGCCCGACCTCCAAAACAAGGTCTGACCTTAGTTCTACATTTATTGGATTTGTAATTCGGATTTGTAATTCGCGCTGTGGTTAAAGGACAAGGTAAATGCCCATTTCTTCATTCCCTCGCATGTCGGTGCTGCACGGCTAGCGAGATGCCGAGGGCGCGGCGCACGCCAGGACCGGCGCGGCCGCGCCCACTGCGATTCCGTTCCTCGTCATTCCCCTCCGTCTCCTCCTGTCATTCCGCAAGCTTCAGGGCGGACTGGTCCTTGGCGGACGGCCGCCGGAACGAAAGCGCGCCGGGGCAGTCGTCGTCCGGGCCGAAGCCCGAATACATCATGTTCCGCCACTCCA
>CAVEVC010000151.1:14781-16111 GCA_963618935.1 Clostridiales bacterium CCNA10 | reverse complement strand
TCGCGAAGGCGCGGATGGCCGCCGCCGTCTCCTCGTTCATGCCGGGCTTCTCCAGTTCCGTCGGCACGTCAACCGCGCCGACGGAAAGGACCACCATCGCCGAAACAATCATCAAGAGGACCATCTTTACCGAACCTCCTTCACGACGCGGAAGCCGACGTCGATGTGCCCGGCGGATTCCTTGCGCGCGAACGTGCGGCATTCGGTACGGCAGTCCGTGCGCGGCGTCGACCATGCGCCGCCCTTGACCGCACGGCGGCCGGCGCCCCGCTCCGTCGAAGTCCACTCCCAGCAGTTGCCCCACATGTCGACCGCGCCGCACGCCGCCAGCGTCTTCGCGTGTGCCGTCACGGCGGACAGCGCGCCGTCCTCGCCCTTCGCGTTGAAGTCGGCGTCCTTCGGCATGTGCCCCGCCGCGATCTCCCATTCCTCCTCCGTCGGCAGACGGTAGGTCGCGCGGCCGTCGCGGGCCGCCAGCCAGCCGCAGTAGGCGAGCGCGTCCCGATACGAAACGCCGACCACGGGCCGGTCGTCCACCAGAGGCCAACTCGGATTGAACTTCGCGTACTCGGCGTTCGTCACCTCCGTGTGGGCGATGAAGACGTTCGCGCCGCCGCCGATGAGCGGATGGTAGCCGTCCTGCGCCGCGCGTGCGCCGGGACGAAGGCGAGGATCGGTGAAGCGGCGCATCGAGCGGGCGACGCGGTTCTCCTTGTCGGCGATGACCTCGCGGACGATCTCCTCCATCTCCTTGATCTTGGACTCGTGCCGCGCCGTCTTTTTCAGCTCTTCGAGCTTCGCCTTCTTGCGCGCGATGACCTTGTCGTAGTTTTCGCGCACCTTCTTCTCCAGCGCGGCACGGTTCGCGTCGGACGGATCGCGGCGGTAGGCCGAAATGAGCCGCTTCGTCTCCTCGTCGAGCGTGGGGCGTTCCTTTTCGACGGTCGTGGAGAACCTGTGGAGCTTCGCGCCCTCGGTGGGCGCACGGCGCGGCGGGCGGTCAGGACGTGCGGCAAAGGCGGCAAGGCCCGTAAGCGTGACGGCCAAGGCGGTGGCGGCGAATCTGATTTTCGTGTTCATGTTCGTGTTCCTTTCGGATGTGCCTGATGCGTTTGTGTGCCGGACGGAAGCCCTGTGCCTCCGCCCCCACACGCCTAAGAACGCATCCGCCGCCGAAAATCTACAGGGGAATGGATTTTCGCGCAGAGACCGCGTCCATCCGCAACGTTGATGACCGCTTCGCCGCCTTGCGCAACCGCTACATCCTCGACCGCGCCGACAGGCTTTCCCTCGGCGCACTCAATGCGAGCGGTCCTCTAAAGGCGTACAC
>CAVEVC010000151.1:10905-14771 GCA_963618935.1 Clostridiales bacterium CCNA10 | reverse complement strand
CGTACACGTCGCCACCACCGCATTTATATAAATGCGGTGGTGGCGACGTGTACGCCTTTGCGCTCTTGTTCGGCAAGCTCGCAGAATGGGGCGTCAGTGAAAAATAGTGAAGAACAATGAAACGGGTTGGGACGGGAAATGCTATGATGTCCACCTTGATATTGCTTCGTCAATATTATGAGACACAATGTCCCTGTGTTCTTTGCGTTTTGTGTTCTTTGCGTTCTTTGTGGCAGAGAATCACCATATTTTGTTGCCATATCTATAAAGGTTTCACTGACACCGACAAATGGCATGCTGATGGTGCGTTGCTCTGGTCAAGAACGGTGCCCTCGTCCCGGATTTGCCGGGACAGCGCATCCGTTCCTACTCGTTGACGGAGTTGGCGGAATTGTGAGAAGGTCGCTAATCAGGCCATGAAAATATTGCGATGAACGAATCCGACACACCCCGCTTTCTCGCGAGGGCGTTCACGGAGAACCGCGAACGCCTCCTTGCGCTTGCCGAGCGCAACCTGAAGCCGGTTCTGCTGAAGCGCTCTTCGCCGGAGGACGTCCTTTCCGCGACCTATGAGGCCTGTGCGAAGCGGCTCGCCTACTTCGCAACGCACACGGATGTGCCCGCCTACTTCACGTTGCGGACGCTCCTGTTCCAGGCACTGGCCGACCTCGAGCGCAAGGCCGCGTCCATCCGTCACGTGCGCGCCCTCGAACGCCTCCAGCGCAAGCTCACGGAAGTCTCGTGCTTTCGTAGAAGGACGGGAAGGGCGTTGAGATGCAATGCTAGATCAAATCCTTCTCGGAAGGAAGAAGAAAAATCGAAGAATTTCAATTTTCTTTTTGGGCGGCCGCGTCGGCGCGCGGCCGCCTGCACGGCGCGCCTAGTCGGCGTGGGCGTCGTCCTTGTCGTCGGACGCCTCGTGACCCTTGTCCAGAAGCCACCCTCCCACGACCAGCGCGACAACCGACAACACCGAAACGCCAACAATCACCAGGATCTTCGTACTCATTCAGTTCTCCGACTTTTTCACGTTCAACTTCAAAAAGGCAATTGAAAAACCTTCGCGATTACGGACGGGACAAGCCCGTCCCTCCCGAAAACCGATGAATCTTTGCAGTTTCGCGAAGATACGGGAGGACCGCGCTTGTCGCGGCCGGGGTTTTGCCAATGCCTCCAAGGACAAAGCCCGCCACGCCGTTCACTCGTCCTCCCTCTTCCGGGCGGACCGGGGGCGCCGGATGAAGTCGCGGATGAAGCCGAGGACGAGGAGGCCCGACACCTGTTCCGTCGGCCCGTCCGGCGCCGTCGCGGCGACAAGGGCGGGTTCGGACGACGATCCGGCGGCGGACGGACGGTCCGTCATGCCGAGGACGAACAGGAAGACGAGCGCGAGGGACGCCACGAGCACGGCCAGCTTCGCCCGGCGGACGCGGCGGCGACGGCGGATCGTGCCGACGAAACGTCCCGCGAAGTCCTCCGGCAGCTGCTTCGTGCGCGCATACGCGCCCAGCCTCATGGCCAGCTGGCGATCAAATTCCTCTTCCGTCATGTTTTCCTTCCTTTCCCGTTTTCCAGTTGTTCACAAAGCATCCGGCGCGCGTTGAAGAGCCGTGACTTGACCGTGCCCACCGGCACGGCGAGCTGCACGGCGATCTCGTCCACCGACCGATCCTCGAAATACTTCAGGACGACCACGGCGCGCGTTCCCTCCGGCAGCGTCCGCAGCGCCGCCAGCAGCCGGTCCGAGCCGACCTCCCCCACCACGTCGGGCAGCGCCGTCACGGCCGCCTGTTCGGGGAGGTCCAGCGTCGAGCCCATCGGAACGACCTCCGGACCGCTGCGGCGCAGGTCCATCCGGCGGAAGTTGAGCAGGATCGTGTAGAGCCAGCAGAAGAAGTCTCCGCTCGGCTCGTACTGCCGGATCTTCTTCACCGCCTGGTCGAACGTGCGGAACACCAGTTCCTCGGCGTCCTGGTCGTTGCGGCATAGGCAGGAGGCGGCGGCAAAGAGCCTGTTCCCGTACTCGGAAACAAGCTGCCGCGCACCGTCGTCGACGTTCTGCTGAATCTCGCGCCAAACTTCCATGTTCAAGACATACCACGCCTATACAAGGGTAAATGCGGAAAGACCGGCGTGAGGTTCACGGCGTGTCCATTTTATTTTCGGGCGCGCGGCGCGGGACGCATGTGGTATACTCTCCGCTGTGATCGAAGACTACGGATACGTCGGCGGGCCGGTCGCGGGCAAGGGCTCGGTCCCCGCACGCGTGCTCGGCACGTGGGGCGACTACTACCGCGTCGTGTGCGACGCGGGAGAGGGGATCGCGCGCAAGAAGACCTCCGCCTTCCACGGGCGGCCCGGCGCCGTCGTCCCCACGACGGGCGACTTCGTGGCGCTCGAGTGGAATCCGAACGGCGAGAGCCGCATCCTCGCCACCCTGCCGCGCCGCGCCGCGCTCGTGCGCACCGCCCCCTCGTCGTCTGGGCGCAAGGCGCAGGTCATCGCCGTCAACTTCGACACGCTCTTCTTCCTCACCTCCGCCAACCAGGACTTCAGCGTGCGCCGCCTCGAACGCTTCCTCTCCCTCGGCCGCGCGTCGGGCGCCCCCGTCGTCGTCCTCCTCACGAAGAGCGATCTCGTGGACGCCGCCGCCCTCGCGCGCTATGTCGCCGAGGCCCGCGCCCACGCGGGCGGCGCCGAGGTCCTGGCCCTCTCCGCCCGCACCGGCGCCGGGCTGGACGCCCTCGCCCCCTACGTGCAGCCCCGCCGCACCCTCGCCTTCGTCGGCTCCTCCGGCGTCGGCAAGTCATCCCTCGTGAACGCCCTCGCCGGCGACGCGCGCATGCCCACGTCCGAGGTCCGGCCCTGGGACGCCAAGGGCCGCCACACCACGACGGAGCGCGAACTCGTGCGGCTGCCCTGCGGCGCGCTCGTCCTCGACACGCCCGGCCTGCGCGAAATCGGCCTCTTCGAGGCGGAGGGCGGCATCGCGGACGCCTTTGCCGACATTGACGCGCTCGTCCGCCTCTGCCGCTTCTCCGACTGCCGCCACGACACCGAGCCCGGTTGCGCCGTCAAGGCGGCCCTCGCCGACGGTTCCCTCGCCGGGGACCGCTGGCTCGCCTACCGCCGCCTCAAGGCCGAGTCCGCGCGCGAGGAGGTCCGCCGCGTCGCATCCACGCACCGATTCCGGAAGTAGCGCCTCCGTGCAGCCGAGCGTGCAGGTTTGAGCTTTTTCAGTCAATCTCTGCCCGATTCATCGAACTGTCCATTGAAGGTTGGCGAAGCGGCTGTCCGCCTTGGGACGGCCGCACGGAGCGAAGCGAACATGCGGTGGGGTCCAAAGTGGAGCAGTCGGCCGCCAACCGTGCGGTCCCCCGTCTGCTGTACCGTGCGGTCGCAACAAGCGGCGCCCCTCCCGTGTGAGGGTTCAGGTTAGGGAAGCCGCTGTCGGACGCCATGCGCCGAGGGCGGCGCGGGTTCTTCGCGTATGGGGCCGTGTCAGCGGCGTCACGGTCGGCAAGATCCTCCGCGACATGGGCTATATCCCTGAGGCCGGGAAAACGTCAACCCAGCCTCACGAGGATGAGCTTGAGGAGGTCGAGGGCGCGGATGGGCCAGAGGCGGGTGGGGACGTCGGCTTCGAGGGAGGTCTGCAGGCTCTTCTGCATGTCGGGGAAGAAGTCGAGGCCGGTGAGGCGTTCGATCTCGTCCACCGAGACGATGCTGTGCGAGGGGAAGTCCCAGCGGCCGGCGGACTGGTCCATCAAGACGGCGAGGACGCGCACGGCGTCCTCGGTCTGGGAGGCGATGACCATGTAGTATTTCTCGGGGACGTCGACGGCGCTCTTGCCGAGGGTCCGGCG
>CAVEVC010000151.1:0-10797 GCA_963618935.1 Clostridiales bacterium CCNA10 | reverse complement strand
GGGGGGGGGGGGGGGGGACGGCGCCGACGACGACCCAGATCTCGCCGTACTTGGCAGTCCAGAGGTCCGCGATGCGCTGCTCCATTTCGCGCCAGGGCCCGCGGTTGAGGGCGGGGCGCTGGGGGGCGATGTTCGTCATCTGGAAGGTCCGGCGCTGGGCGTCGGGCCCGAAGCGGGTGGCGATGGCGTGGTTGGGGACCATGTGGCCCCGGTCGTAGCCGGAGCGCTCGTAGTCGCGCGGGGCGGGCGAGGAGGCGACGCTGCGGTCCCGCTGGAAGCCCGGGCGGCGGCCCGCCTCGTGGGGGGCGGCGCGGGGGACGTGGTAGGCGGCCCAGACGGGGCGGCGGAGGGAGGGGGACCAGCCGATGCGGAACTCCCCTCGGTCGAGCACGACGAGGTCGGCGGGGGCGGGGGCGCCGGTGCGGACGGGGTCGCCCGCGAAGGTGACGCTGCCCGCGGGGGGAGGGTCGTCGGGGGTGTTGACGGCGTCGCGCCCCGTCCAGCCCAGGGCGTCCGTGAAGAACGCCGCGCGGTCGCCGAAGTATTCCAGCGGCGCCGTGAGCGCGCAGCGGCGGGCGGCGAGCCAGTCGGCGGGGTGGTGGACGTAGACGTTGCCCGCGATGCTGAGGGCGAGCCAGCCGAGCAGGAGCAGGCACGAGGCGGCGCGGGACCAGAGGCGCAGGCGGCGGCGCATGCCGGCCGCCTGGGGCTTCTTCTTGGGGGATTTCTTCTTGGAGGGGGCTTTCATGGTTCGGGCCTCTTGGGTCTCAGGACATAGTCGTAGACGTGGCGGACGGCCGTGGCGAACTCGCCGTAGGTGAACGATTCCGGCGCGAAGTCCGCATGGGGGTCGGGAATGATGGAGACGCGCGCCCTGGGGATCCTGCCCGCGAAGCGCGCGAGGGCGGCCTCGTCGGGCAGGACGATGGCGGCGGCGTGGCGCAGGGCGCCCCGTTCGAGGCTGCGGGCGAGGGCGGAGCGCGGCCCCTTGAAGAAGCCGGGGGAGGAGAGCGGCGTGTGGATCTCCGCCACGTAGGGGTAGGTGCGCACGGTGGCGCGGTCGAGGGCGCGGACGACGAGCGCGCCGTCGTTGAAGCCGTGCAGGACGTCGTAGGCGCGGCGGGAGACGAGCGAGTAGCAGCGGAGGAAGAGGACGAAGGCCGCGAGGAGGCGGCGCAGGGAGGGGCGCGCCGGGAGGTTGTCGCAGAAAGGGATGCGCGGGGCGGTGAAGACGCGGGCGCCGGCGGGGAGGGCCGCCGTGAAGAGCGGGGAGAGGCGGGGCACGAGGACGTCCACGGCGCATCCCTCCTTGAGGAGGGCGGCCACGGTGTCCTGGATGCGCAGGATCTCCGGCGCGTCGACGTGGACGCGGGTCGAGGCGACGATCAGGACGGTCCGGGGCGCGGGAGGGGGCGCAATGCTGGTTTCGTCTGCCATGGTCGGCTCGAATGCCCTAGAGGGTCCCGGCGTGCGCGCGCGTCACGTGCTGAAGGGCGAGGCGCGCTTGATGAGCTGGAGGTAGCGGATCGTCTCCACGACGTCGTCGAGCGGCGCCGGAAAGGGCGCGGCCGTGCGGATCGTGGCGTAGAGCGTGCGCCAGAAGGCGACGGCCCCCGTGTCGGCCCCGTCCGGAAGGGCGACGGGGATGTCGACGACGGGCAGATCCTCGTGCATGTCGGCGAGCGGGGGCGTGCGGACGCTGGAGCGGCGGCGCGTGAACTTGAAGCCGGGGTCGACGACGCGGAGCGTGCCCGCGGCGGCGCCGGGGGGGACGGAGAAGGCGCCGCGGTCGCCGCGCACGGTGAAGGACGGCTCGAAGGGGGGCAGCTGGCCGCCGCAGATCTCGATGTCGCCGGAGACGGCGCCGCGCGACTTGAAGACGATGTGCGCGAAGTCCTCCGCGTCCCCGAGGGAGACGAGGCGCTTGAGCTCGCTCCAGAGCTGCGCGGGCTGGGCGCGCATGAGCGCGACGGCCTGGAGGAGGGCGTCCTGACCCCGGTACCACGCGCAGCCGCCGAGGCAGCGCTTCACGCTCTGCCAGTCGTCGCGCCGCACGTAGTCCTGCACGCGCACGCGCACCTCGAAGACCTCGCCGAGGCGGGCGTCGTCGAGGACGGACTGCGCGAGGCGGAAGTCGGGCGCGAAGAGGCCCGGCGTGTAGGGGAAGAGCTTGTGGCGCGCCTTGACGGAGGCGGCCTGGAGCACCTTCGCGTCGTCGTGCGAGGTCGCGAGCGGCGCCTCGACCACGGTCCAGCGCTCGCGGCGCAGGGAGGAGAGGGCGGCGGGGAAGTGGTCGGCCGTGGGGAGCGCGACGAGCACGAGCTCGACCTCCGGGTCGTCGAGCATGTCCTCCACCCGCCGGTAGGTGTGGACGTCGGGGTCGTCCTTCTCGACGATGTCGCGCCGTTCCTTCACGAGGTCGCACACCGCCGTGACCCGATAGAGCCCGGGCAGGGCCTTGAAGGCGGGGATGTGGCCGAAGAGCGCGGCCCGCCCGATGCCCGCGATGCCGACGCGGACGGGCGGGCGCTGCGCGCCGAGGACGTTCTCTACTGACATGGGCGTCTCCATTTGCGTTGCTGTTGTGCGTCAATTTCGCTGAACGGGGAGGATTCTACCGAAACATTCCGCGTCTGTCAAGCAACGGGTGTGGTATACTAATGGGCGCACAGGCACCTGCAAGGGAACATACGGACATGCGCATCGTAGACTGCGACTACTTCGTCGTCGGCTCGGGAATGAGCGGACTCATCACGGCCCTCCACCTGGCCTCCGCCGGCCGGGTCGTCCTCGTCACCAAGGAGAGGCTGGCGGACTGCAGCTCGAACGTCGCCCAGGGCGGCATCTGCTGCGTGTCGGACCCCGCCGACACGTTCGAGAACCACGTCGCGGACACCCTTGTGGCGGGCGCCGGCCTCTGCGACGAGCCGGTCGTGCGGCGCATCGTCGCCGAGGCCCCCGCCGCCATCCAGGACCTCATCGCCTGCGGCGTGAAGTTCGACCGCAGGGCGGACGGCGCCTGGGACCTCGGCCGCGAGGGCGGCCACTCCATGCGCCGCATCCTCCACGCCGGCGACATCACCGGCCAGAAGTGCGAGGCCGCGATGATCCGCACGCTGCGGAAACATCCCGCCATCGACGTGCGCGAGCAGACGATCGTGATCGACCTCGTCGTCTCGCGCCGCATCGGCATGAAGGGCCCCAACCGCTGCGTGGGCGCCTACGTGCTCGACAAGGCGGCGAACGAGATCTACGCCGTGCGCGCGCCGAACACGGTCCTCGCCACGGGCGGCTGCGGCAAGGTCTACCTCTACACCTGCAACCCCGACGTCGCGACGGGCGACGGCGTGGCCCTCGCCTGGCGCGCGGGCGCGAAGATCGCGAACATGGAGTTCGTCCAGTTCCACCCCACCTGCCTCTACCACCCGAAGGCCCGGCGCTTCCTCATCAGCGAGGCCGTGCGCGGCGAGGGGGCGGTGCTCGTGGACCGGAAGGGGCGCCCGTTCATGCAGAAGTACGACGCGCGCGGCTCGCTCGCGCCGCGCGACATCGTGGCGCGCGCGATCGACAGCGAGATGAAGCGCACGGGCGCCCCCTACTGCTGCCTCGACATCCGCCGGAAGGGGCGCGCGTTCCTGGAGAGGCGCTTCCCCAACATCTTCCACAAGTGCCTGGAGTTCGGCATCGACATGTCGAAGGACCTCATCCCCGTCGTCCCCGCCGCCCACTACTGCTGCGGCGGCGTGCAGGCGACGGTGGACGGGCGCACCTCCGTGCCGGGCCTCTCCGCCGTGGGCGAGACCGCCTGCACGGGCCTCCACGGCGCGAACCGCCTCGCCTCCAACTCGCTCCTGGAGGCGCTCGTCACCGCCCGCCTCACGGCCCGCCGCCTCGCGGCCCGCCCCGAGAAGGCGCCGGAGAAGGCGGCGATCCCCGCCTGGCGCATCGGACGCGCCGTGGAGCCGGACGAGGCGGTGCTCGTCGCGCACATGTGGGACGAGATCCGCCGCCTCATGTGGGACTACGTCTCGATCGTCCGCACGAACAAGCGCCTCGCCCGCGCCGCGCACCGCCTCAAGACCCTGCGCAAGGAAATCCGCGAATACTACTTCGACTACCTCGTCACGCCGGACACGCTGGAGCTGCGCAACCTCGCGCTCTGCGCCGAGCTGATCGTGCGCAGCGCCCAGAAGCGCCACGAGAGCCGCGGCCTCCACTACACGCTCGACTATCCGCTCAAGTCCGCCCACCCCCACGCCACCGTCCTGCCCGGCTTCCCCGTGAAGCCGGCGAACTGACGCATGAAAGGAACGAACGCCATGGCAGCCGGACACGCGCTTCTCCTTGCCGCCGCCGTCTTCGAGACGCGCGCCCCGCGCGCCTTCCCGGCTAGGCTTCTCCCTCCGGCTGTGGTACAATAGAGCTTTCCATGAACCAGAAAATCAGAGCAAAAGTCGTCGGCGCCACCGGGTATGGTGGGCTCGGCATCATCGACCTCCTCCTGCGCCATCCCTTCGCGGAAATCGGCGCGCTCGTCGCGCGCGACGACGCGGGCAGGCGGATCTCGGACGTCTACCCGCATCTCGCGGGCTACTGCGACCTCCCCATCCTCGCGGCGGACGACCCGGCCGCGCAGGGCCCGTTCGACGTCGTCTTCTTCGCGACGCCGGACCGCGTGGGCATGGCGGACGCGAAGGCCGAGCTCGCCAAGGGCGCCAAGGTGATCGACTACTCCGGCGACTTCCGCTTCACGACGCTCGACGCCTACCGCGACTACGCGACGCGCCTCGGGAAGGACCCCGCGCACCTCTCCCCCGAGCTCCTCGGCACGAACGTCTACGGCCTCCCCGAACTGCACCGCGCGGAGATCGCGCGCGCCAGCCTCGTCGGCAACCCGGGCTGCTTCGCGACGAGCTGCATCCTCGGCCTCGCCCCGGCCCTGAAGGGCCATCTCGTCGCGCCGCGCTCCCTCGTCTGCGACTGCAAGAGCGGCGTTTCGGGGGCGGGCAAGAAGGCGAAGCCCCAGTTCCACTTCCCCGAACGACTGGAGCAGGTCAACGCCTACCGCCTGGGCGGCCACCAGCACGTCTGCGAAGTGGAGCGCGAGCTCTCCCTGCAGGGCGGCGAGGACGTGCGGCTCATCTTCACCGCGCAGGTGCTGCCCATTTCGCGCGGCATCCTCTCGACCCTCTATGGCGACCTGACGCGGGACGCCGCGGAGGAGGACGTGCTGGCCCTCTACCGCGCGTTCTACAGGGACAGCCCCTTCGTGCGCGTCCTGCCCTCGACGGCGGCGACGGGCACGATGAGCGTGCGCGGCACGAACCGCTGCGAGATCGTCGTCTCGGTCGATCCGCGCGTCGGGAAGCTCCGCGTCGTCTCGATCATCGACAACCTGATGAAGGGCCAGGCCGGCCAGGCCCTCCAGAACATGAACGTGATGTTCGGGTTCCCAGAGAACGCCGGGCTCAATCTTCCGGGGATGTATCCATGAGCGCGCAGAAGAAATCCGCCAAGCCCGAAAACCCCTTCCTCAAGAAGGCGGCAGGACCGAAGCCGCCGAGCCGCGCGGCCCTGAAGTCCCAGCAGAAGCACGGCGGCCTGGGCCGCGTGGGCCGCGGCCTCGGCGGCGGCCTCGACGCGCTCATCGCGCCTGCGCCGCGGCCCGCCGTCCCCGGTGCGGCCGCCGAACCGCCGCCGCCCGCCGCCGCCCCCGCGCCGGCCCCCGCGGCGGAGGTCCCCGAGACGGAGAAGGTCCTGCAGGTGCCGCCGCAGGACATCGTGCGCTGCCCGTTCCAGCCGCGCACCGAGTTCCGCCGCGAGGAGCTGGACGACCTCGTGGAGTCCATCCGCGAGAACGGCGTCATCCAGCCGCTCACCTGCCGCCGCCGCGCGGACGGGAAGATCGAGCTCATCTGCGACGAACGCCGCCAGCGCGCCGCCATCGAGGCCGGCCTCGCGCTCGTGCCCGTCGTCCTGAAGGACGTGGCGGACGACGTGGCCGCCGTGATGGCGATCACCGAGAACCTCCAGCGCGACAACCTCAACCCCATCGAGGAGGCCGAGGGCTACCAGGCACTCAAGACCCGCTTCAACCTCACCTACGACGAGGTGGCGCGCCGCGTGGGCAAGAAGAACCGCTCGTCCGTCGCGAACCTCGTGGGCCTCCTGGACCTTCCCGCCGAAGTGCGCGACTACGTGCGCCGGGGCGCGATCACGCTCGGGCACGCGAAGGTGCTGCAGGGCGTCCTCTCGAAATACAACAGCCCCGCCGAGGTGCGCGAGCTCGCCGATGCGTGCGTGACGTTCGCCGACCCGCGCACGGGGCGCCCTGTCCCCGGCATCACGGTGCGCGAGCTCGAACGCCGCGTCGCCCGCCTCCACGCCCCCGCCGTCGAGCGCCGCCCCGGCATCCCCGACATCCCGGAGGCCTACTGCCGCCAGCTCGCCGAGGAGATCCACAAGCACGTCGGCTGCGCCGTGCGCCTGACGAGCGGCGTCACGCACGCGAACGGACGGCACGTGAAGGGCGTCCTCCAGATCGACTTCATCGACAACGACGACCTCGACCGGATCCTGGCGCTCCTCGGCGTCAAGATGGACTGACGGGATAAGGATCGTCCGTGTGTGAGGGAGGGGACGCGGTGAAGGGCTTGGCGGCGTTGCTGGCGTGCGGGCTGGCGCTGTGCGCGGGGGCGGGGCCCCTGGCGTTCACGGCGGCGGACGCGAAGGTCGCCTACGACACGGCGGCGGGGCTTGTGAGGGACTGCACGCCGCGCGTCGCGGGCACGCCCGGCGCGCTCCGCGCCGCCGCGTGGCTGGGCGTCCGCGCGGGGGCGCGGGCCGAGATCGACCGGTTCCGCGCGCCCATCTACGATGAGGTCCACGATTTCGCGAACGTCCTCCTGGAGATCCCCGGCGCCGGCCCGAACGCCCCGTGGATCATCCTCATCTCGCACTTCGACACGGCGCCCAAGGCCGGAAAGGGGTTTGAGGGCGCCAACGACGGGGCCTCCACGTCCGGCCTCCTCGTCGCGCTGGCGGGCGTGCTGCGCCGTGCGGCGGAGAAGCCGCGCGCGAACATCCTCCTCGCCTGGACGGACGCGGAGGAATGCCGCATCGCCTACATGCCGCGCGACGGCTTCCAGGGCTCGAAGCGGCTGCTGGAGCGGGTGCGGGCGGCGAAGTGGACGGTGAAGGCCGCCATCTGCCTCGACATGCTCGGCGACCGCGACCTCAACATCGAGATCCCCGCGAACGCGACGCCCGCGCTGCGGCGCGAGGCCCTGAAGGCGGCCGAGGCGGCGGGCGTGGCCGACAAGGTGGCCCTGCGCGACGACATCGCCGTCAAGGACGACCATGTGCCCTTCTACGAGGCGGGCTATCCCGCGCTGGAGCTGATCGACTTCGACTACGGCAGCGCGCGGGGCCTGAACGACTACTGGCACACGCCGCAGGACACAATGGACAAGATCTCCGAGGCGAGCCTCCTCGCCTCCGGCCGCCTCGTCGCCGAGCTCCTGAACCGGCTGGTGTACTAGCCCAGCGGTCGCGCGTGGGCACGATCTTCCAAAGCTTCGCATCCGGCCCTTCGATTTGGTATACTGGGCGCACATGAAAGCAAATCTACTCGCCCTTGTCTGCACGGCGGCCGCCTGGACGGCCTCCGCCGCGTGCCCTGAATCGAACACCGCCTCCTGCGCCGCGCAGCGGACGCTGGGCGAGCTGCGCGCCCGGGCGGACGCGCGCATCGCGGAGATCCGCGCGACGCCGAACCGCGCCGTGCCCGCCGGCGCGCCGACGTACTACCTCTCCGAACGGACGGGCCGCGACGACGCCGACGGGCGCACGCCCGCGACCGCGTGGCGGACGGCGGCGCGCCTCGCGCGGGAGAAGGTCGCCCCCGGCTCCTACGTGCTCTTCGAGCGCGGCGGCATCTACCGCGGCACCGTGAAGGCGTCCCCCGGCGTCACCTACACGGCCTACGGCACGGGCCCCAAGCCCTGCATCTACGGCTCGCCCGAGGACGGCGCCGTCCCCGCGAAGTGGACGCGCACCGAGAACCCGAACGTCTGGGCCTACGACATCGGCCGCCGCGACGTCGGTACGCTCGTCTTCGACGGCGGCGCGCGCCATGCGACGAAGATCGTGATCCGCACGGACAAGAAGACGGGCGCGCGCTTCAACAAGTTCACGGGCCGCCCCTTCAACTCCTACCGCGACCTCGACGGCGACCTCCACTTCTGGCACGACTACTACGAGAAGGGGACGGGGAAGCTCTACCTCTACAGCGCGCAGAACCCCGGCGAGCGCTTCCGATCGATCGAGTTCAACGTGAGGTGCCACGGCTTCGCGGTCGGCGGCGCGGGCGGCGTGACGATCGACAACGTCGCCGTCAAGTACGTGGGCGTCCACGGCATCGGCGCGGGCACGTGCCGCGACCTCACCGTCTCGAACTGCGAGTTCGGCTGGATCGGCGGCTCGATCCAGGCGGAGGCGATCTTCGGGCGCGACTACCCCACGCGCCTCGGCAACGCCGTCGAGATCTACGGCGGCTGCGAAAACTACACGGTGACGAACTGCTACGCCTGGCAGGTCTACGACGCAGGCGTCACGCACCAGTACAGCATCCCGGAGAGCGTCGGCGCGAAGCGCTACGACCAGAGGAACGTCCGCTACGCGCACAACGTCTTCGAGAAGTGCAACTACTCCGTCGAATACTTCCTCACGGTGCGGGCGAAGGACAACGCAAGCCGCATGGAGAACGTCGTCGTCGAGGACAACCTCATGTTCGACGCGGGCATCGGCTTCTGCGAGCAGCGCCCCGACCGCAACGAGGGCGCGCACATCAAGTCCTGGGGCATTGGCTCGAACAACCGCGCGAAGAACTACGTCATCCGGCGCAACGCCTTCTGCTGTTCGGGCGACATGCTCGTGCAGATCTGCAGCGGACTGAAGAACGGGGACGGATCCTCCTCGATGCCGACGATGACGGACAACGTCTTCATCGGCCGCGCGGGGCAGCAGTTCGGCACGGTCTCGGAGACGTCCAACGCGCGCAGGCCCTACGGCGCCGGCACGCAGGCCTTCGTCGACCAGTTTGGCACGGGCAACCGCTGCCTCATTCTGCCCGCCGCCGCTCGAACGCCCTGAGCCCGCGAGTGCGGAGGATGCACGAGGGGCAGGCGCCGCAGCCGGCCCCGGGCACGCCGTTGTAGCAGGTGACGGTCTCGTTCTTGATGACGTCGAGGATGCCGAGCTCCGCGGCGAGCGCCCATTCGTCCGCCTTCGACATGTCCATGAACGGCGTGACGATCCGGAAGGGCCATGCCATCGCAAGGCGCATCATGCGCTGCTGGGCCCGGATGAAGACGCGACGGCAGTCGGGGTAGCCGGAGAAGTCGGCCTGCGAGACGCCGGTGTAGAGCACCTTCGCGCCGAGGGACTTCGCCCACACGCCGGCGGCGAGGAGGAAGAGCGCGTTGCGGCCCTCGACGACGGTCGTGGGGCAGGGGGCGCCCGCGCGGCGTTCGATCTTCGCGGCGGGGTCCATCAGGGCGTTCGTCGTGAGGCGCCGGTAGAAGTCCATCGACACGACCCGGTGGGCGGCGACGCCGAAGCGCTTCGCGAGGCGGCGGGCGAACGTCGTCTCGATGCGGTGGCGCTGTCCGTATCGGAACGTGATGGCGGCGACGTGGTCCGCGCCGTACTTCTTCACGGCAAGCGCGAGGCAGGTCGCGCTGTCCTGTCCGCCGCTCAGCACGACGACGGCCTTGATGCTGCTGTTCTCGTAGTCCATGGCGGACGAAAGTATAGCACGTCCTTGAGGTGCGCGGCACTCTTTTGGTAGACTGGTCCGAACAAATCAAACGAAGGCAACGGAAAGGGAAGGGAAAGGAAGATGAAAAAGAAGATGAAAGGCTGTGTCTACATTGCCCTGATGCTGTGCGCGGGCGTCGCGTGGGGCGCTGCGGAGGAGGAGGAATACGAGCTCGTGCCGTCCGACGCGAAGACGCCGTATGTCTTCGCGTCGAAGCCGAAGGAGTTTGCCGGGAAGCCCGACGCCCGGTCGTTCGGGTTCGACGTGGACGGCGCGGCGCGCTTCGCGGACGTCCCCGCGCTCGGCCTCGACGGCGCGCTCAAGATCCGCATCCGCGCGACCGACCCGCAGACCGACGCCGTGGAGGTGACCTTCCACCAGAGCGACCGCAGGGTGTGGGGCTGCTCGGGGCTGCCCATCGGCCCGGAGTGGAGCGACGTGGTCCTGCCGTTCGCGGAAATGACGTATTTCAGCCACTGGGGGCACCTGCCGCCCGTCCGGGACGGCGACCGGCCGGATCCAAAGCTGCTGCGCGCGATCCGCTTCTGCTACGGCGCGTGGCTCTGCCGGGATTCGCTCGACAGGCCGCACGGCTTCGAGGTGGCGTCCGTCAAGCTCGTCCGCCTGCCGCCAGGGGCGTTCGGGGACGGGAAAGACCATTCGCTCGACGAGTTCCCGCGCCTTGCGGGCGAGGTGGACGACACGGCGCGCTTCCAGCGGGCCGTCGACGCGACCCCCGCCGGCGTCCTGACCGTGCCGCGCGGCGAGTACCTGATTTCCTCCCCGATCCGCGTCCTGAACCGCTGCTCGTTCGACCTGAACAAGAACGCCGTCCTGCGCGCCGTCAAGCCGATGGCGTGCGTCCTCCTCATCGACGGACGGCGCGGCTGCGGGGTGCGGCGGCACGACTACAACGTCTTCTTCCGGGGCGGCGTCGTCGACGGCGACGGCCTCGCCTCCTGCGTGAACGTGAAGGG
>CAVEVC010000150.1:0-3995 GCA_963618935.1 Clostridiales bacterium CCNA10 | reverse complement strand
GCACGGGAGGCGGGGGACGCACGGGAGGCGGGGGACGCACGGGGAAGATGGGAGATGGAGCGGGAGACGGCGATTCTGAGGGCGCGGGGCGTCTACCTGGAGGCGATGGCGGGCGTGCCGGACGTCGTGGCGCGCGTCTTGGAGAGGATCGACGCGCTCTTGGACCCGAAGCGCGTGGAGGAGGCGACGATGCTCGCCTCCTGGCGCGCGCGGTACGCCCGCGCCGTCACGCCGCGGACGGCGGGGCGGTGGCGAGGGCGGCTCTTCCGGCGCGTCGGGTAGGCGTTCGGACGCCACGCGCCGAGGCGGCGCGGGTACAGCGCGCGCCGGGGACTCGGTCGCGACAAGTGCGACCCTTCCGTTCGGACGCCACGCGCCGAGGGCGGCGCGGGTACAGCGCGCGCAGGGCCGCTGTTGCGCGTAGGGCCCGTTCGGACGCCCCGCGCCGGGGCGACAGGCCGCGCGGGAGGGACGCGCTTGTCGTGTCCGCCGTGCGTTCGGTCGCGACAAGCGCGACCCTCCCGTTCGGACGTTATGCGCCGAGGGTGGAGCGCCGCACACGGAATCAACGAGAATGCTTCGTGGACAGGACCTCGGTCATACGGGGCGCAATCCTCCCATGCTTGGACGCCCTGTGCGGGACTTTTTAGACGCCAGACGCGGGGATTGTGCGTGAAGGCCATCGGAATGCAGGCGACCTTCGACGTGTCCTTGTCCTTGAGCCACGCCTTGAACTTATTGCTTCGGCCATTCATTGTGTCGATTCCTCAGGGAGGGCGGCTGTCCCCAGCCGCCGTATTTGCGGCGCGCGAGGACGCGCGCCCTCCCGCACGGTCAATCCCTTTTGTTGCCGCCTCTATAGGGCACGCCTTGAACTTGAGATGGCTTCCGCGCCAGTCCTGTGCTATGCTCCCCGCATGGTCATGCCACAGTCCATGGAGGTCTGCGCGGCGCTCGGCGCGGCATGCGCCGACGACGGCAAGCGGAAGGTCCGGCCTGGCTTCAGGCTCGGGCGGATTCTGCCGTGGCATGGCGAGCTTGCGCTCCTGCTCGCCACAGGGCCTATCGCGTTCAAGACCGCGCTCATCATCTTCAACTGGCTCGGCATCTAGCCCCGACCTCCCCCGCGCGCGCACGGCGTCCCTCAGTGCGACACGGCGGCGTCCATCAGTGCGACACGGCGGCGTCCATCAGTGCGGCACGGCGGCGTCCATCAGTGCGGCACGGCGTCCTTGCGTGCGGCGCGGCGTGTCCCTGAGTGCGCGCGCAGCGCGCCTCCTCGAAGACGCTGCGCCGGTCCGCCACGTCGCCCGCACAGGCCGCGAGAAGCCTATTCCTTTCGGATGTCGTATTCCGTGTTTGTCCGGATTTCGTATTCGCGGTTGGGCTCGGCGGCCTCGGCGGCGACGCCGAGGCGCGTGCGCAGGCCCTCGATGCGTTCGGCGAGGCGCGTCTTGTCGCCGTGGACGAGGAAGATCCGCGCCGCGTGGTTGTTCGCGAGCCAGGCGTCGTTCTCGCGCGCGTCGCCGTGTCCCGCGAAGCAGCCGAAGACATGCACGGAGGCCGCAACGGGGATTTCGCGCCGCGCCGCGCCGTCGCGCACGACGACCGCCTGCTTCTTCGCGCGCCCCTCGGCGATGGACTTCAGCTGGAAGCCGCAGGAGCCGGGAGACTGGTAGCCGACGAGGCAGACGGACGTCGTCGGGCGCGGCAGGAGGTCCGGCACGAACTTCAGCGAGAAGCCCGCGTCCATCATGCCGGACGTGGTGAGGAGGATCGCCCCCGCCTTGAGCTTCGCGTGCGGGGAGAAGGTCTTGCGCGTCTTCCTGAAGAGCGGGGCGAGCGCCGCCGTGTCCGGCACGTCGAACCACTCGGGGTGGGCGATGTAGAGCGCGGCGAAGTCGCGCGCGGACGGCGATGGGAGGTAGACGGGCGTCTCGGGCGGAATCGTGCCCTCGTCCATGCCGCGCTTGACCTCCAGCAGCACGCGCTGAGAGCGGTCGAGGGCGAAGGCGGGGATCCAGGCGACGCCGCCCGCGCGCACCGTCCGCCCCACCACCTCGCGGAAGCGCGCGTAGTCGCGCTCCGTCTCCTCGGGCGTGCCGTAGGCGGCGTCGCCGTAGGTGGATTCGAGGAAGACGGCGTCCGCCGCCGGCGCGGGGGGGATCGCCTTCACGAGGCGGGAGCGCACGGTGCCGAGGTCGCCGGAGAAGACGACCGAGCCCGCGCCGTCCTCCAGGCGGATGCAGGCGGCGCCGGGCAGGTGCTTCACGGGGGCGAACAGCGCCTGGAGCGGCCCGGCCGCAAAGGGCTCGTCGAACGGGACGGCGCGGACGTGGCGCAGCATCGCCTCCAGCTCCAGGTCCTGGCAGGTGCGGCAGGCGACCGGGTAGCCCGAGGAGAACGGCGTCGTCCGCAGCGCGGCCTTGAGCCCGGCGAAGGTCCCCCGGAACGTCCCCAGGTTCCCGGAGGCGATCTTCTGCGCCCATTCGCAGGCGCCGCGCCAGTGGACGCGGACGCCGGCCTTCTTGCCGCGCCGGGTCCAGCGCCAGTCGCGCTCCGCGCAGGCGTCGTAGATGATCTGGGACTTCCAGGCGACGGCGAGGAGGTCGCGCGTCGCCGCAGTCGTCCACACCGTGCCCGTGAAGCCGGCGTTGAAGAGCTCCGGCACGCGCCCCGCGTGGTCCTGGTGGGCGTGCGTGAGGAAGAGGTGGCCGTAGTCCTTTGGGTCGAACGGGAAGCCGCAGGCGGCCTTCCCGCCGTCGTAGGCCGTGCCGCAGTCGACGAGCGCCTTGAACGCGCCGGAGCGCACGGTCGCCGAACTGCCGCCGACCTGGCCGGCGCCGCCGTGGAACGTCACCGCCACCGCCCAGGCGGCGGCGACGTGCAGGGCGGCGCCCAGCAGAAGAACGAGACCCCGCACGGCGCGCCCTCCTCCCTCAGCCAGGCAGGCGGAGGCCGCCGTCGACCAGGATCGTCGTGCCCGTGATGTAGCGGCCCGCGTCGGAGGCGAGCAGCACGGCGGCGCCGGCGGCGTCCTCGGGGCGCGCGTAGTCGTGCAGGGGGATGGCGGCGAGGACCTTCTCGGCGTAGACGGGGTTGCCCAGCGCCTCGCGGTTGCGGTCCGTCGCGAACACGCCCGGGCAGAGATTGTTGACCGTGATGCCCTCCTTCGCGACCTGGCGCGCGAGGTTGCGCACGAGGTTCTCCTGCGCGCCCTTCGAGGCGGCGTAGACCGCCATGAGGGGGTGCGGGCGCTGCTCCTGCACGCTGCCGACGGCGATCATGCGCCCCCAGCCCTGCGCCTTCATGTGCGGGTAGGCGAGCTGGAAGACCTGGAGCGTGGCGTTGAAGTTGACCTGCATCTGCCACGCCATGTCCGCCTGGGAGATCTCGTTCCAGGGGACGTTCTTCTGCACGGAGGCGTTGCAGACGACGATGTCCGGCGCCACGCCCCGCGCGCGCATCGCGTCGAAGAGCCTCGCCGCCGCGCCCTCCTCGGCGAGGTCGCCCGTCACCGCGAACGATTCGGGCGACCAGGCGCGCACGGCGGCCAGCGACTCCTCCAGCGGCGGCGTCGGCTTCGTGCCGTGGACGACCACCTTCGCGCCGAACTCGGCGAGGCCCGCGGCGAGGGCGCGGCCGATGCCGCGCGCGCTGCCCGTGACGAAGGCCCAGCGGCCCGTGAGATCGAACTTCTCCTTGATCATGTTCCCTCCTTGTCCGCCAGAAGGCTAGAATTCGGCCGCGATGAAGCCGTAGGGCCCGGCGGCGCAGGCGCCGTCGGCGCGGATCTCGAAGCGTTCCGCGAGGAGGCGCTTCGCCTGGGGCGTGAGCTTCAGGGCGCCCGGCGTGAACGTGGCGGGGGCGTTCGTGAGGTTCGCGGCGACGAAGACCCGGCGCGCGCCGAGGCGGCGCACGAAGGCGACGACGCCGTGCGCCTCGCCGTCCGTCACCCAGTCCATCTCGCCGTCGTAGAAGACGGGGTCCTCGCG
>CAVEVC010000149.1:0-7164 GCA_963618935.1 Clostridiales bacterium CCNA10 | reverse complement strand
TTAATATAATGTACCGCCTCGGCATTTCATGTGAGATTATGGTGCGGAATAATTTGAAATGCAGTCCACGAATCCAACGGCACAAGGCGGAAACGATGCAGGGCGGAGGCGTGGCCGGATTGTGCGAAGCACACTCTCTTTTCCCAGCCTCTTCCGTGACGCCCGGAGGGCGTTTCTGTGTGTTCTGTACCCTGCATCCTTCCCTATGACCCAAACGTGGATAAATCCGTGCGTAAACCAGTCTCAAAACCACTCTCAGTGTCCTCGTGCCTCCGCGTGCTCCGTGTTAACCGGCCGGAGGCTGAGACATCCGCATGTTGGGGACGGACCTGTCCGCCCAATCGGTCGCAACAAATTGCGTCCCTCCCGCGTTCGGACGCCACGCGCCGAGGGCGGCGCGGGTACAGCGCGCGTCGGGCCCAATTGGAACGCGTTCGGACGCCACGCGCCGAGGGCGGCGCGGGTACAGCGCGCGCCGGGTCTTCTAGACAACTTCCGCCGAGACTGCGTGGGTACAGTATACGCCCTTCACCGCCACCGGGAATGATGGTGAAGGGCCGGACCGCAGGACGCTTCGCGCCCGTCAGTCTTCGGGCGGCGGTTCGACTTCGGAATGGTAGATCCGGTGCGCCTGGTAGATCGCAAGGAGGGCGAAGAGGGCGATCATCATCTCGCCGCCCTCCTCCAGGGCCGTGAAGAGGGAGGAGATCGAATCGACCTCGTTGGACTTCGAGAGCCCGCGCGCATGGCGGATCCAGGCCGGCATGCGGTCGCAGAGCTGCACCATCACGCCGGACGTGCCGAAGCAGCACATCGTCCACGCGACGGGATGAAGGGCGAAGAAGCCCCTCACGAGCTTCGGGAAGAAGTACGCGAGCAGGGCCGCGAAGACGCCGAAGAACGCCCCGAAGTAGAACACCACGACGGCCTTCGCCGCAAGCGGAGCCCCGGCGTTCGTGAGGAAGCGCATCTTGAAGGGCGTGCCCGTGAGCGCCGCGCCGTTCGGCTTCACGAGGCCGTAGACGCTGCCGTTCGCCTTCATCACGTCGGGGAAGAGTTCGCGCATCGCCAGGACGTGCAGGTCCAGCTCCTTGACGACCGCCATGACCGCCACGCAGGAGACGGCCGCGCAGAGAAGCGCCCGGCGGCGGGGCGACCCCGTGAAGGGGCACTTCCACCACACAAGCGGCACGATGGCCGCGAAGAACGGCACCGTCGCAAGCTCGAACGGCGAATAGCCGCCCGCGTCGAAGGCGCGGTGCAGCGCCGCCGGCTCCATCGCCGCCCAGGTGGCGAAGAGCGCGAGCAGGCAGAGGACAAAGAGGAAGGGTCCGACCAGGTAGGGCTTGAATTTCATGTTCACCTCGCTATTCGCCAATTCGCTATTCGTCAAGTGTTCCCTTGTAGGCCACGCGGCGGACCTTCTGGATGGACGTGCGCGCCAGCGGCTCCTTCGAGACGACGACCTTGCGGACGCGCTTGTAGTCCGCGAGGTGCTGGCACTGCGCGTGGACGCGGCTCTGCGCGATCTTCTCGGCCTCCGGCCAGGGCATCTCCACGCCGCCGTTCATCTCCTTGAGGAGGTCCATGTTCGGGTGGACGACGCAGCCGACCTTCTCGCCGGGGATGCCGCCCGTCGTGTAGCCGACCACCACGCAGTCCGCCACGACCGGATCGGCCCCGATGCGGCCCTCCACCTCCTCCGGGTAGACGTTCTTGCCCTCGCGGTTCACGATGAGCGCCTTCTTGCGTCCGCGAATCGAGATGAGCCCGCCCTCGTCGATGGAGGCGAGGTCGCCCGTCTTGAGCCAGTCGCCGTCGAACGCCTCCGCCGTCGCCGCCTCGTTGTGCCAGTAGCCCTTCATCGTGATCGGGCCCCTGACCTGCAGCTCGCCGACGCCCTGCTCGTTCGGGTCCGCCAGGCGGACCTCGATGTTCGCGAGCTTGAGGCCGATCGTGCCGATCTTCGCGACCTTCGGCCCCGCGATGGAGACGACGGGCGAGCATTCCGTGAGGCCGTAGCCCTCCAGGACCGGCATGCCGAGGCGGCGGTAGCCCTCCAGGACGTGCTTCGGGCACGGCGCGCCGCCCACGATCATGAACCGAAGGCGCCCGCCCAGCCCCTTGCGCACGCTGTGCCGCACGAGGCAGCCCAGGCCGGCCTTCATCAGGAAGCGGGCCTTCTTCGACGCCTGGATCTTCGCGTCGATGCGGTCGTACATCTTCTCCGCGAGGAGCGGCACGCTCATCACGATCGTCGGCCGCAGCACGCGGATGTCCTCGCCGATCGTGTAGAGCGAGCGGACGAACGCCATCTGGCAGCCCCGGGCGAGGCCGAGGACGAAGTTCGTGCAGAAGGAGAACGCATGGAAGAGCGGCAGCACGACGAGGAGGGTGTCGTTGCCGTCCACCGTCATGTCGTCGAACGCCTCCAGCGCGCCGCCGATGTCCGCGACGAAGTTCGCGTGCGTGAGCATCGCGCCCTTCGGCCGGCCCGTCGTGCCCGACGTGTAGATGATCGAGGCGACGTCCTCCTCCTGCGCGACGTGCGTCCCGTACCAGGCCCCGTGCCCGACGGCCCGCCGGGCGGTCTCGGGGTCGGCCTTGAGCGCCGCGTAGTCGAAGACGGGGACGTCGCCAAGGGGCTCGCACGCGCCCCTGCCGCCGTCCACCAGCACGACGGCGCGCAGGTCGGACAGGTTCGGGGCGATGAGCCGCATGAGGTCGAGGTGCGCCCGGTCCGTCGTGACGACGGCGGCGCCGGAATCCTTCAGGATGTATTCGACCTCGGCGCTGTGGAGCTTCGGGTCGATCGGCACCACGCCCACCCCCGCGCCGCTGCAGGCGAGGTAGGCCTCCATCCACTCGGGGCGGTTCGGCAGCATGAGCGCGACGTTCTCGTCGCGCGGGCGCAGCGCGAAGCGCGGGCCATAGGCCTCGGCGACCGCGCGCACGCCGGCGAGGAAGTCCGCCCACGTGCGCACATGCCAGCCCCCGGCCTCGAAGGAACGGATTGCCGCGGCCTGCGGCGTCTCCTGGGCAAACTTCTCAAGATACGAGCGGATCGTCATGTCGTGCTCTCTTTCTCTCGTGAAACTATACCATATTCCGGCGCGCGCCTCAAGGGATGCGGCCGAACGCCGCCAGGGGGTCCCGCAGGCGGTCCAGCCACGGCCGCTGCGCGCGCGCGACGAGCGCGCCCGCCTCCAGCTCGCGGCACGCCGCCTCCAGCTCCCGCGCGTCGAGCGCGAGCGCGGCCGTCGAGAGGGCGTCGGCCACCGCGCCCGTCCGGGCCCGGCTCCAGCTCTGCGCCCACCGCACGGCGGGGCCGCCCCGCCGCACGTCGAAGATGTGCTCGCCGCGCACCTCGAACCCGCTGCCCGAAAGGGCGCCGTCCGAAAGGCGCAGCGCCGTCGGCCGCCGCGTGCGCCCCTTCCAGCGCCCCCCGACGCCGAGCGCCCACGGCCCGCCGCTGACGACCTGCGTCGAGGAGCCGGCGTCCAGCAGCCAGTCGTGGAGGCCGAACTGCTCGGAGCGGAGGATCTCCGCGCAGGCGTCGAGCGCGTAGCCCTTGCCGATGCCGCCGAAGTCGAGCGCGACGGGGCCCTTCCGCACGCCGACGCGCACGTGCTCCACGTCGAGCGTCAGCTCCGCGAAGTTCCGCCGCTCCACCGTCGGGTCGAACGCGCCGCCCGTCGCGGCGCAGACCCGCGCGCTCGCCACGAGGACGTCCATCGTCTCGCGCGCCACCGTCGCCACGCCGCCGTCCGGGAGCCCCCGGATCACCGCCACGTCGCTTGTGTCGTTGAAGCGCGTGAGCAGCAGCTCCAGCGCGTCGATCCGGGCGAAGCAGGCCGCCGCCGCGGCGCCGCACAGCGCCTCGTCCTCATGTAAGCCAAAGGACACCGAGAACTCGGTGTCCATGGCCTTGTGGGAGAACTTCCTCACGTCAGCGCTTCGTGCCCTGCTTGGCCCCCTTCAGACAGAGCCCGCACACGAGCGCGCTCACGGCCGCGAAGGCGAGCGCCACGCACCGGTGGCTCCACAGCAGCACGTCCTGCCCGTGGCTGCCGAACACCGTCATCATCGGCATCACCGCCGTGAACACCGTCCCCGCCGCGAAGAGCGTCCAGAACGCCCATGCAAGGGCCGTCCAGAGGCTCCTCTCCGTGCGCTCCGCCGCGCGCATCCCCGCGATCAGGACGACGCCCGCCGCGAAGCCGCCGCCCGCGACCATGTGGAGGACGAGCCACCAGCCCGTCATCGCCCCGCAGAGCCAGCCGACGACGCCCGACAGGACGAGGTAGCCGAGGCAGCAGACGAAGCCGACGTCGACGATCCACTTCGCGAAGCCCCAGATGAAGTCGTCCGAGTTGTCCGCGATCCACCGCCCCAGCCGGTTCAGCGCCACGGCCATCGCCGCCGCCGCGAAGAGGCAGAGGAGGCCGAAGGCCGTCCAGAGGAACACCTTGAAGAGCGGGCGCATCGCGAACGTCGTCCCGAGCGTCGCGTAGTAGAAGCCGTCCACCCCCAGCAGCTCGGCCTGGGAGACGGCGGGCGCCGCGGCCTCCTGCACCGGGCCCGCCGGCGCGATTTTCCCGAGGAAGAACGCCGAGTCGGCGGTGTGGCACGCCGCGCACTTGGCCGGCGCCGCGCCGCGCGCCTGCCGCGCCGCGCGCACGTCGTGCCCGACCGGCCAGGAGACCGGCTGCGCCTCGGGCGCGCCCGGCGTCCTGACGAGCGCGTCGTCCGCGCCGAGGGAGAATACGAGGCCGTTCGCGACGTAGCGGACGTCCTTGCCGGCGTGGACGAGCGCCCGGCGCACCATCTCCTCCGTGAACGGCCGGTCGGCGTCCTTGACCTTCGCGTACTGCGCAAGCGTCCAGGCGTCGAGCATCGGCACGAACGCCGTGCCGTCCGCCGAGAGCGTCCCGACGGGGAAGGCGTCCGCCGGGGCCGCCACGCCCTCGCACGCCGCCACGCCGCCCGCGCCGTCGATCGTGTAGACCTTGCCCGCGCGGCAGGCCGCCACCTTCTGCGTCGAGACGCCGACCTGCGCGTTGAAGAGCGTGGCGAGCAGGTTGCGGAACTCGGCCGCGCAGCGGTCCTCCGCCGCGACGTAGGGGACGTCATTCGTGGGCGTGCGGTAGACGAGCGCGCCGTCGTCGCGCAGCGTCGTCACGCCCACGGGGCCGTCCGTCTCCTTCAGGAGCGCGAGCGCCACCTCGACGCGGTCGACGACCGTGAACGCCTCGCCCGCGAGCGCGGCGGCCTCGGCGGGCGGCACCGGCTTCAGCGCGCCGCCTTCGGCCGCGCGGTAGAAGCCGCTCGGCCACATCATGCGGCGGGGCTCGACGACGCCCTGCGCGTTCCGCACGAAGACGGGCTCCAGGATGGCCGGGCAGTCCGTCGCCCACTGGGCGCGCCCGTAGACGCCGATGCGGTTGGCGCGCGCCGTGCGCACCTGCGCCAGCTTCCCGCCCTCCGTCACGCCCGCGTGGCAGACCGTGCAGGCGAGCTTCTGGAAGTGGACGAGCGGGATGCCGGCGTGGACCGGCCTGGGCCCCGCGCCGTCCTTCTCCACATGGCAGGACGCGCAGCTCTTCGTCGCCACGCGGTGGTCCATCCCGTTCTGGTGGCAGTCCACGCACCGCATCCCGCGCTGGAGATGCACGTCGCCCGCGATCGCGTGGGACGGCACGCCCCTCTGCGACACGCCGTGGCACGCGAGGCAGTTCTCGTTCTTCGGCCGGCCCACGTTGAAGACGCAGCGCCCCTTGTCGTCGAACTTCGCAAGGTCGTAGACCGTCTTCTCGGGGACCTTGAAGAGGTGGTCGTCGGGGTTCTCCGCCGCCGCCCAGGCGGCCTCCAGCCGCTCGTTCATGCCGCCCACGGCGGCGAGCCCGGAGGCCGCCGTCGCGGCGCCCTGCCAGTTCTCGCGCAGCACCTGCCGCGCCCACTCGCTCGAATCGTAGCCCTCCTGCTGGTGGCACGCGAGGCAGTTGGGGCCGAGCGCGCCCGTCACGAACCAGCGCTGGCGCGCGCCCGCGACCTCGTTGAGCGCGTTCGTGTCGCACGCGATGCCGCCGCCGGGGAAGTGGCGGCCAAAGAGCTTCGTCCATTCCCAGCAGGAGAGCCCCACCTCGCCCGGGCGCCGCGCGCCCGCCTGGCCGTGCAGGGAGAGCGGGATCGCCGTGCCCGTCCGCTCGTCCGCCCAGAACCAGGGCTCGACCGCGACGGAGGCCGGCGCGTCGCCCGCGTCCAGCCCCGTGCGGAAGTGGCTGCCCCGGTGCATCGAGGCGACGTCGTGGCACTGCCCGCACGTCTGCGCAAGGGAGATCGGGCGCGGGAGGCGGCCGGCGGGCGACACCGCATCGCCCTCCGCGTCGCGCGGCGCGAGCCGGTGGACGGGCACCGTGCGCCCGCCGTTCCAGTGCGAGGACGCCACGACGGGAAGGGCCGCGAGGGAGAGCGCCGCGACACACGCGAGCAAACTGGTCTTCATCTATTTCCTCTCCTCGTCCTGGGTCGCCAGGGAGAAATTCCACACGTCCGCCGCGCGGCAGGCGTCGATCAGCCCCATGAGCCGCTCGTAGGGGACGGTCTTGTCGGCGCGGATCACGACGGGCTGCCCCGGATAGAGCTTCGCGATGCGCGTGAGGCGCGCCGTCACGTCCTCCAGCGACAGCCGGTTGCCGTTCACGGTGACGTCGCCGGACGCGTTGAGGTTCAGGATGATCTCGCCCGGCATCCGGCCCGGCACCGTCGCGGACTTCGCGGTGGGCAGGGCGATGGCGACCTCGGTCTCCCACTGGGAGAACACGCTGGAGGTCACGAAGAAGCACAGCAGCAGGAAGATGACGTCCATCAGGGACGCCATCTGCAGCGCCGGCGCATGGCTGCGGGTCGTGCGGCGGAAGTTCATCAGAACGCCTTTCGCAGGATGACCGCCAGCGTCTCAAGGCCGGCGATGCGCTTCGCCGCGCGGCGGCGCAGGAACGCATGGCACGCGAGGCACGGGATGGCGATGACGAGGCCGAACACCGTCGTGATGATGGCCTGCGAGACGCCGGCGGCGAGCACGACGGGCTTCGCGTTCGCCGCGATGTCGCTCGCGATGCCGCCGAACGCCTGGAACATGCCGAGCACCGTGCCGAGCAGCCC
>CAVEVC010000148.1:0-21136 GCA_963618935.1 Clostridiales bacterium CCNA10 | reverse complement strand
GTCTATTCGGACGGCCTTGACCCGACGACGGCGAACGAGGAGTATTACCGCACGTACGTCGAGCGCGATGTCCGTCAACTCGTTCAGGTCGAGAACCAGACGGCATTTGAGACGTTCGTTCGGCTTCTGGCGGGACGTGTCGGGCAGGTCGTGAACTTCCAGTCCCTTTCCGACGACATCGGAGTGGACGCCAAGACGCTGAAGCGGTGGATGTCCGTCCTTGAGGCGAGCTATGTCATTGTGCGGCTGCACCCTTACTACCGGAATTTCGGCAAACGGCTTGTGAAGTCGCCGAAGGTCTATTTCACGGACGTGGGCTTGGCGGCGTATCTGCTCGGCATCACGAATCCTGCGCAGGTTGGGCGAGATCCGCTGTTTGGCGGCCTTTTCGAGAACCTGGTCGTTTTGGATCTGCTGAAGACGAAGCTCAATTTCCAGTTTCGGCAGGAGTTCTACTACATTCGCGACAACGGCGGCATCGAAGTGGATCTGGTCGTCGAGCAGAACCGGAAACTGCACCTCCTGGAGGTGAAGGGGGCGATGACGCCCGACAGCTCGTTCGGGAAGAACATGGAGAAGATTCGGCGCTGCGTGGATGAAGTCGCCTCCTGCAACGTCATCTATTCGGGTACGGACTGGCCGCTGAAAGGCGGCGGGCGGTTTGTGAACTATGCCCGGGCCGCGCAGTTGCTGCGGGACATTTCGGCGGAACGTTCTTCCGCATAATCGGTTTTCCAGCACAGAAGTGAAGAGCGCGCGGTTTTGTGGTATACTGCCGAAGTGATGGGGAAGAAAGGAATGGAGAAGATGAAACCAAGGGGTCTTCGGCTGTTTCCCGTTTGGGCGACGGCGTTTGCTGTGGGGGCCGCGTCGGCGGGGCCGTCCGGGGCGGTGGACATCGACGTCGGGCGGCAGCTGTTCGTCGACGACGCGCTGATTGCCTCGACGAACGGAATCGTCCGCCACTGGAACCGTCCCGTCAAGGAGGAGGCCCCGATCGTCTGGCCGGGGGGCGGCGCCGCGCCTCGCACGACGGACGGCTCGTCGGGCGGCGGCGGCGAGCCCGTCAACCTGACGGCGGCCACGGACGGCGGCCTCTGGTGGGACCCGACGCGCCGGAAGTTCCGCCTCTGGTACCAGGCGGACTGGCTCGGCGACATCTGCTACGCCGAGTCGTCGGACGGGCGGACGTGGACGTACCCCGACCTCGGCATCGCGCCGGGCACGAACCGGATCTTCGAGAAGGACACGATCGACAGCTGGTGCGTCACGCCGGACTACGCGGCGGAGAACCCGTACGCGGCGTGGAAGCTCCACGTCAGCGAACCGGGCGCTCTCACGAAGGACAGGCTGTTCGCGTCGAAGGACGGCATCCACTTCGACAGCCTCGGCCTGGCCGGCTGGTCGGGCGACCGCTCCACCTCCTACTACGATCCGTTCCGCCGCAACTGGGTGTTCTCCCTGCGGGACGGCTGGCCGGACCGCCGTCGCCGGTATTTCGCGTCCAAGACGTTCGGCGGCCCGGCCTGCCGCTGGCGCTGGACGGACGGCAAGGGCGAGGCGGCGGCCCCCGTCCCGGAGAAGTGGCTGGCGGCGACCGGCATCTGCGAACGCTCGTCCCTCTACAGCTTCAACGCCGTCGCCTACGAGTCGCTCATGCTCGGCGTGATGGAAGTCCTCTACGGCACGCCGGGCGACAACGCGGACTTCGAGAAGGTCGGCATGCCGAAGCAGACGGGCCTCCACTTCTGCTTCTCGCGCGACGGCAAGACGTTCGTGCCGCGCAAGGAGGCCGACATCGCGCCGTCGGGCCTCGGCTCGGGCAAGTGGGATTCGGGCTACCTGAGCCCCGTCGGCGGCATCTGCTTCATCCGCGACGAGCGCCTGTGGTTCTGCTACTCGGGGCTTCGCGGCGACGGCACGCGCGTCGGGAAGCAGTTCCAGGGGCGTCGCTGGCCGCGCAACGGCATGTATTCCAACGGCTCGATCGGCGTGGCCTCGCTCCGGCGCGACGGCTTCGCCGGGATGGTCGCCGACGGGAAGGGGACGCTCGAGACGAAGCCCGTCGCCTTCACGGGGAAGCACCTCTTCGTGAACGCGGAATGCCGGTTCGGGTCGGTCGCGGCTGAGGTGATCGGCGAGGACGGGAAGCCCGTCCCCGGCTTCGCGCGCGCCGACTGCAGGGCGATGGCGGGGAAAGATGCGACGAAGACGGAACTGACGTTCGCCGGCGGCGACCTCTCCGCGCTCGGCGCGCGGGGCGTCCGCATCCGGTTCCATCTCTGCAACGCCACGCTCTACTCGTTCTGGGTGTCGCCGTCGGCGCGCGGCGAGTCGCGCGGCTACGTGGCGGCGGGCGGCCCGGACTATCCGGGGCTGATGGACGCCCGCCCTCCGCAAAGGCGGACGGTCCCGAGGCCGCCGGATGCCGCGCACGCGCGGTCCACCCGTCGCCATGAGGGGATTCCCTCGCTCGCCGTGTCCGCGAAGAACGGCCGGATGTGGTGTACGTGGTATGGCGGGCCGACGGCGGGAGAGGACTCGAACAACTACGTCGTCCTCGCGACGAGCGCGGACGGCGGGAAGACATGGGAAGAAGTCCTCGTCGCCGACCCGGACGGGGCTGGCCCCGTGCGCGCGTTCGACCCCGAGGTCTGGATCGCGCCGGACGGCCGTCTGCGCTGGACGTGGAGCGAGCGCGTCGCGCCGCTCGCGGCGGAATCGCCGGACGCCTATTCCGGATGCGCGGCGGACCCGAAGCGCGACCGCCTCGTGATGGCCGAGCTCGACGCCGAAAACGCGCCGGCCGCTCCGCCTGAGGTGCGGGACGTCGCCCGCGGCGTCATGATGTGCAAGCCGACCGTCCTGGCGGACGGCACGTGGCTGCTGCCGGTCGCCCACTGGTATGAGGCGCCGAGCGCCTGCGTCGTCGCGAGCGCGGACGGCGGGAAGACGTTCGCCGAACGGGGCGGCGCCACGCTCCCCCGCGCGCGGCGCCTCTTCGACGAGCACCAGCTTGTCGAGCTTCGCGACGGACGGCTTCGCTGCTACATGCGCGTGAAGGACGGGCCCGACGGCATCTGGGAGGCCGAATCGGCGGACGGCGGGCGTACGTGGGGCGCGTCCCGTCCATCCGTCCTCAAGCACACGTCCTCGCGCTTCTTCGTCACGCGCCTTGCCTCGGGCAGCCTTCTCTTCGTCAAGAACGGACGCGGCGGCAAGGACGAGGGCCGCAAGAACATGACGGCGTATCTTTCGGACGACGATGGGCGGACGTGGCCGCACGCCCTCTGCCTCGGCGAGGGCCTGCCGAGTTCCTACCCGGACGGCCAGCAGCTTGCCGACGGGCGCATCGCCGTCGTCTACGACGACAGCGACCGCCTGGGCAGGCGCGGCATCCTGCTCGCCGTCTTCCGCGAAGAGGATGTCCGGGCCGGGCGGGCCGTCTCGCCCGACAGCCGGCTCGACGGCCGCGTCAAATGACGCCGCGCGGGTAAATTCCCCTCTGTTTCGGCTTGCCTTTCGTCCGCATATCCTGTATGATGTTGCGCACGGACGCAAACAGGAATTTCACCATCAGTTTAACCAAGGAGTCAAGAAGATGAAGTGTTCCATGATGAAGGCGATTGCGATGTGCGGGGCGCTCGCGTTCGCGGTGGCGGGCTGCAAGTACGACGACGAGGCGGCGGCCGGCACGGGGGACGAGGCCGTTGCGGCCGACGTCGGCACGGACGACGGCGGGGCGGCGCTGGGCACGGACGTCGCGACGGATCCGGGCGCGGCCTCCGCCGTCGACACGGCGAACGCCGACACGACGTCGCTGGCGGCCGCGATCGGCAACGTGCCGTTCGACCAGGACGCGAACTACGCGCGCTGCACGGACGTCGACTTCGCGCCGGTCTACTTCGCCTTCGACGCCTCGGCCCTTCCGTCCGGCGAGATGGCCAAGATCGAGGCCGTGGCCGCGCACCTCCAGGCCAAGCCCGGCCGCGTCGTGATCGTCGAGGGCAACTGCGACGAGCGCGGCTCGAACGAGTACAACCTCTCGCTCGGCGACCTCCGCGCCACGTCGATCCGCGCCTATCTCGAATCGCTCGGCATCGCGCCGAACCGCATCCAGACGAAGAGCTACGGCGAGGAGAAGCCGGCCGTCGTCGGCCATGACGAGAGCGCGTGGGCGAAGAACCGCCGCGGCGAGTTCGCCGTGTTCCAGCACAAGTAGCTCCTGGTCCGCAACGGTCTGCGAGATGGCATTCGCGTTCATCTTCGATTCCGTCGGAGGCACCGAGTGGCTTGTCCTGCTCGGTGTCATTCTTATCGTGGTCGGCCCGAAGAACCTCCCCTCTGCGGCGCGCAAGCTCGGGCAGGTCATGGCGCAGCTGCGGCGCGCGGCCGACGAGTTCAAGCGCCAGATCCTCTCCATGGACGAGGAAATCCGAAGCACGGTCGAGGACGCCGTGAAGACCGACGACGCCGAGGCGCCGAAGGACGCGGCGGCCTCCACGCCGCCATCGGACGGCGCGCCCGCCGGCGACGGCGAGGACCGCGCGGCGGCCGAGGCCGACTACTACGGCGAGGGCAATCCCTATCCCGGGCACGAGTTCTACGACGAGACGCACTACCAGAACGACGCCGAGGCCGCGGCGTCCACCGAGCCCGTGCCCCCGGCGGCCGAATCCGCCGCCGAGCCGCCGCCCGCGTCCGGGAAGCCGAAGGCCGACCCCTACGCGATCAAGATCACCGTGACGACGGCTGCGGACGGCAAGCAGCAGAAGAAGGGCAAGGGCAGGCAGGCATGAAGGTGCGTCCGCTCCTGAAGAACCCCGACGAGTACAACGACCCGCCGCGTCCGTTTTTCGAACACATCGTCGCGCTCCGCGCCTGCCTGATCAACGCCGGCCTCGCCTGGGCCGTCTGCTGCATCGTCGCCGGCTGCTTCTCGCCGACGGTTCTCCGCTGGCTCAAGGCCCCGGCGGACGCCCTCGTCAAGGCCGGGCGCATCGAGATCGTGAGCCTCAACATCACGGGCGGTTTCAGCCAGATCATGTCCATCGCCCTCTGGGGCGGCACGGCGCTCAGCTTCCCGTTCGTGATGTACTTCGCGCTGCGCTTCATCTTCCCTGCGCTCACGAAGCGCGAGAAGGTGGCGATCCTCTTCTTCCTCATCGCGGGCACGGTGTTCTTCGGCTTCGGGGTGGGCTTTGCCTTCGGGCAGCTCGCGCCGAACGTGGTGAGCTTCTTCGACCTCGTCAACGAATGGGTCGGCCTCTCCGTCACGCAGGTGCAGATCGAGGACTACGTGCCGTTGATCCTGAAGCTCGTCCTCGCGTTCGGGCTCGTCTTCCAGATTCCGCTGATCCTCTTCGTGCTGGGGTGGCTGGGCGTCATCTCGTCCGACACGCTCCGCCGCTGGCGCAAGTTCGCGATCGTGATCGCGTTCTTCCTGGGGATGGTGCTCACGCCGCCGGACCCGATGAGCCAGATCGTGATGGCCCTGCCGCTCTGCATCCTCTACGAGGTCAGCATCTGGGCGGTCTGGCTGAAGGAGACCTGCTTCGGCGAGCGGTGGAGGCGCGCCAGGGAGGCGAAGTGAAGCCCCGCCTCCTGATCGTGCTGGGGTATCTCGGCGCGATCCTTGCGGGGGCCGGCCTCCTCGTCCTGCCCGTCTCGTCCGCCTCGCATACGTGGATGAAGCCGGGCGACGCGCTCTTCACGGCGTGTTCCGCCGTCTGCATCACGGGGCTTTCCGTCATCGACGTCGGGTCCGCGCTCTCCCGCTTCGGGCACGGCGTGCTGCTCGTCCTCGTGCAGCTGGGATGCCTGGGGACGATGACGGTGGGGACGTTCTTCCTCGTCGTCATCGGGCGGCGGCTGTCCCTCGCGAACGAGTTCTCGATCACGAACGCCTACGGCGTGAAGGGCGTGCGGGGCTGGCGGGGGCTGGTCCTCTGGGTGGTCCTCTCCATGGCGGCGATCGAGCTGGCGGGCATGTGCGCGCTCCACGCGGCCGTGCCGGGGCAGTCCTGGTTCCGCTGCTACTTCTACGCGGTCATGGCGTTCTGCAACGCGGGCTTCTCGCTCGACCCCGGCTCGCTCGCGGTCTTCCAGCGCCATCCGCTCGCGCTCCTGACGATGGGGGGGCTCCTGACGCTGGGCGGGCTCGGCTTCCTCGTCCTCTACAACCTCTGCACGATCCAGTTCTGGCGGCGCAACCTCGTCGCGCGCGGACGCCTCTCCTTCCACGCGCGCGTGGTGCTGCTGGGGTCGCTCGTCCTCGTCGCCGTCGCGCTCGTCTGCGTCTTCGCGGCGGAATGGAACGGCGCGCTGGAGCCGTATTCCCTGCCTGAGAAGCTGGGGGTGGGCGTCTTCCAGGCGCTCACGCCGCGCACGTGCGGGTTCACCGTCGTCCCCGTCCACGAGCTGCGCCCCGTGACGCGGTTCATCTCGGCGGTGCTCATGTTCGTCGGCGCGGCGCCGGGCGGCGCCGGCGGGGGCGTCAAGGTGACGACGTGCGCGGTCTTCGTGCTCTCGATCCTCGCGATCTGCCGGGGGCGGGGCGCGGTGACGCTCTTCCGGCGCACCGTGCCCGAGACCGTCGTGCGCGAGGCCATCGTCATCGTCACGGTCCTTGCCCTCCTCGTCGTCCTCGGCATGGCCGCGCTGCTCGTGAGCGAGAGCCGGGGCGGGGAGGCCGTGCCGTTCGAGGCGCTCCTCTTCGAGACGGTCTCGGCCGTGTCGACGACGGGCCTGAGCTGCGGCGCGACGACGGAGGCGCTCTCCCCCGTCGGACGCGCCGTGGTCATGGTCTGCATGTTCTGCGGGCGCCTCGGGGCGCTGGCGGTCGTCTTTCTGATCGGGGGGCAGGACGCGGCGCCGAGCCGCATCCGCTTCCCAAAAGAGGAATTGGTGGTGGGCTGATGTTCAGGATTGGATGCCATCTTTCAAGCGCGGGCGGCTATCTCGCGATGGGGCAGACCGCCGTGTCGATCGGCGCGAACGTGTTCCAGTTCTTCACGCGCAACCCGCGCGGCGGCGCGGCGCGTCCGCTCGACCGCGCGGACGTGCGCGCGTTCGGCGCCTTCGCCGCCGAACACGGCCTCGGCCCCCTCCTCGCCCACGCGCCCTACACGCTGAACGCGGCCGGCGCGGAGGCGCGCGTGCGCGCGTTCGCCGAGTCGACGATGGCGGACGACCTGCTGCGGCTGGAGGCGGCGCCGGGCGCGCTCTACAACTTCCACCCCGGCAGCCACGTCGGGCAGGGCGCGGAGAAGGGCATTGCGCTCATCTCCTCCCAGCTTGCGCGCGTCCTCGCGGATGTCCGGCGGCGCGTGCCGGACGGGGCGCTCCACACGACGGTCCTCCTGGAGACGATGGCCGGGAAGGGCAGCGAGGTCGGGCGCACGTTCGAGGAAATCCGCGCGATTCTGGACGCGACGGCCCAACAGCTCGATGCCCCTCTCTCCCAGCTCCCGCTGGGCGTCTGCCTCGACACCTGCCACGTGTGGGACGGCGGCTACGACATCGCGGGCGACCTTGACGGCGTGCTTGCGCAGTTCGACCGCGTGGTGGGGCTGCCGTTCCTTCGGGCCATCCACCTCAACGACTCGCTCAACGCCCTTGGTGCGCACAAGGACCGCCACGCCTGCATTGGAAAGGGCAAGATCGGCCTCGACGCCCTCGTGCGCGTGGTCAACCACCCGCTCCTGCGCGATTTGCCGTTCTACCTGGAGACGCCCTGCGACCTCGACGGCTACCGCGCCGAAATCGCCCTGCTCCGTTCGCACCGCACGGAGGCCTGAGTCCGGCCGTTCCATAGGGTGTGGTCGGCGTGGCGTGATCGGCGATCTGGCGATGCGCAGCGGCTGTCGGCGGGGGCACGGCCGGAGATCCACTTCGGGTTCCGCCTTTCGCTTACTGAAGGCCTGGCGCGTGATGTGTGAACGAGGCTCGGCACGCATTGTACCCGCGCCGCCGTCGCCCAGCAACCCTCCTCGGCCACCTCGGCGGGGCGGGGCCTGTTCGCGTGCGAGAACGCGTTGCGCTTCCCGGGCGTCGCGTTGCGCACGAGCCTGGGCCGGCCGGCGTCCGGCGAGGCGTCGTCGCATATCTCCGTCAGGCACGACGCGTGGGACAGGTGCCCCAGCATGAGCATGACGAAGTGGCTCGTCTCGGAGAACCTCCGGGCGCCCACGCCGTGCGCGTTGGCCGTCTTCTCGGTCAGCCAACGCGGGATGTGCTGCACAATCTGCCGTCGAGTGTGGTATACTCTTGTCCAGGGCGTTGGCGGAGGGGACGCGGAATGCTTCAGATAAAGGAGATTGGACATGGAGATGCGTGACGAGGATGTGGACGACGGCGTGAAGGACGACGGGGCGGCGAAGCCGGAAAAGCCGCCGAAGCCGCCGAAGTCGCCGGAGGAGCTGGCGGCGATCGCCCTGCTGGACCGGCTGCGGTCCGGTGACGGCGACGTGAAGCCGGTGGGGCTGCCGCTGGCGTGCGTCGTGAAGGTCGTGCATTCCTTCGACGTTCCGAAGGCGAACGAGCGCTACGCGATGGTGACGGTCGCGGGGGGCGGCGGGCGCACATGGCGCCTGTGCGTCTTCCGGGGGTATCTGGAGCCGGGGATGCGCGCGCTCTTCGTCTCGGAGGACGCGGCCCTGCCGATGGACGACGCGCGCTTCGACCGGTTCGAGGTCTGCAAGCTGCGGGAGCGCGTGTACCGGTTCGGCTTCGGCGTGAAGGAGCGGCGGCGCATCCCCAGCGTCCGGCGCGGCATCTACCAGATCAACTGCGGGGTCCTCTACCCGCTCGACGACTTCCACGAGCTGCTCAACGCCCGCGTCGGCGACGTGTGCGCGGAGATTCTGCACATCGAGAGCGCGGAGGAACTCCACCGGAGGACCCTCGCGCCGATGCCGCGCAAGCAGGTCTTCCAGCCCCCCAGGCCGCCCCAGCCGAAGCCATCGCGCCCCACGGGGCTTCTCGACCGGCTTCGGCGCCAGCGGGACCGATTCTTCCGCTGATCCCCGGCTCACGCTTATGGTATACTAGCCGCCCGATGCAAAGGAGACAGGCATGCTGAAGCTTCAAGGTACGATCACGGCGATGGTGACGCCGTTTGACGCGAACGACAACGTCGACTACGGCGCGCTGAAGGCGTTTGTGGACTGGCAGTGCGAGAACGGCGTGGAGGGCATCTGCGCCGTCGGGACGAGCGGCGAGTCGCCCACCCTCTCGCACGAGGAGCACCACAAGGTCATCGAGAAGACGATCGCGTTCGCGGCGGGCCGCGTGAAGATCGTCGCCGGGACGGGCGCCAACTCCACGGCGGAGGCCATCTCCCTCACGCGCGCGGCCATCGCCGCCGGGGGGGCGGACGCCTCGCTCCAGGTCACGCCCTACTACAACAAGCCGAACGCCGAGGGCCTCTACCGCCACTTCGCGACGGTCGCCGACCTGGGCCTCCCGATCGTCCTCTACAACGTGCCGGGCCGCAGCGGGCGCGAGATCCCGCTCGACGTCGTGGCGCGCCTGGCGCGCCACCCGAACGTCGTCGCGATCAAGGAGGCCGCCGGCAGCGTGGACCGCGTGAGCGCGATCAAGGCGCGCTGCCCGGACTTCACGGTGCTTTCCGGCGACGATTCCCTCCTGCTGCCGATGGTCAGCGTCGGCGCCTCCGGCGTCATCTCCGTCGCCTCGAACGTCATCCCGAAGGAGATGGGCGACTTCGTGCGCACGGCCCTCGCCGGGGACATGGCGGCGGCGCGTGCGCTGCACTTGAAGTACTACCCCCTCTTCCACGACCTCTTCATCGACACGAACCCGATCATGGTCAAGGAGGCGCTTGCGATGATGAAGAAGATCGCCCCCGTCTTCCGTCTGCCGCTCTGCGAGACGACGCCCGAGAAGCGCGGGCAGATGCGCGCGACGCTCGCCGCGCTGGGGCTCGTGTAGCGCAACCGCCGGGACGAAAGGACGAAACGCATGAAGGTCGCGATTCTGGGCGCCGCAGGGCGCATGGGGCAGATGCTCGTGAAGCTGGCCGAGGCGGACCCGGCCCTCTCGGTCGCCGCGCAGATCGACGTCGCGGACGGCTACGACGCGACGTGGCCGGAGGGGACCGAGGCCGTGGTGGACTTCTCGTTCCACGCCGCCGTGGCGCCGAACGTCGAGAAGGCCGCCGCCCAGGGCCTCGCCTACGTCATCGGCACGACGGGCCTCACGCCCGGCGAACAGGCCCGCGTGGACGCCTGCACGGCGAAGATCCCGGTCGTCCAGGCCGCCAACTACTCGCTCGGCGTCAACCTGCTCCTCGCGCTCGTGCGCCAGGCCGCCGCCGTGCTGGGTCCGCAGTACGACGTCGAAGTCGTCGAGATGCACCACCGCCACAAGAAGGACGCCCCCTCCGGGACGGCCCTCATGCTCGCGAACGCCGCCGCCGAGGGGCGCGGCGTGAAGCTGGCCGACGTGGCGTGCTACGGACGCCAGGGGCTCGTCGGCGAGCGCCCGGCGGGCGAGATCGCCCTCCACGCCCTGCGCGGCGGCTCCGTCGTCGGCGACCACACCGTGATGTTCGCGGGCGACGTGGAGCGCGTCGAGATCACGCACCGCGCGCAGAGCCGCGAGGCGTTTGCGGCGGGCGCCCTGCGCGCCGCCCTCTGGGCGGTCGGACGGAGGCCCGGCAAGTACGACATGCGCGACGTGCTCGGATTCGCCCGATGAGGCGCTTCGCCATGGTTCTGAAATCTCTGATCGGGTGGGGGATGCTGGCGGCGGTCGCCGCCGCTTCGGCTGTGCGGGGCGATTTGGCCGACGACGTCGATCCGATGATCGGGACGGTCGGGACGGGGCATGCGTTCCCGGGGCCGTGCCGTCCCTTCGGCCTGGTCCAGCCGTCGCCCGACACGGGAAACGGGAGCTGGCGCTACTGTTCGGGCTATGCCGGGGACGACCGGGCCATCCGGCGGTTCTCGCAGACGCATCTCAACGGGACCGGCCAGGCCGGGCTTGGCGACGTCGCCTTCCTGCCGTTCACGGGAGACCTGCCGCCCGTGCCGACGGACGTCGCGGCGCCCTTCGACAAGCGCGACGAAAGGGCGGGCCTGGGCCTCTACGACGTGCGGCTTGCGGACGGGACGCGCGTCGAGATCGCCGCCGGGCGTCGTCTGGCCCACTACCGCATTTCCTTTCCGGCGGGGAAGCCGTGCGGGCTCTTCTTCGACTTCCCCTACGGGCTCTACCGGCAGAAGGAGTATCTGCCGCTTTTGACGACCACCTGCCGCGTCGTGCGCGTGGCGGCGAACCGGCTGGAGGGCTTCAGCCATTCGGAGGTCTTCGCGCCGCGCGACATCGGGTATGTCGTGGATCTGGCCCCCGCGCCGGCCGCGCTGCGCGAACTGCCGCGCCGGGCGGGCGACAAGGGGCCGCGCTTCGTCGCCGACTTCCCGCCCGGCACGCGGGCCGAGGTCAGGATCGCGCTCTCGTCCCGTTCGGCCGAAGGCGCCCGGAAGAACTTCGAGGCGGAGTGCGCCGTGCCCTTCGACCGGCGCGTGGCCGAGACGCGCGCGGAGTGGGAGACGTACCTGGCGCGCCTGGACGTCTCGGGCCTGGGCCCCGGCGAACGGAAGGCCGCGCTCACGGGCGTCTACCATCTGCTGATCCAGCCCAACGTGATTTCGGACGTGGACGAGCCGCCGCGCTATTCGACGTTCTCGCTGTGGGACACGTTCCGGGACGCCCATCCGCTCTACGAGCAGCTGGTGCCGGAGCTCGTGGATGCGTTCGTCGGGTCGCTTCTCGACCACTACGACCGGTGGGGCTATCTGCCGCGCTGGGAACTGTGGGGACGCGAGACGAACGGCATGATCGGCTCCCATGCGGTTCCGGTGATCGTGGGCGCCTACCTGCACGGATTCCGGGGCTTCGACGCGGAGAAGGCCTACGCCGCCGTGCGGGCGACGCTCACGGACGAGGCGCGCCCCGGCGCGGGAAAGGTCTATCCGCGCCGGACGGACTGGACGGTCTACGACCGGTACGGGTATTTCCCGTTCGACGTGGTGAAGCGCGAGAGCGTGTCCCGCACGCTGGAGTGCTCGTATGACGACGACCAGGCGGCCCGCTTCGCCCGCGCGCTCGGAAAGGACGCGGACGCGGCGTTCTTCGAGCGGCGGAGCTGGAACTTCACGAACCTCTTCGACCGCGCGACGCTGTGCTTCCGGGGGCGCGACACGAAGGGGAACTGGCGCACGCCCTTCGACCCGGCGGACGCGGCCGCGACGCCGGACTACACGGAGGCCAGCGCCCTGCAGTATGCCTGGCACGTCCTGCACCGCCCCGAATGGCTGATCGGCGCGATGGGGGGGCGGGAGGCCTTCGAGCGGCGGCTGGACGCCTTCTTCGCCGGGACGCTCTACCCGCAGTCGCCGCGCCACTACGGCCAGGACATCACGGGCCTGATCGGCGACTATTCGCACGGCAACGAACCGTGCCACCACGTGGCGGACCTCTACCGCCTGGTGGGGCGTCCCGAGAAGGGCGAGGCGGTCGTCCGCCGCATCCTGCGGGACTTCTACCGACCGGCGCCCGACGGCCTCTGCGGCAACGACGACTGCGGCCAGATGAGCGCCTGGCTGCTGCGGCGCGCGAACGTGCGCGTCCGGTGAGGACGGCGCGGCAGGCTGTCGGCCCGGCACGCGAAGTACCCGCGCCGCCCTCGGCGCGTGGCGTCCGAACGGGACCGCCCCACAGCGCCACGCGCCGAGGGCGGCGCGGGTACTTCGCGAGCCGGGCCTTCGCGAGCCGGACCTGTGGTGGGACCTGCGCGGGACGAGGCGGTTTGTGCTATACTCCTTGGCATGAAGATCGCGAGAATGATTTGTTCCGTCGGGGCCGCGCTGCTCCTGGCGCGGGGCGCCGGGTCGGCGGAGACGCCCGTCGTCCGTCCGGAGGCGCCCGTCGTCCGTCCCGTCGGCCTGCGGGCGGACGAGAAGCCGACGACGGTGGAGGCCTGGCACGTGGAGGCGCGCGTGGGCGGCGTCTTCGCGACCGTCACGACGGCGTTCACCGTGCGGAACCCCAATGCGCGTCCGCTGGAGGGCGCGCTGGAGTTCCCCCTCCCGGACGGCGCGCGCGTCTGCGGCTACGCGCTCGACGTCGACGGCGTGATGACGGACGGCGTCGTCGTGCCGAAGGAGAAGGCGCGCGTCGCGTTCGAGCAGGAGGTCAAGAAGGGCGTCGACCCCGGCCTCGTCGAGCATGTGAAGGGCAACGCCTACCGGACGCGCCTCTACCCCATTCCCGCGCAGGGCGCGCGGCGCGTGCGCCTCGTCTACGTGGCGCCGCTCGCCTTTGCGCCGAACGGCGACGCCGCGCTCGTCCTCGCGATGCCGCGCACGCGCCTCGGCGAGCGGAGCGTCTCGATCACGGTGCCGATGGGGGCCGGCGTGCCGCGTCCTGTCCTTGGCGGCCTCGGCGACGCCCGCTTCGCCGAGGCCGAGGCCGTGTGGCGCAGCGAGACGCGCGAGACGGACGTGACGCCGGCCGAGGACGTCACGGTCGCCCTGCCCGCGCTCCCCGCGCGGCTCGTCGCCGTGGAGACGCACGGCGCGGAGACGTGGTTCGCCGTGAACGAACGGGTTCCCGGCCTCGACCGCGCGAAGACCTCTCTGCCGCTCACGTGGCGGATCCTCTGGGACGCCTCCGGCAGCCGCACGCCCCGCGACCTCGCCGCCGCGCGCGCCGTCCTGGAGAAGCTGCCCGAGAACGCCTGCTACGAGCTGGTCGCGTTCAGCTGCCGTGCCGAGAAGCCGGTCCTCTGCGCCACGCGCGCGGATCTCCTGGGCCGCCTCGACCGCTGCGGCGCGGACGGCGGGACGGACTTCGCCGCGCTTGCGGACGCCCTGCGGAAGGGGACGCCCTGCGAGAACCGCACGCTCCTCTTCACGGACGGCGTGGACGCCCTGGCGGCGGACGGCGTGGACTTCGGGGAGAACAAGCCGCTCGCGCTCGTCTCGGGGGCCGTGCGGGACCTCGCCTTCCTGCGCCGCCTCTGCGCGGGGCGCGTCGTCGACCTCTCCCTCCGCACGCCCGACGAGGCGCTCGCGGAGATCGCCGACCCGTCCCCCACGCTCGTCGGCGTGCGCGGCGACGGCGTCGCGCACGTGCAGGGCGTCGGCCAGGCGGCGCGCGGGCGCGTGACGGTCCTTGGGCGGCTCGTGGGCGAGGCGGCGACGGTCCGCCTCGACTACGGCGGCGGGCGCCTCTCCGAACCGGTCACGATCCGGCGCGCGGACGCCCGCGCGGGCCGGACGCTTGCGACGGCGTGGGCGGCGGGCCGGGTGGAGGAGCTGTCGGCGCGCGCGGACGACCATGCCGACGAACTCCTCGCGCTGGGGCGGCGCTACGGCCTCGCGAGCCCTGCGACGAGCCTCCTCGTCTTCGAGCGGCTGGAGCAGTGGCTCGCCTACGACGTGGAGCCGCCCGCCGCGGCCGCGGCGCTCCACGCGGCGTGGACGAAGCGCCGGCCCAGCGCCGCCCGGCGCGCGGAACAGGAGGCGGCGCGCGCCACGAACTACTTCGCCCGCCTGCGGCAGGAATGGCAGGAACGGGTGGACTGGTGGGAGAACCCGGTTCCGCCGAAGCCGAAGACGCCGTCGAGCGGCCTCTTCGGGCGGATGCTGAGGGGGGCTGCGTCGTCCGCGCGTCCTATGGCTGCGAGGGACGCGGACGCAATAAATTGCGTCCCTCCCGCGGCGAGGACGGTGGCCGCAGCGGAAGCGTCGGTGGAGATGGCGGATGAAGCGGATGCACCGGCGGCCGCTGCGGCGGCGCCCCTGGTGAAGTCGAAGCGGGAAGGGGGGCGTGCCGTCGCGGCGGCCGTTGCGGTCACGCCATGGGACCCCGACACGCCCTACCTGCGCGCCCTGAAGGACGCTCGGACCGTGTTCGGCTCGAACGGCGAGCAGCTTTACGCCGAATACCTCGCGCAGCGGCGCGCCTACGCGGCGTCGCCCGCGTTCTACCTGGACTGCGCGGGGTTCTTCTTCGCGCAGGGGGACGCGGCGCACGCCGTGCGCATCCTCTCGAACCTCCTGGAGCTGCGGCTGGAGGATCCGGGCCTCCTGCGCGTCTGCGCGTGGCGGCTGAAGGAGGCGGGGGCCTACGACGCGGCGCTGCCGATCCTGCGGAAGGTCGCGCGGCTGCGTCCGGAGCAGCCGTTCGCGTGGCGCGACCTCGCGCTGGCGCTGGAGGCGCGCGGACGGCGGGACCGCCGTGCGGCGGACCTTGCGGAGGCGCTGGCGCTCTACCACAAGACCGCGTTCACGGCATGGACGGCCGAGAGCGGCGTCTGGACAGGCGTCGTGGCGCTGGAGGAGTTCAACGCCCTCGCCGCGTGGGTGGAACGGCAGACGTGGAAGGAGGGCGAGAAGCCGGCCGTGCCCGAGGCCGAGGCCGTCTACCGCCGCAACCTCGACGCCGACGTGCGCATCGCGCTCGAATGGGACGTGGACAACACCGACGTCGACCTGCACGTGCTGGAGCCGGACGGCGAGGAGGCGTTCTACGCTCACCGCCGCACGTCGTCCGGCGGCTTCGTCTCGCGCGACGTCACGACGGGATACGGCCCCGAGGAGTACCTGAAGAAGACGGGCGCGGCGGGGACGTACAAAATCCTCGTCCATTACTTCGGCAGCCGCCAGCAGACGCTGACGGGCCCGGCGACCGTGACGGCGACGGTGTTCACGAACTGGGGGCGCGCGGGCGAAACGCGCCAGACGCTCTCCCTGCGCCTGGACAAGGTGAAGGACAAGGTGCCTGTCGGGTCCGTCGAGATCAAGCCCTGACGCAGCGCAAGGAGGCAGGACGAGATGGAAAAGTTGTTCGGCTGGGCGTTGTTGGGATTGTCCATGACGGGGGCGTTGGCCGCGCCGGAGCCGGTCGTCCGCCAGGTTTTCCGCCCTGAGCGGCTGGAGCCGGGTGCGACGAACATCAAGGCGGTCCAGCCGATCGACGGGGCGGCCTGGATCTGGATGAAGGGCGAGGACGTGTGGGGCGTGGAGGCGCTGGCCGCCGATGCCTGGGCGGATTCCCTGCCGCCGCCGTGTTCGCGCTTCTACCGCTTCCGGCGCGCGTTCGTTTCGGACGGGACGCCGCTTATGCTTGACGTGAGCGCCGACGAGCGTTTTGTCCTGCTGCTGGACGGCCGGCCGGTCGCGCGCGGACCGCATCGCGGGCTTGTGAACCACTGGGCCTACCAGAGCTACGAAATCGCGAGCCTTGCGGCGGGTGGACACGTCCTCGAAGCCGTCTGTTGGCAGCTCGGCAACCACGCGCCGATCGCGCAGCTGTCCTGGCGCGGCGGATTCATCCTCAAGGCGGGCGGCACGTATGACGCGCAGCTGACGACGGGGCGCGCGGCGTGGGAGGTGGGGCGTCTGGTGAACACGCGCCTGACGGATCGTGGCACGAGCGGGACGTACGGGGCGGGGTCGCAGTGCGAGATCGACGGCACGTCGTTCATCGACGAGGTACCCGCTCGCTGGGAACCGGCGGCGGTCGTGCGCCCGCGGATCGTCCGCAACCGCTACGGCGGGCGGCGCAACGGATGGCGGCTCTTCCCGACGGAACGGCCCGATCCGCTGTACGAGGCGAAGACGCCGGGGCGCGTCGTGAACGCCGCGGCCGACCTGACGCGGCCCTTTACGGTGCCGGCCGGCGGGAAGGCCGATCTGTGGTGGGATCTCGGCGACTACTACTGCGGCTACCCGGAGCTGTCCGTTTCCGGCGGGAAGGGGGCGGTCGTGCGCTGGGGCTGGACCGAGTCGTTGCGCGACGGGAAGGGCCGGAAGGGGCGGCGCGGGGAGTGGCGCGGCAAGTCCTTTTCGCGGACGTTCACGGACACCTTCCGCCTCGACGGGCGCGCGGATGCGTTTTTCACGACTCCGTGGTGGCGGTGCGGACGCTGGTGTCGGCTGACCGTCGAGGCGGCGGAGAGTCCGGTCGAGATCCGGCGCGTCGCGCTCGCGGAGACGCGCTATCCGCTCGCCGTCGATTTCGCCTTCGCGAGCGACGACCCGGAACTGGACGGCATCGTGTCCATCTGCCGCCGTGCGCAGGAGGCGTGTACGCACGAAATGCTGTTCGACTGCCCCTACTACGAACAGCAGATGTACCCGGGCGACACGCGCATCCAGCTGCAGATCCTCAACGCCCTCTCGCGCGATGACCGGATGGCCCGCTTCGCCCTCTCGGTCTTCGACGACGACCGCCGCACGGACGGCCTCGTGGGCATGAACGTCCCGACGCGCGGCACGCAGGAGAGCCCCACGTACACGATGTGCTGGATCCTCATGTTCCGCGACTACCTCATGTGGCACGACAACGCGGCGTTCCTGCGCGCCCGCATGCCCGGCGTGCGCCACGCGCTCATGAACCTTGCGCGCTACGCGGACGCAGACGGACTGCTGCGCGACCTGCCCGGCTGGTGCTTCATGGACTCGGTAGGCGCGTGGCGTGCCCCGGACGAGAACGGCGTCCCGCCGGGCTGCCACGACGGCGACGTGCCCGGTTCGCTCACGAGCCTCCTCTGCCTCAACGCGCTCAAGGCGGCGGCGGACGTGGACGCGGCGTTGGGCGAACAGGCGTTCGCGGACATCTGGCGGGAATGCGCGGATCGTCTCGGCGCGTCGCTCGTGCGCCTCTTCTGGGACGAGGGACGCGGCGCGCTCGCAGACGTGCGGACAAAGGACCGCTTCAGCGAGCACGCGCAGTGCCTTGCGATCCTCGGCGGCATCCTCACGCCCGACCAGGAGGCGCGGGCGTTCAGGGCGCTGACCGGGGGTGGGGATCTCGCGCCGGTCAGTTCCTACTTCGCCTACTACCTCTTCGAGACGCTGGCGGCGAAGGGGCGTACGGACCTCATGCTGAAGCGCTTCGACACCTGGCGCACCTTCCTGGCGCAGGGGCTGAAGACGACGTGCGAGGTCCAGGATCCCGACCACTGCCGCAGCGACTGCCATGCCTGGAGCGCGTGTCCGGTCTACTTCATGGCGACGGCGCTCGCGGGCGTCCAGCCGGCCGAGCCGTTCTTCCGTTCCGTGCGTATCGCGCCGAACCCGGCCGGCCTCAGGCGCATCCGTGCGCGGACGCCGTCGCCCCGGGGCGTCATTGAGACCGACTTCGATTTCCCGGACGGCACGGCGAAGGGCCGCATCGTCCTGCCGGAGGGCCTGTCCGGCGTCTTCGAGTGGAAGGGGACCCGGCATTCGCTCCACGCGGGCGAGAACCGCCTTCCTGCCGGTCCTGCGGAAAATGATACAATGTAGGCGTTTCCCGTTTGACGGGAAGGAGTCTCCATTCATGAGTCGAACTTCCTTCAAGACATTCTGCATTGAATATTACGCGCACCATGCGGGCATCGCGGGGGCGGAGGCGTATCGCCGTTTTGCGGATTCCGGGCTCCTGAAGGTTCTGGACGACGACTACGAAGACCTGCACGGACTGGGCTGGGAGGCTTTGATGCCGCTTTTCGACCAATATCTGGGAGGCACGGGGACATGACGCTCTACCACGGCAGCACGATCGAGGTCTGTGAACCCGCCATCCTCCGTTCGGATGTCGGACGTGATTTCGGGCCTGCGTTCTACACGACCGACATCCGTGAACAGGCCGAACGATGGGCCGTCCGCCGCATGCACTTCGCCAGAAGGTCCGGTACCGTGGATGTAAGGGCCGTTGTCTCCGTCTACTTGTTTGATGAATGTCGTGCCCGGACGGCGCTGAGGTGCCGGGAGTTCGGGTCCGTGTCGTTGGACTGGCTCGATATGGTGGTCCGTTGCCGTTCCTCGCTTGCGTACCGGCATGGCTTCGATCTGATGTCGGGGAAGATCGCCAATGACAATGTTGGCGAAACGGTTTCGTATGTCGTTGCCGGCGTCATGCCACGGGAGATGGCGCTGGAAAAACTCAGGTTCCAGCAAATCAACAACCAGGTCGCCTTCTGCAGCGATGCTTCGCTTGCGTACCTTGCCTTTGTGCGCTCGTATGAAGTGGGGGGACGGGCATGAACGACCATACGCTTATCCGTGCCACGTTGGCGACGGCTGTGATCGGCATTCTGGCCGCGCATTGGGGCGTTGGCGAGGACGAGGCCATGCGTCGCTTCTATGAATCGAAGACGGCGCTCGCCTTTGCCGACGACGAGACGGGCCTGTACGGCATGTCGGCCCTGAATATCGCCGGCGCATGCGCGAACGAGTACGGCATCCTCGCGACGGCCACGCTCACGCGCGAGGGGGCGCCCGCCCTCGTCGTCCGCCAGCCGTTTATGCTATAATATCCCCCCTATGAACAAGCCGACCATCGATGTCGCCTACGTGGCGGAACTGGCGCGCCTGGACCTGACCGACGCGGAAAAGGCCGTTTTCCAGCCCCAGCTCGAGAATATCGTCAAGTACGTCGAGAAGATCGCCTCCGTGGACGTGGCGGACGTGCCGCCCACGATGCACGGGCGCGAGATCGTGAACGCCTTCCGGGAGGACGTGGTGCGCCCGTCGCTCGACCGCGAGGCCGCGCTTGCCAACGCCCCCGCGCGCACGGGCGACGAGTTCATGCTGCCCAAGATCGTGGAGGGGGCGGAGAGCTAGGACAAACCGCCGCAAGGCGGTTCCTTGGGCGGGGTTCGGGGGCGCCAGAGCCCCCGTCCATTGCGGAAGGAGGAGGAAGACAACATGGAACTTTTCAAGCTGGGCATCAAGGCGGCCCGCGAGGGCCTTGCGAAGGGCGACTTCACGGGCGAGGAGCTCGTGCGGGCGGTCATCGACCGCGTCCATGCCGAGAATCCGCGCATCGGCGCGTACCTGACGTTCGACGAGGAGGGGGCGCTCGCGGCGGCGCGGGCGAACCCGCAGGCCGTGCCGGTCGCGATCAAGGACCTCATCAACGTGAAGGGGCAGCCCTGCACGTGCGGCTCGAAGATCCTCGAGGGCTACGTGAGCCCGTACGACGCGACGGTCGTCCGGAACCTCAAGGCGCACGGCTTCATCTGCGCGGGGCGCGTGAACATGGACGAGTTCGCGATGGGGTCCTCCACCGAGAACTCCGCGCTCGGCCGCACGGTGAACCCCTACGACACGACGCGCGTGCCGGGCGGCAGCTCGGGCGGCAGCGCGGCGGCGGTGGGCGGCGACCTCTGCATCGCGGCCCTCGGCACGGACACCGGCGGGTCGATCCGCCAGCCCGCGAGCTTCTGCAACTGCGTGGGCCTCAAGCCGAGCTACGGGCGCGTGAGCCGCTTCGGCGTGACGGCGTTCGCGAGCTCGCTCGACCAGGTGGGCCCGATGACGAAGAGCGTGGAGGACGCGGCCCTCCTCCTGCAGGCCCTCGCGGGGCACGACGAGATGGACGGCACGACGCCGCGCGAGCCGGTGCCCGACTACGCGGCGGCGCTTGCGGGCGCCTCGCTGAAGGGCGTGAAGATCGGCATCCCGAAGGAGTACGACATCGACGGCCTCGACCCCGAGGTGAAGCGCCTCACGGACGCGGCGATCCGGACGTGCGCGGCGGCGGGCGCGGAGCTCGTGGAGGTCTCGCTTCCTCACACCGAGTACGCGATGGCGGTCTACTACGTGGTCGCCCCCGCCGAGGCGAGCGCGAACCTCGCGCGCTTCGACGGCGTGCGCTACGGCCGCCGCTCGGCGCGGAGCGACAGCGTGTTCAACCTCTACGCGCGCAGCCGCGCCGAGGGCTTCGGGCCCGAGGTGAAGCGCCGCATCATCATGGGCACCTACGTGCTGTCGAGCGGCTACTACGACGCCTACTACGGGCGCGCCTCGAAGGTGCGCACGCTCATCCGCCGCGACTTCGAGCAGGCGTTCCGGAAGGTGGACGCGCTCCTGACGCCCGTCGCGCCGACGCCGGCGTTCCCGGTCGGCTCCACGCAGGACCCGCTCACGATGTACCTGAACGACCTCTTCACGATCCCGAGCGCGCTTGCGGGCAACTGCGCGATGAGCGTGCCGGCGGGGTTCACGGAGGGCGGCCTCCCCGTGGGCGTCCAGTTCATCTGCGACGCCTTCCGCGAGGACAGGCTGCTCGCCGTCGGCAGGGCGTTCGAGGAGGCGCGGGGATGAGGGCGCGG
>CAVEVC010000147.1:2472-3771 GCA_963618935.1 Clostridiales bacterium CCNA10 | reverse complement strand
CGCGGCGGCACGAAGGACTGGGGCGTGATGCGCCGCGACGGCACCGTCAAGCCCGCCTACGCCGCGATGAGCGCGATCGCGCGCGAGCTCGCCGCCGCCCGCCTCGAAGGCGAAATCAGGCTCGGCGAGGGCTTCAAGGGCTACCTCTTCGCGCAGCCGGACGGCTCGCAGACGCTCGCGTTCTGGCGCGTCTCGCCCGTGGACACCGCAAGCGGCACGGCCCCCGCCACGCCCGACGACGCCGCCCCGCTCGCCCTGCCCATCCCCCCGTCCGGCGCCTACACGCTCACCGACCTCTGCGGGCAGCGTACCGCCCTCTCCACGAACGTCGTCGCCGCCACCCGCTACACCGCCTACCTCTCGGGCCTCCGGGGCCTGAAGGCGGACATCGCGCCCTTCCCGTGCGGCACGCCCACGCCCTACGTCCCGGCGGCGGACGAAGACCTCTCCGTCGTCTTCCGCGTCGACCTCGACACGAACGACTTCACGGTCGCCGGCCACAAGGCCGTCGCCGAACTCGCCGCCGACACGGGCCGCCTCCGCGTCCAGGTCTGGAACCTCTCCCCCACCGCCAAGCACGGCACGGTCTCCGTCTCGGGCGGCTCGCTTTCCGGCCTCCCCGCCGAGATCGCCCTGCCGCCGATGGGCGCGGCCGCGTTCGACTGCACCTACGCCGCGCGGGAGGGAGCCCCCCTCGTCGAGCCGCTCGTCCTCTCCGGACTTTTCGAGGGACGGCGCACGAGCCGCCTCGCGATGCCCGTCCGCCACCTGAAGGCCCTCCTCGCGAGCTGCCGCGCGACCGAGCTCAAGAACTGGCGCGACCCGAAGGCCTGGCAGCGCAACACCTCCGCCGACCGCTTCGCCGCCGCCTGGGACGAAGCCGAAAAGGCCCTGCGCTTCGACGTCGCCTGGACGAAGCCCGCCGACCGCTGGTTCTACCCCGTCTACGCCCTCGCCCTCCCCGAGGAGGACTTCGACGACGCCCTCATGTTCGAGTTCGAGGTCAAGAGCGCGCAGGACAAGGTCGAGAACGACTTCGACTGCCAGAACCTCATGCTCGTCTTCGCCGACCCCGCGTGCCCCGACCGCTTCCTCTCCTACCCCGCCCCGCTCACGGGCTGGGAGACCCGCCGCGTCGACCTCTCGACCGACACGTCCGGCATGAAGCCCGGCGCCGTGAAGGCCATCCGCCTCGGCGCCAACCCCAAGGGCACGGCCTGCTCCTTCTGGATCCGCAACCCCCGCCTCCTCAAATCCGCCCGGTAGTTGAGGCTAGCCCCACCCCCCCCCCCCCCCCCC
>CAVEVC010000147.1:0-2236 GCA_963618935.1 Clostridiales bacterium CCNA10 | reverse complement strand
GCCCCCCCCCCCCCCCAAGGCTAGAACCTAGAACCTGAAACCTAAAACCTCCCTCTTCACGCATGAGCAAGTTCAGACTGCGCGGCCGCCGGCGCCGAAACCACGAATCCCGTGAGGGCAGCGTCCCGCTGCGCGCGATCGTGCCCAACCTCATCACCTCGATGGCCGCCTGCGGCGGCATCACCGCGATCGCCCTCAGCGCGACGAACTACGCGAAGACGCTCGCGCAGCAGCCCGTCACCACGCGCGACTGGCAGCTCGGCCTCGTCGCCCTGATCGTGGCCTGCCTGTGCGACGCGATGGACGGGCGCGTCGCGCGCCTCCTCAAGTGCAGCTCGAAGCTCGGCGCCGAGCTCGATTCGCTTGCGGACTTCGTCAACTTCGGCGTCGCGCCCGCAATGTACCTCTACTTCTGGGTGCTGAGCGGCGACCCATCCCTCTCCCTCGCCACGAAGCAGGCCCTCCTCGCCTTCGCGCTCTTCTACGCGCTCTGCGACGCCTTCCGCCTCGCGCGCTTCAACACGATGCTGGAGCAGCCCACGATTCCCTACTGGAGGCACTTCTTCCTCGGCGTGCCCGCGCCCGGCGGGTGCTGGATGGTGCTCACCCCCGTCCTCCTCTCCCTCTCGCTGCCCGAATCGCTGAACCTGCCGGCGGTCTTCCAGCATCCCGGCTTCGCGATGTTCATGCTCTTCCTCGTGGGGGCGCTCATGGCCTCGCGCCTGCCGACGATCTCCCTCAAGAGCGTCCATCTCACGCGCGCATACCTGCTGCCGACGATGGCCGCGCTCATCCTGCTCGTCGCGTTCCTCTTCACGCACTTCTGGCCCACGCTCGGCGTCGTGGGGCTCCTCTACATCCTCACGGTCCCCTTCGTCGGCCTCGCCTTCCTCCGCGTCCGCGCCAAATACCTCCGCGAACAGAACGGCCAAACCGGCCTTTAGGTGATTAAGTAGTTAAGTAGTTAAGTGGTTAAGTTGGTAAGTTGATGGTATTGCGACCGTATTGAGATGACGCCCGATGAAACTTAACTACTTAACAACTTAAAGCCGCGTAGCGGCGACTTAACGTAGCATGAACACATCCGTGAGCGTCCCTCCCTGCGAACTCTGCCCCCGCCGCTGCCGGGCGGACCGCGCGCGCGGCGACCTCGGCTTCTGCCGGGCGGGCGCCGCGCCGCGCGTCTTCCGCTGGGGCCCCCACTTCGGCGAGGAGCCGCCCATCTGCGGCACGGCCGGCTCGGGCGCCGTCTTCTTCTCGCGCTGCACGATGAAGTGCCTCTACTGCCAGAACGCCCCCTGGAGCTGGCAGGGGGCGGGACGCGACCTCTCGGTCCCCGAACTCACCGACATCTTCCGCGCGCTCGCCGTCAGGCGCCGCTGCGCCAACTGGAACCTCGTCTCGCCCACGCCCTACCTGCCGATGGTCCGCGCCGCCGTCGCCCCCCTCCTCGACGCGGGCATCCGCCTGCCCTTCGTCTTCAACTCAAGCGGCTACGAACGCCCCGAGACGCTTGCGGCCTACCGCGACCTCTGCGACATCGCGCTCGTCGACCTGCGCTACGCCTCGGACGCGACGGCGCGCGCCGCCTCCGGGGCGCCCGGCTACGTCGCCGCCGCGCGCGCCGCCGTGAAATACCTCTGGGAGACGCTGGGGCCCCTTGATTCCGACGCGCCCGGCGCCGCGACGCGCGGCGTCGTCGTGCGCATCCTCGTCCTGCCCGGACACGCCGACGAGGCCGTCGAGAACCTCGCCTGGCTCGCCACCGCCTGTTCGCCCCGCATCCACGTCTCCGTGATGAGCCAGTACGCCCCCGCGTTCAAGGCGCACGAGACGCCCCCCTTCGACCGCGTCGTCACAAAGGACGAATACGAGACCGTCACCGAGGCGGCGGCGGACTTCGGCTTTGAGCATGGCTGGATCCAGGGCTTCGCAAGCCGCGACGCCTCCTCGGACCTCGTCGGCGAAAACATGTCCTCCGGCGAGGGCGCCGTCGGCCTCCCGAATTCTGCCGACCGCCCGAGTTCCAGCGGCCTCCCGAATTCCGCCGGCAATCCGAACGGAAACCGCAGCTGAGACAATCCCCGTCGAAATGCACGGTCCATTGCACTGACTGTTCTCTCCTTATTGCTTCGGCAATTAATTGTGTCGATTCCGCTGGGAGGGCGGCTGTCCCCAGCCGCCGTATTTGCGGCGCGTGAGGACACGCGCCCTCCCGCACGATCAATCCATTTTG
>CAVEVC010000146.1:0-11134 GCA_963618935.1 Clostridiales bacterium CCNA10 | reverse complement strand
ACTAAATCAACGGATCATCGAGAACAAAGTGTTAACCTGGAGCCGTGACTTGACAGAAATATGGCTATCCTGTCAGCGTACAGGTGGGCCACAGAATACCAGACGGAAATAGAACTTAAACATTCATTCACGTGCAATCTGCCTCGAAAAAAAGAGCCGCCTGAAGAAGAAGGGTTGTCGTTGGATCGCAAGTACGCGAGTCAGCCTCAGTCCTGTGACCCGAACGAGATGGCCGGGCCGCTGGGCCTGGGCGATCCGGAGACGGAGCGGTACGTGAAGCCGGGCGAGTGGATGACGTACACCGTCTACTTCGAGAACCGGGCGGACGCGACGGCGGCGGCGCAGGAGGTGCGGGTCGCGAACCCGCTGAGCGGATACCTCGACTGGTCGACGTTCGAGATGGGCGAGATCGCGTTCGGCAACCAGATCGACCTCGGCCTCTCCGGCAGGCGGGGCGGCACGAGCGAGACCGTGATGAAGGGCACGAACACGCTCGTCCGTACGCAGCTCACGCTCAACGAGAAGACGGGGATTGCCGAATGGTACCTCCGCATCGTCGATCCGACGACGGCGACGGGCTGGCCGGAGGACGTCTTCGCGGGCTTCCTTCCGCCGAACGACGGGACGTTCCGGGGTGAGGGCCACCTCACCTACCGCGTGAAGGTGCGCGACGACGCGCCGCACGGCGTGCGCATCGCGAACTCGGCCTCCATCGTCTTCGACTACAACGAGCCGATCGAGACGGACCCCTCCTGGTGGAACACGGTCGCCCGTACGCTGGATGCCGGATTCGCCGAGCCGGAGGTCACGGTGGACGAGGGCGGCACGGCGACAATCGCGGTTCGCGGCGGCAGCGCGGAACACGCAACGTCCGTGCAGGTGTACCTCTCCTACCAGACGGCCTCGGCGGCCGACCTCGACCTGAAGAACGCCAAGGTGGACGGCGCGACGCCGAAGGGCGGGCTCCGCTTCCCGCTCACGCTCTCCTGGGCGGCGGGCGAGATCGGCGTGAAGACGCTCGCGATTCCCGTCAAGACGGACAGGGCCGTGGAGGCCGACGAGGCGTTCACGCTCCAGCTCGCGGACGCGCAGGGGATGGCCGTGGGCGAGGCGGATGCCTGCACGGTGACGGTGCGCGACGCGAACGCGGCGGCGGACTACGCGGCGAAGCAGTCCAAGACCACGGTGCGGACGAAGAAGGGCGTCCCGGACTGCGCGCTCTCCGTCGCCTGCGTGGCGCGGGACGGTTCGGGCGCGGTCTGCGGCTACACGACGGGGCAGGGCTCGTACTACGCGGGCTGCCGGGCGTCGCTCAAGGCGACGGCGCGGCCCGGCTGGGCGTTCGCCGGCTGGGGCGAGGTCGTGGACGGCGTCACGAACGTCGTGGGCGCCAAGGCGGGCTGGACCGTCACGCCCACGAACGACACGGAGATCGTCGCGCTCTTCGAGCGCATTCCCTACTTCCGCGCGCTCGCCGACCCGGCGGACGGCGGGAAGGTCTCGGGCTCGGGCTACTGCGCGGCGGGGAAGAAGGTCACGCTCCGTGCGGCGGCCTCCGGCGGCTTCTCGTTCGCGGGCTGGTACGCCGCCGGCGCGCCGGACGCGCCCGTGGCGACGACGCCGACGCTCGTCCTCGACCGCTCGGCGAAGCGCGCCGCGAGCTCGAAGACGCAGACCGTCCTCGCGGGCCCCGACGCCTCCACGACCTACCTCGCGCGATTCGCGCCCCACTCCGAGGTGTCCGTCGCTGTGTCGGCGACCGACGGCAGGGGCGCGGAGCCGGCCGGGAAGGGCGCGGGCAAGTACGTCGCGGGCACCGTCACGGGCGCGGGCCGGTACGCGCCGGAGAAGAAGGCCGTCCTGAAGGCCACGGCGCACAGGGGGGTACGTGTTCGCGGGGTGGCGGGAGCCCGGCGCGGACGGGCCGCTGTCCCGGGCGTCGGCCTACACGATCGGCGCGATGCCGCCGGACGACGTCGCGCTCGTCGCCGCGTTCGTGACGGCGGACGAGGACCGGGATTCGGTCGCCGCTGCCCTCGGCGGGACGGCGCTCGCGCCGTGGATCTCGGCGTCCGAGACCCACGCCCTCGCGACGAACGTCCGCGCGGGCGTCTACCTCGAATGGCCGCTCGCCGCGTCGGCGCTCTCCGAGACGACGGTCAAGGTCGCGGGGCTGCCCGCCGGGCTCAAGTTCGCGGCGAAGCCGGTGACAGGTAGGGTCGGCACGGGCAAGTCGTCGGTCCTCGTCACGAACGTCCCCGCGAACACGGTCTACGGCGCGCCCACGGCGGCGTCGAGGACCGTGACGGACTGGAAGACGGGCGCCGTGACGGTCACGCCGAGCGCGGTGAAGGTGACCGTCACGACGGCGGGCAGGAACGTGCGGACATACCAGATCGACGCGACGGTCGACCCGCTGCCCGCCTGGGCGCAGGGCACGTTCTCCGGCGTCTCCTACGCGGACGCGGACGGCGCGGAGACGAACGGCCTCGCGGCGGTCACGGTCGCCGCGACCGGGAAGATCGCCGCGAAGCAGACGGCCGCCGGCCGCGCGGCCTCCTTCACGGCCCCCTGGTACGACCGCCACGACGCGGCGGAGGACGCCTACCACGCGACGCTCACGGCGAAGGTCGGCGCGGCGGTCGTGACGAACCGCGTCGCCGTGCGCGCCGCCGCCCATGCGGCGACGGACGCCGTGCCGACGGCGACGGAACTCGGCGTGATGCAGGGCGACCTCTTCGACGCCTGGCAGACGGACTGGAGGCGTGAACCGTGGCAGGGCTTCGCCGCCACGCTCGCCCGCGCGAAGCCACCTCTCGTATGCGCCTACGCGGTCGCGGGCGACCAGCCCGGCACGGTCGCGCTGAAGTTCGGCGCGAACGGCGCCGTGACGGCGGCGGGGACGTTCGCGACGGGCGTCGACGCGAAGGGGCGGGAGACGACGGCGAAGGCGTCCTGCTCGGCGCCCCTCCTCCCCCAGGGCGGGGACCGGTACCTCGTCTTCGTGTACTTCCCGCCGAAGGGGGCGTTCCGCGGCCACGCGCGGTGCCTTTCGCTCGCGTGGGACGGCGCGGAGTTCGCCGAGGATGTTGCGTGGTAGGGGCCGACGTCCTCGGCGGCCCGTGCGCCCGTTGGTGTCCCCGTGGGCGTCCCCGTTGGCGCCTTCGTGGGCGCGGCGCGCCGTGGACGTCGCGCCCTACCATGCGGGAGGGTCGCAACTTGTTGCGACCGTTGCCCGGAAATGCGGCCCGCCCGGATTTGGTGACCGCAATACATTGCGGCATTTCCGTGAAAAGTGGATGGGTGCAGTGCGGTTTCGTGTCATGGCGCGGGGGGAGATATGCTATCATGGATTCATCAAGGAGACCCTGTGGGCATGACCGATCCCAAATACCGGACGCTCGTCGAGACGCTGAAGCGCGACATCCTCGGCGGGAAGTACGGCATCAACGCGCCGTTTCCGAGCGAGCGGGCGCTGATCCGCCGTTCCGGCCTTTCCCGCAACACCGTGCAGCACGCCGTCGCGGAGCTGGAACGGGCGGGGTTCGTCTCCCGCCAGCAGGGGCGCGGCACGTTCGTCACGAAGCGCGGGGCGTCGCGCAAGCTGGGGCTGATCGTGCATGGGTCCGGATACTGCGAGATCTTCTCGCCCATCGCGCGCGCCATCTCCCACCTGTGCCAGACGCACGACTACACGCTCCTCTTCGCAGACGTGGGCGGGGCCGACGACCGCGCGCGGGTCGGGCAGGTCATCCGCCAGGCGCGCGAGTTCGCCTGGGGCGGCGTGGACGGCGTCATCTTCCAGCCGGTCGAGCTCGTGCGGGAGGCGGGGAACGTCAACCGCGAGATCGCCTCCCTCTTCGACGCGGCGGGCGTGCCGCTCGTCCTCCTGGACAGCGACATCGTCAACGCGCCGGAACGGAGCGGCTACGACCTCGTCGCCGTCAACCACTTCGACGCCGGCCGCCGCCTCGGCGCCCATCTGCGCGCCACGGGGGCGAAGCGCATCGCCTACCTCATGCAGGAGGACCGCGCGCCCTGCGTCCGGGAGCGTTCCCTCGGCGTGCGGACCGCCTGCGAGGGGCTGGCCCTCGCGGGGCGGGCGCTGCTCGCCGAACCAGACGACGTGTCCGTGATCCGGCGCTTCCTGCGCCGGTACCGTCCGGACGCCATCGCCTGCTACAACGACCGCCAGGCCGTGCTGCTCATGAAGACCCTCGCGGCGCTCGGCCTGCGCGTGCCGGACGACGTGGCGGTGGCGGGGTTCGACGACGTGAACTACGCCGCCCTCGCGACGCCGCGCCTCACGACCATGCACCAGCCCTGCGCGGAGCTGGCCGCCCTCGCCTTCGAGACGCTGCTCTTCCGCATGGCCCACCCCGACGCGCCCGTGCGCGAACTCTTCCTGGACGCGCCGCTCGTCGTGCGCGAGAGCACGCGGCCCCTCGTGTCGGCGCGTCGGAAAAGCTGACTTCAACGGGATTGGACGGAACATGGAGACGAACGACATGAAACGATCAGTGATTGGCACGGGGCTCGCCCTGCTGGCGGGCCTGTGCGGACAGGCGGCGAGCGTCCACGTGGAGGCGGAAAGCTTCGCGACGCTCGGCGGGTGGACGGTCGAGACGCAGTCCATCCGCCAGGAGGGGTCGAGCTACCTGATGGCCCACGGCTACGGCGTGCCGGTGGCGGACGCCGAAACGACGGTGCGCATTCCCGAAGACGGCCTCTACGTCGTCTGGGCGCGGACGCGCAACTGGAACGCGCCCTGGACGGGTGGGGCCGCCGGGCGGTTCCAGGTCGTCCTGCGCGGGACGGGGACGGATGCATGGACGAGCGTGGAACTGGGGACGGAAGGGGCGGACTGGCACTGGCAGCGGGCGGGCGAGGCGGCGCTCAAGGCGGGATCCTGCCGCGTCGCCCTCCGCGACCGCACGGGGTTCAACGGACGCTGCGACGCCCTCTTCCTCGCGTCCGCCGGGGAACGGCCGCCTGCGCGCGCGCCCGCCGGCGCGGTCCGCGACGACCCGAAGGAATGGGGGCTTGTCGTCGTGGGCGGCGGTTTCGCGGGATGCTGCACGGCGCTCGCAGCCGCGCGCGAGGGCGTGCCGACCCTCCTGCTGCAGGACCGCGAGGTGCTGGGCGGCTGCAATTCGAGCGAGGTGCGCGTGGGCCTGGGCGGGCGCATCCACGCCGGGCCCTACCCGAAGCTGGGCGGGGTCGTCGCCGAGATCCAGCCGCTCTTCGGCGGGGGGCAGCCGCTCGACAGGCGCTTCTACGAAGACGACCGCAAGGACACGGCCTTCCTCATCCACAGGCTCTGGCGCGACGTCCCCGGCGTCGCCCCCGAGCGCCGCTACCGCCAGCACGTCTTCGCCGTGGAGATGGACCCCGCGCGGACGAACCGCATCGCCGCCGTCCTCGCCCGCGACACGCGCTCGGGCGCGGTGACGCGCGTGCGGGCGCGCCTCTTCTGCGACGCGACGGGCGACGCCGTCGTCTCGCGCCTCGCCGGCTGCGAGACGATGTACGGGCGCGAGGCGCGGGCGCGCTTCAACGAGATCAGCGCCCCCGTCGCCGCCGACCGCCGCGTGATGGGCATGAGCGTGCAGTGGCTGACCGAGCGGCGGCAGGAGAAGGCGCCGTTCCCGGACATCTCGGACTGGGCGCTGCCCATCGACGAGACGACGGGCTACTACCAGACCTCCGGCTCGTGGGAACAGGAGTCCGGCTTCTGGCGCGACATGGCGGACGAGACGGAGCGCATCCGCGACTACGCGCTCCTCGCGATCTTCTCGAACTGGCACTGGCTCAAGAACCGCTCCGCCCGCCGCGCGGACTACGCCAACGCCGCGTTCTCCTGGATCTCCCCCATCGGCGGCAAGCGCGAGAGCCACCGCACCGTGGGCGCGTACGTCCTCAACCAGAACGACCTCGAGAACCAGGTCGCCCACCCCGACGGCACGGCGGCCGTCACGTGGGACATCGACCTCCACTTCCCCGACCCCGAGAACGAGCGGAAGTTCAAGGAGCCGTTCCGCAGCGCGGCCTACCATCGCGGCTTCGGCGCGGACTACCCGGTGCCCTATCGCTGCCTCTACGCCCGCGACTGCGCGAACCTCTTCCTCGCCGGGCGCGACATCAGCTGCTCGCACGTCGCGTTCGCCGCCGTGCGCGTCCAGCGCACCCTGGGCATGCTGGGCGAGGTCGTGGGCCTCGCGGCGGGCATCTGCCACCGCCGCGCGCTGCTGCCGGCGGACGTGTACGCCAAGGGGCTGGACGAGCTGAAGGCCGCGATGGCGCGCGGCGTCGCGCCGCTCCCGCAGTTCCACGGCTACCACAACGGCATGGGCGAGAAGTACGACTTCAACCGGCGCGGCTGGGCGCACGTCTATCCCCAGGGGCGCACGAACAATCTGCCGGCCGCCCTCGCGGCGGACATCCGGGCGCTGGGCTTCGTCCACCGCAACGAGCACCCCGCGCTCGCGGACCGGCGCCGCCGCCTCGTCCTCGTGGACGAATCGCGCGCGCGCCTCCACTACTACGATTCGGCCGATCCGTCCGCCGGCTTCGCCGTCCCGATCCGCAAGCCCGGCTGGGACCTGAAGGCCGTGGGCGGCATGCGCTACCGCACCGTCTGCCGGGGCGGCTTCCAGGTCACGGACCTTGCGGCGCGGAAGGTCGTGGACGCCTTCGACGTCCCGGTCCTCCGTTCCGCCGAGCCGACCGCCTGCTGCGACCTCCCGGACGGCGGGTTCGTCTTCTCCGTCAACCCCGTCGGGCCCGACAAGGGGAAGGCCATCCACTTCTGCGTCTTCTCGCCGGACCGCAAGATGACGCGCATCATCCGCCTGCACGGCTTCGTGAACGCGCGTTCCTTCGCGTCCGGGCGGGACGGCGAATGGCTCGTCGCGCACGAGCATGGCTTTGCGCGCGTGCGCTTCCCGGCGGAGGGACGGGACGTCGCGGCGGTCCTCGTGAAGGACTACCCGCAGCCGACCGGCCGCAACTCCTTCGACGTGCGCCCGGCCGCGCACGGGGCGGGATTCTGGACGACGACGGGCTACGGCGCGGAGCTGCTGCGCGTCGCGGCGGACGGGACGATCGCCCGGCGCATCCGCGCCGAACAGGGCGGGAAGGCGAACGTCTTCTACGCCCAGCTCGCGGAACGCGCGGACGGCAGCGTCTACGTGGCGAACTGGACGGGGCATGGCGCCGCCGACTCCTATCGGGGCTGGCAGGTCGTCGAGTTCGCGCCGTCCGGCGAGGTCGTCTGGCGGCTCGATTCGCCAGAGCGGTATGGGTCCATTTCGGGCGTCCTGGAAATCGAGTGAGGGGACGAGGCATGAAGAGGATGATGCGGCGGTCGGTTCTGGCCCTGGGCGTCTGCCTGGCGGGCGCGGCGGCGGGGGAGGCCACGAACCTTGTCGAGCAGGTGCGCGACTGGGTGGGCGTGAGCGCCTTTGCGGACGTGGAGAGCGCCTACTGGGCGCGCGGCAAGATCGTGGACGCGCGGCCCTACTCGGCCCAGTTCGCGGACGTTGACCTCAAGCTCGGCGCGTTCGGGCGTGTGGGCGCGCAGGCGTGGAGCGTCAGCTCGCTTTCGACGGGCGGGCAGTCCGCCGGGCGGCGAAACGCCTACAACGAGGTGGACTGGAACCTCCACTACGAATATGACTGGGCGTTCGCTGAGGGGTGGTCGCTCTGGAACCGCGTGGCGCGGCAGTGGGTCACGCTGCCGGGATATTTCCCGGACTGCAAGACGACGCTCGAATGGCACGTCGCCCAGGCCCTCCGCAACCCCTACCTGACGCCCTACTACCTGCTGCGCCACGCCACGGCGCCCGAACGGTGGAACTACTGGGAGATCGGGGCCTACCGCACGTTCGCCCTTACGAAGGACCTGTCGCTCACGGCGAAGCTCTTCGGCGACTGCGGCGACGCGGACCACTTCCGCTCGCAGTACGGTCCGCGCCCCGGCCGGCCGGACGCGCGCTACCGCGGCGGCCTGATGGCGCTGAACCTCGTCGTGCGCCTCGACTACGCGCTCACGGAGAACTGGAGCCTCTTCGCCTACGTGCAGCAGTTCGACATCGTGGACGCCGACGCCCGCGACGCCGTCAAGGCGTCGCCGGCCCCCGAGGCGAAGCGCGACCTCACGCTCTTCGGCGTGGGCATGGCGTTCGCGTTCTGACGGCGGGCAAGGACCAAACGGCGAATGGAGGACGGGCGATGGCGATGCGGGATCGGCCCCCTCAAATTGGCGCGTGGCGGTTGGACAGCGGACCGCCGTTTATGGTATGATAGCGCAACACCGTACACGGGACGGTGGCTTGTGTCGAGAACGGAGTCAATTTGGAGTTTCGATGAAGAAGACGATCGGTATCTGGACGTTGGTTGCGCTCGTGGGCGGGCTGGGATGCGGCACGTGGGGGGCCGTCGAGGCCCCGGCGCCTGAGAGCGCCTACGCCTCGCCCGAGTTCCTGGCGCCGTCGGGAGACGGCGCGGGCGTCTTCGTGACCTGCGCGACGGGGCGCAAGGTCATGGAGGTGGCGCTGGACGGCACGGTGCGGCGCCAGTGGGCGCTCGAAAGCCGCCAGGTGAAGGGCGTGCCGGTGAATCCCACGGGGCTGGCCGCGGCGGGTGGCTTCGTCTACGTGACGTGCGGCGTCCAGGCGGGCGAACTGCAGAAGTTCAGGGAGGACGGCACGTTCGTCGCCTCCGCCGCCGTCGGCCACTCCCCCTGCGCGCCGGTCATCTCGCGGGACGGCCGGACGGCCTACGTGATGAACCGCTTCAAGAACGCCGTGAGCGTGGTCGACCTCGCCGCGATGAAGGTGACGGGGACGGTGGACGTGCTGCGCGAGCCGTTCGCGGCGGGCCTCGGCGCGGGAGGCCGCCTCCTCTTCGTCGCGAACCTGCTGCCGTACTGCGCGGCGACGAACGACGTGGTGGCGGCGGCCGTGAGCGTGGTCGATACGGCGACGCGCGCGGTGCGCCACGTCCTGCTGCCGAACGGCTCGACGGCGGTGCGCGGGCTCGGGGTCTCCCCGGACGGCGCGTTCGTCTACGTGACGCATTCGATGGGGCGCTACCAGCTGCCGACGACGCAGCTGGAGCGCGGGTGGATGAACACGGCGGCGCTCTCCGTCTTCGACGGCGCGACGGGGGCCTACGTGAACACGGTCCTGCTCGACGACGTGGACCGCGGGGCGGCGAACCCGTGGGGCGTCGCGGTGACGGCGGACGGCAGGACGCTCGTCGTGGCGCACGCCGGCACGTGCGAGCTCTCCCTCATCGACCGCGCCGCGCTCCACGACCGTCTCGCGAAGGCGGCGAAGGGCGAGAGCGTGAGCGGCATCGTGAAGAGCGCGGAGGACGTGCCGAACGACCTCGCGTTCCTCGTCTCGATCCGCCGCCGCGTCCACGTGGGCGGGGACGGCCCGCGCGGCGTCGTGGCCCTCGGCCGCACGGCCGTGACGGCGCTCTACTTCGCGGACGCGCTCGCCGTGCTCGCGCTCGCCGCGCCCGCCGCCCCGGCGAAGGTTCTGCCGGTCGCGCCGAAGAGGGACCTCGCGCAGGACCGCGCGCGGCGCGGCGAAATGCTCTTCAACGACGGCTCGATGTGCTTCCAGCAGTGGCAGAGCTGCGCGAGCTGCCATCCGGACGGGCGCGTGGACGGCCTCAACTGGGACCTCCTGAACGACGGCATGGGCAACCCGAAGCAGACGAAGAGCGAACTGCTCGTGCAGTGGACGCCGCCCACGATGGTCACGGGCATCCGCAAGGACATGCACGCCTGCAACATGGCCGGGCTCGTCCACATCCAGTTCGTGACACGCCCCGAGGAGGACGTCTTCTGCTTCGACGCCTACTGCACGGCGATGAAGCCGGTGCCGAGCCCCTACCTCGTCGACGGCCGGCTCTCCGCCCGCGCGCAGCGCGGCGAGAAGATCTTCCAGAAGGCCAAGTGCGGCGACTGCCACACGCCGGGCTCGAAGGGCCCGAACGGCGAGCATCTCTGGACCGACCAGAAGCTCTACGACGTGGGCACGGGCGCGGACACCGAGGCGGGGCGGAAGTTCGACACGCCCACGCTCGGCGAATGCTGGCGCACGGCGCCCTACCTCTACGACGGCCGCGCGCTGACGATGGAGGAGGTGCTGACGACGGCCAATCCGGGCGACCGGCACGGCGAGACCTCGAAGCTCTCCCCCGAGGAAATCAAGGACCTTGCGGAATACGTGCTCTCCCTGTAGTCGCCACACGCATACGGACTACGACATGGAAACGATGAAGCAGATCATGTACGGCGTGACGGACTTCGCGCGCATCCGCGCGGAGAACGGCTACTTCGTGGACCGCACGGCGCTCATCCGCGAGCTGGAGAAGACGAGCTACGCAATGTTCCTGCGTCCGCGACGCTTCGGCAAGTCGCTGTTCTGCTCGGTTCTCCAGTGCTACTACGACGTCGACTACGCGCACCGCTTCGAGGAATTCTTCGGCGGGCTCGACATCGGCCGCGAGCCGACGGCGGAGCGGGGGAAGTTCCTCTGGCTCTATTTCAACTTCTCGGCGGTCGAGAAGCGCGCCGACCGCGTGGAGGCGAGCTTCGACGAATACTGCCGGGACAGCCTCGACGAGTTCGCCGAACGCCATGCGGCGCAGCTTCCCGCAGGCGCGGCGGAGGCGATTCTCGCCAAGCGCACGTGCCATGCGAAGCTCAACGCCCTCACGACCAAGCTGAAGGGCCGGGGCGTGCGGCTCTACGTCTGCATCGACGAGTACGACAACTTCACGAACACGCTCCTCGCCGAGTCGCGCGACAAGTACGAGGCCCTCTGCCACGGCGACGGCTTCTTCAAGCAGTTCTTCAACGAGCTGAAGGCGGCGACGACCAACACCGACGCGCCCATCACGCGCATGTTCATCACGGGCGTCACGCCCGTCACGATGGACGACGTGACGAGCGGCTTCAACATCGCGACGAACATCTCGATGAACCCCGCGTTCGCCGCGCTGACGGGCTTCACGCACGACGACATCCGCGCCATGCTCGCCTACTACCGCGCCCACGCGGGCTTCGCGTTCGACGAAGGGGCCGTCTTCGAGACGATGCGCCGCTGGTACGACA
>CAVEVC010000145.1:0-6274 GCA_963618935.1 Clostridiales bacterium CCNA10 | reverse complement strand
CGCGCGTCCCGCGCGCCCGCCCGGCCCCACGTTCGGCCCGGCTGTCGGTCACCACGCGCATCGGGCGGGCCGCCGAGGACGTCGGCCCCTACCAACGTTCTCCCCCGGTGCGTCCCTACCGCGCGGCCTACGGGCCCGGCGCGCAATGTACCCGCGCCGCCCTCGGCGCGTGGCGCTGTGGGGCGGCCCTCCCGTGCGGCGAGAAACAAAATTCATAATTGACAGGGGGGGGGGGTGCGAATGGTAAACTTATGCTCGGCACGGACCAGAAGGTTTGATTCGCGAACGGCGACAGGAACGCCCGGAACGCCGCGAACGGCCCTCGGACCGCCATAAACGGCAACAGGAAAATAAACGGCAGCAGAAAAGAGGTGCAGAATGGACGCGACGCGGAGAATCGGAACGGCGTACACGCTCGTTTGGGCGTGCGTGCTGGGGTGTGCAGGGGGCGCGCTGTCCGCCCGGGGCGACGCGGCCGAAGCGACCGAGGCGGGCGTGACGGCGAACTGGGCGCCGACGGCGGCGGGATCGTATGCGATCACGGACGCGGCGAACTGGACGGGGACGGACCGCATTCCCACGAACGCGGCGGACACGATCCACTTCGTGCCCGACCCGGCGGCCCTCGCGGGGGCGCAGACCATCTACTTCCCGGCCGTGACGACCAGCCGCTTCGCCTGGGACCTCGGGACGTTCGACGGCGCGACGAACCAGACCCTGCGCGGGAGCGGACGCGACTCCAACGCCACGCGCTACGGCGTGGTCCGGCTCGGCAACCCGAACGGCTTCCTTGGCTCCTACGAGACGGTGGACTTCAGCACGACGTGGCGCGTTTCCGCCACGGAGGACTTCACGCCGTTCCTCGCCAACGTGAAGGCGTCCAAGGGCCCCGTCGTGGAGGTCGGCGGGGACGGCACGGCGCGGATCGGGCGGCTCTACGGCGGGGAGCTGCTGCAGAAGGCCGGCACGGGGAATCTCGCGGTCGAAGACGTGGAGTCGGCCGCCTCGACGCGCGTCCGGATGAGCGGCGGCACGCTGACGATGGGGCAGGTGCCGGACGCGGCCACCTCCACGCTGCCGGTGGCGGGCCCGGCCGTCTGGTTCGACGCCTCGCGGACGGACACGCTGACGGTGGACGCGGAGCCGGACGAAAACGGGCGGCGCTTCGTCGCCGAATGGCGCGACGCGAACGGCGGCCCCATCTGCGCCCGCCCGGCCAGCGCGTCCCTCAGGCCGTTCATCAGCGAGGCGGCGCGGGCGGCGGACGGCACGCCGCTCGTCGACTTCGGCGCCTACCGGGGCGTGGAGAACATGGACCGGTGGGATGTCTTCGTGTCGACGTACGGTCCCAACGGCGCCCTAAAGCTGAGCGAGAACCTGCCGGGCGTGCGCGAGGTCTTCATCGCGTGGGGCGACTGGGCGTCGGCGGGATCGTGCGCGTTCGTCGTCGGCCATACGGACAGCTACGACCTCCATCGGTCGGCGGGCGACTATCTGCTGGCGGGAACCTGGAACAGCGCCCTGCACGAGAACGACGAGACCTGGATCGACGGCGTGCGGCGCACGTGGACGTACGGCCCCTACGACTACATGGGGCTGACGGTGGCCTCGTTCAACCTGAGCGGCGCGGGCGCGCGCGTCAACACGCTCGCCTACGACCGCGGCGTGCGGTATGGCGGCTGCCGCATCGCCGAGGTGGTCCTCTACACGAACGAACTGACGAGCGTGGAACGCCAGGCCGTCCACGGATACCTGCTCAAGAAGTGGAAGGGCGGCGTCGCGGGCCTGCGCGAACTGTGCCTGACGGCCGACGCGGCGGTACAGGTGCCGGATGGGCGCGCGCTGGACGTGGCGACGCTGACGGCGCCGGCGGGCGGCACGCTGACGAAGACGGGCGCAGGGGCGCTCAACGTGGCCGACGTGGCGGAGGCGAAGACGTCCCTGCGCGTGGCGGAGGGGCGCGTCGCGTTCCTGGCGGCGGCCCGGTCGGACGGGACGGCCCCGGCGGAGAACCCTCGGCTGTGGCTCGACGCATCGGCGGCCGATTCGTTCGTCGCCCAGGAGGTGGAGGGCGACACGACGGGCCGCGCGTACATCTCCGAATGGAAGGACTGCCGCGCGGGGCGGACGCTGGGCGTGGCGGTGCCCGCGAAGGCCGTCGCGGCGGGCAACTACCCGTTCGTCGTGGCGGACGCGGCGAACGGGCGGCCGACGGTGGACTTCGGCGGCGGGTGGTACCTGCACTGGGGAGTGTACGAGACCGTCACGAACGACTCGACGTACATGGAGATTCCGGACAGCGGAAACGTCTCGGCGTACGAGGGGTTCACGGTCGTGCGCATGAAGATGCCGAACGGGGCGCCGTCGAACTCCAACCGCGCGTGCCTCGATCCGTCCCTCTTCGCGTCGTATGACATGTCGTTTGCGCGGTACCAGGCGGGCTCGATCCTGTCGGTCTATTCGGACCCGAGCGGACTCGCCGCGCAGTGGTGGGTGGACGGCGCGCCCGTCTGGCCGCTCGACACGAACTTCGACCCCGGCACGAACGAGTTCCACGTGGTGAACTTCTCGTCCATCGTGCCGCTGCGCGTGCGGGGCGTCGCGTTTGACCGATGGGACATCTGGGGCGGCATGCAGATCTGCGAGACGCTCTTCTACACGCGCACGCTCTCCCATGCGGAGCGCGCCGCCACGATGGACTACCTTCGCCGGAAGTGGCAGGGCGTGGAGCCGGCGGCGACGGACCGGCGGGAACTGGACGTGCTGGCCTACGAGGCGGGGGCGGACGCGATCCTCGCAAGCGGCGGGCCGCTCGCGGTCGCGCGCGTGGCGCTGCCGGCGGGCGCGGCGACGTTCACGGTGACGGGCGGCGGCACGGTCACGGCGGGCGGCGTCAACCTCGACGCGGAGAAGGCGGTCGTGGCGGACGGCGGCGCGCTCGTCGTCACCGCCGGGGCGGACGGCCTGCCGGAGCCCGTCTACCACTTCGACGCGACGGACGCCGCCTCGCTGGAGACGGCGACGACGGAGGCGGGCGAAACGAGCGTCCTCAAGTGGAAGGACGTGCGCGGGAACGGCGTCTACGCGGAGGCCCAGATCGGGGGGCATCGAAAGGCGTATCCGACCTTGCGGACGGTGGAGACGCGGAACGGGAAGACGATGCCCGTCCTCGACTTCGGCGACGCCGCGCAGGGCACCGTTCAGCCCGACACGGCGGCCGGCATGAACATCCGGGGCACGGACGGCCTCGTGCAGGAACTCCACGTGATCTACTCCGACGCGGGCACGACCTTCAACGGCATCGGCCATCGGTTCATCTTCTCGGACAGCGCCTACTATTCCTTCCACCGCGATGATTCAAACGGGCAGATCTTCAGCGCCTATTATCAGGAGGGGTCGCAACGTGACTGCGTCCGGTACGGCTACGTGGGCGTGGACGGCGAGGTGGTGCCGTGGACGTGGCAGATGACGGACCGGGCGTTCCACCTCGTCTCCGCCGCGCCGACGAACGCCGTCTACGTGCGCACGATCGCGCTCGACCGCAACGCCCGCGCGGGCGGCAGCTACCAGGGCGAGCTGATCGCCTTCCGCACGCCGCTCTCCGCGAGCCAGCGCGCGTACCTGCAGAAGCAGCTCATGTGGAAGTGGTTCGGCGAGGGCGAGGAGCCCGCCTGGACCTTCGAGGCGGCGTCCCTGCACGTGCGGAACGGCGGGCGGATCGCGTTCGCGGGCGACACGGAGGTGACGGCCGCCGCGCTGGGCGGCGCGGGCACGGTGGAGGCCGGGCGCGTGACGGGCGTGCGGACGCTCGCGCCGGGGGCGGCGGACGCGGCGGGCGGCGCAGGGCGGCTCGCGCTCGTCGGCGCGCTCGACATCGCCGAGGAGGCCGAGATCGCGCTCGGCTTCCGGGGCATGGAGGACTACGACGCGGTGGCGGTGTCGGGCGCGGTGTCGCTGCCCCGCGCCGCGCACGTGACGCTGACGGTGGCGCCGGGGCTCACGGGCGTGACGGGCCGCTTCCGGGCGCTGGAGGCGGGCGGCGCGGTGACGGGCGTCGAGAACGTGCGCGGATGGAGCGTGACGGAGGAGAACGGAAACGCCTTCTCCTTTGCGCTGGCGGCGGACGAGCAGGGCGTGTGGCTCGTCGCGCGCCCGAAGGGGACGGTCCTCTTCTTCCGCTGAGCCCCCGCCCTCCTCAAAGTCCCCGCGTCCGGCCGCGCCTCTGCGCGGCCGGGCGCGGCTTATGGTATAATGCCGGGCATGAAACCGACGATCGAGCGCTATGGCAGCGGGCACATCAACGAGACGTATCTCATGGCGTGCCCGGAGGGCCCGCGATACATCTTCCAGAAGATCAACACGTCGGTCTTCCCGGACCCGGACGCGCTGATGGAGAACATCCGCCGCGTGACGGCTCACATCCGCGCGAAGCGCCCGGACGACCCGCGCTGCACGCTCACGGTGCTCTCCTACGCGAAGCCCTGGCGGCAATACGCCTTCATCGAGGGCGCGCGCACGTATGACCTCATCGAACGGCCCGAGCAGGCGTTCCGGGCCGCGCAGGCGTTCGCGCGCTTCCAGAACGACCTCGCGGACCTGCCGGGCCCGCGCCTCCACGAGACCATCCCGCATTTCCACGACACGCGCGCCCGCCTCGCCCAGCTCGACGCGGCCGTGCGGGCGGACGCGAAGGGCCGCCTGAAGGACGTCGCGCGCGAGCTGGCGTTCGTCGACGCCCGCCGCGCCGAGGCCGGGCGCATCCTCGACCTCATGGCGCGCGGCGACATCCCCGAGCGCATCACGCACAACGACACGAAGATCAACAACGTCATGCTCGACGACGCGACGGGCGCCGGCGTGGCCGTGATCGACCTCGACACGGTGATGCCCGGCTGCGCGCTCTACGACTTCGGCGACATGGTGCGCACCGCCACGGCCGCCGCCGCCGAGGACGAGCGCGACCTCGCCAAGGTGTTCTCGCGCCGGGACTACTTCGAGCAGCTGGCGCGCGGCTACCTCTCCGAGGCGACCTTCCTCAACGAGGCCGAGCGCGCGAACCTCGCGTTCGCAGGGCGCCTCGTCACCTTCACGATCGGGGTGCGGTTCCTCACGGACTACCTTGCGGGCGACGTCTACTTCCACACGGCCTCGGCGGACCACAACCTCGTGCGCTGCCGCACGCAGTTCAGGATGGTCGAGACGATGGAGGCTCAGGCGGCGGACTACGAGGCGATCGTGCGCGCCGTGGCGGCGGGGCGGTAGGCGTGGCGCCGGAGCGACAGGTGTGGGCGTTCGACTGCGAGTGGGCGCCCGACGTGGCGGCGGGGCGGCGGCTCTACCACCTCGGCGCGGACGTGCCGGACGACGAGGTGATGCGCGTGATGTGGGAGAACGGCCCGGACTACGACCGGGAGCGGAATCCCCGCCCCTTCCTCAAGACCGTCCTCTGCCGCATCGTCTCCATCGCGACCGTCGTGCGCGTGGAGAAGGGCGACGACGTGGCGCTCCACCTCTGGGCGCTGCCCGAACGCCCCGAGCGCCGGGACGTGTCCGAGGCGGACATCCTGCGGCGCTATCTGGAGAAGTTCGCCGCGGCGAACCCGCTCCTCGTGGGCTACAACTCGAAGAGCGCCGACATGCACATCCTCGCGCAGCGGGCCGTCGTGAACGGCCTGCGCCTCCCCGCCTTCGCGCGGCAGATGGAATGCAAGCCCTGGGAGATGAACGCCTACGACCTCATGGACCTCGTGGGCGGACGCGGGCGGGGGTACGGCTGCTCGCTCCACGAGATCGCGAACCTCTGCGGCATCCCCGGCAAGCTCGACACGACGGGCGACGACGTGGCGGGGCTCTTCTACGGCGGGAAGGTGCGCGAGATCGTGCAGTACAACGTCTTCGACGCGCTTTCGACGTATCTCCTGTGGCTGCGGGTGGAGCACTTCAAGGGCGCGTTCACGACGGCGCGGTACGACCTTGAGCAACGGCGCGTGCGCGACCTCCTCGCCGCCGAGACGGAAAAGCCCGGCGGCGCCTACCTGCGCGCCTACGCCGCCGCCTGGTCCGCCCTGGCGTGAACGGGCACAGCTGGCTTGGCGCGCAATGCACCCGCGCCGCCCTCGGCACGCGAAGTACCCGCGCCGCCCTCGGCGCGTGGCGTCCGGAACGGCCCCCTGCCTCCAGCCTGTCAACAGGGTGCTTCCGAACCTTTGGGGTTTGGTCGCAACAAGTTGCGACCCTCCCGTTTGGGTGTGTGCTGGGGGGGGGGGGGGGGGGG
>CAVEVC010000144.1:0-7346 GCA_963618935.1 Clostridiales bacterium CCNA10 | reverse complement strand
GATCGCCGCCTACGCCGACCTCGCGGTCGTGCGCGACGGCGACGTCTGCCCGCGCTGCGGCAGGCCGCTCGCGATCAAGCGCGGCATCGAGGTGGGCCACGTCTTCAAGCTCGGCACGAAGTACACGGACGCCTTCAAGGCCGTCTACAAGACGGACGCGCTGAAGGAGCAGGTGATGGTGATGGGCTGCTACGGCATCGGCGTCTCGCGCACGGTGCAGGCCGTCATCGAGCAGAGCCACGACAAGGACGGCATCGTCTGGCCGGCGGCCGTGGCGCCGTTCCAGGTCGTGATCGACCTCCTCGACCCGCAGGACGCGGCCGCGGCGAAGGTCGCGGCGGACCTGGAGGCGCAGCTGGAGGCGGCGGGGATCGACGTGCTCGTGGACGACCGCGAGGAGCGCCCCGGCGTCAAGTTCAAGGACGCCGACCTCATCGGCTTCACGGTGCGCGTCGTCGTCGGCGCCAAGGGCCTCGCCAAGGGCGGCGTGGAGGTGAAGGCGCGCCGCGACCCGAAGGAGGCGATGAAGGTCGTCGCCCCGGCGGACGCGCTGGCCGCGGTCAGGGACCTGCTGGCGTAGGACGGGGAGGCGACATGGACGAGCAGCCGCAGATCAGCTTCGAGCCGCCCCGCGGGATGCGGGACTTCTACCCCGAGGACATGGCGTGGCGCAACCGCGTGTTCGACGCCTTCCGCGCCGCCGGCGAGGCCGCCGGCTTCGAGCCCTACGACGCCTGCGTCGTCGAGAGCTACGACCTGCTGGCGCGCAAGGCCGGCGAGGAGGTGGGCGAGCAGATCTACCACTTCCGCGACAAGAGCGACCGCCACATCGCGCTGCGCGCGGAGATGACGCCCACGCTCGCGCGCATGGTCGCGCAGCGCCAGGGCGCGCTCGCCTTCCCGATCAAGTGGACGACGATCGCGCAGTGCTTCCGCTACGAGCGCACGACGAAGGGCCGCCGGCGCGAGCACTACCAGTGGAACTGCGACATCGTCGGCGAGGAGAGCGTGCTCGCCGAGGTGGAGGTGCTGGGCGCGGCGTGCGACGCCCTCCGCCGCATGGGGCTTTCCAGGGACGACTTCCGCGTCCACGTCTCGAACCGCGCGCTCCTCTCCGAGCTGCTTGCGGCGAGCGGCATCCCGGCGGACCGCCACGCGCAGGTGTTCCTCGCGCTCGACAAGCGCGGCAAGATGCCGGACGAGGAGATCGCGGCGATGCTCCGCGACGGCGGCGTGGAAGGCGCGGGCGTGCAGGCGGCCTTCGCGATCATGGACCTCAGGACGCTCGACGAGGCCGAGCGCCTCGCGGGCGCGGGCTCCCCCGCCGTCGCGCAGCTGCGCGAGCTCTTCCGCCTCGCGGCCATCGCGGGGTTCGCGGAGAGCCTCGTCTTCGACATCTCGGTGATCCGCGGCCTCAGCTACTACACGGGCATCGTCTTCGAGTGCTTCGACGCGCGGCGGGAGTTCCGCGCGATCTTCGGCGGCGGGCGCTACGACAACCTGCTCACGACGATCGGCGGCGCGCCCGCGACGGCGGTGGGGCTCGGGTTCGGCGACGTGGTGGTGACGGACCTGCTGAAGGCGCGGCTCGGCGCGGCGGCGCCCGCGCCGAAGAAGGGCGTCTACGTGGGGTGGATGTTCCCCGAGCAGCGCGACGCGGCGCTCGCGCTCGCGGCGAAGCTGCGCGCGCAGGGGGAATGCGTGAACCTCGCGCTCCGCAAGGCGAAGCCGAAGCAGTTCTTTTCGCGCGCGGGCGCCTCGTCCTGCGCGAAGGCGGTGTTCCTCGGTCCGGACGACGTCGCGGCCGGCCGGGCGAAGATGAAGGACCTCGCGACGCGGGAAGAGACGGCCCTTGAGCTCTAGCCTCGACAGGTTCACGGCGGCGACGCGGGACGAGCTCGGCGCGCGCTACACGCGCGTGCGGGCGGGGGTCGACGTCGGCTTCGCGGATGCCGGGGCCTCCCAGGCGTTCCGCGCGGCGCACGAGGGCGTGTGGATGACGGTGGAGGCCGACGCGGCGGCCCGGGCGGCGACGGCGGCGGCGCTGGCCCCCAAGACCGTGCTGCAGATGGGCGCGGGGGGCGAGCTGCCGTTCGAGGACCACCAGTTCGAGGTGGCGCTGTTCGCGAAGGCCGTGCTGGAGGGCCCGCGCGCGCGCCTGGAGGCGCTCGTGCGCGAGGCGCACCGCGTGCTGCAGGGCGGGGGCTGCCTCATGTTCACGGTGGAGGAGGCGGCGCGCGGCGACGGGCGCGGCTGGACGGCCCGGGCGGTCTACGAGCTGCTGCGGGACGGCTTCGACGTCGTGGGGCTGAGGCGCCCGCCGTGGTGGCGCTTCGGCACGGCGGGGCGCATGCTGACGGTGTGCGCGGGACGGAAGAACTGGCGGAACCGGGGCACGCCGATCGTCGGCGCGGCGATGCCCGTCTCGTCCGCCATGCTCTCGCCGCGCGCGCGGTCAAGGGGCTAGAGAGGAGGGCGGGGAAGATGGGACGGATCGTCGGAATGCTGTCGGGCCTGCTGCTCGCCGCCCTCGCGGCGTGCGGCGCGGAGGACATGGAGGCGTCGAACGCGGTGCTGCGCCTCCTGAACGCGCGGGCCGCGGGCTCGCCAAGGGGCTATGCGGAGGCCGCCGAGGAGGTGGCCGCCCAGGCGAAGCAGGGCAAGGCCGTGCATGCGTTCGTGCTGGCGCTCGTCTCGCGGGAGCGGGACGCGCCGCCGGCGGCGCGCCTCGACGCGAAGACGCGCCAGGGCTACTTCGACGCCTACCGCGAGCCGATCCGGCGCGCCGCGCGCGAGCGCAACAATCCGATGGCGCTCTACCTGCTGTCGCTGGAGGGGAACGACACGAACCTGCTGCACCGCGCGGCGGTGGCGGGGAACGTCCAGGCGGAGAACGCCTGGGGGACGCTCGTCTTCTCGCAGGCCCTCGCGGGCGGCGCGCCGTCCAACGAGGTCGCGTGCGCGCTCGGGGAGGCGCACGGGCTCTTCCGGAGCGCGGCGGGGAAGGGCGACGCGAACGGGCTCTACAACCTCGGCACGTGCCTGTGGCGGGGGCTGGGCGCGGCGCGCGACGAGACGGCGGCGTTCAACTGCTTCCGGGCGGCTGCCGAGAAGGGGCATCCCGAGGCGATCAACAACATCGGGGCGTTCTTCCGCGACGGCCGCGTGGTGGAGCGGGACCTCGCGCTCGCGGCGAAGTGGTTCGCGAAGTCCGCCAGCTACGGCAACCCCTTCGGCGAGTTCAACTACGCGCTCGCGCTGCGGCGCGGCGAGGGCGTGGAGCGGGACCCCGCGGCCGCCGCCACGCTGCTGGAGCGGTCGGCTGCGGGCGGCTGCGTGGAGGCGATCGACGCGCTCGGCGTCGCCCTCTGGAAGGGCGAGGGCGTGCGGGCCGACCCGGCGCGCGCGTTCGCCCTCTTCCTGAAGGCGGCCGACGCCGGCTACCCCCCGGCCATGGAGAACGTCGCGACGTGCTACGAGAAGGGCGCCGGCGTGCAGGCGAACGACCGCCTCGCGCTGGAGTGGAAGATCCGCTCGCGCGCCGCGCGCGGCGACCGCAACGCGCAGGCGTGGCTGCGGCAGAACACGGAAAAGAAATGAAGAAGAAACTCGAAAGGTCGGGCGCGCAGACGCTCGTGGACGCGCTGGCGAAGGCCGGCACGGAGGTGCTGTTCGGCTATCCGGGCGGCCAGGTGCTGGACATCTTCAACTGCCTCCCCGAGGCGCCGTTCCAGTTCATCCTCGGCCGCCACGAGCAGGGCTGCGCGCACATGGCGGACGGCTATGCGCGCGCGACGGGCCGCCCGGGCGTGTGCCTCGTGACGTCGGGCCCCGGCGCCACGAACACCGTCACCGGCCTCGCGACCGCCAACATGGACGGCGTGCCGCTCGTGTGCATCACGGGGCAGGTCCCCCTTAGCCAGATCGGCACGGACGCCTTCCAGGAGGCGGACATGAACGGCATCTGCCGCGCCGTCACCAAGCACAGCTTCCTCGTGCAGAGCGCGGACGAGATCCCCGAGACCGTCGCCGAGGCGTTCTACATCGCGACGCACGGCAAGCCCGGCCCGGTCGTGATCGACGTCCCCAAGAACGTCCAGCAGGCGAAGACGGCGGCGGAATACCCCGAACGCGTCTCCCTGCGCGCCTACCACCCCGAGTGCTACGCCACCGCGAGCCAGCTGAACCGCCTCGCGAAGCTCATCAACGCGGCCGAGCGCCCCGTCATCTACGCGGGCGGCGGCGTGATCGCCGCCGGCGCCGCGCAGGACATCGCCCAGCTCGCGCGCCGGGCGCAGATCCCCGTCGCGACGACCCTGATGGGCCTGGGCGCCTTCCCCGAGACGGACCCGCTCGCCCTGCGCATGGCCGGCATGCACGGCACGGCGGCGGCGAACTACGCGATCAACCACGCCGACCTGCTGCTCGCGTTCGGCGTGCGCTTCTCGGACCGCGTGACGGGCAAGCTGGCGGCCTACGCGAAGGAGGCGAAGATCGTCCACGTCGACTGCGACCCGGCGTCCGTCGGCAAGAACGTGCGCGTGGACCTCGGCCTCGTGGCGGACGTGAAGGACGTCCTCGCCACGGTCGCCTCCCGCGTGAAGCCCGCCGCGCACGACGCCTGGCTCGCGCAGATCGAGACGTGGCGGAAGCGGCGCCCGATGGCCTACCGCCCGCTCCACCCGCACGTCATCATGCCGCAGGGCGTGATGGAGGCGATCGGCCGCGCCACGGACGGCGAGGCGATCCTCGTGACGGACGTGGGGCAGCACCAGATGTGGGCCGCCCAGTACGTCCGCCACGCGCATCCCCGCCACTTCCTCACCTCCGGCGGCATGGGCACGATGGGCTTCGGCATCCCGGCGGCGATCGGCGCGGCGATCGGCCGGCCCGGCCAGAAGGTCGTCGCGGTGTGCGGCGACGGCGGCGCGCAGATGACGTTCGAGGAGATCGTGGTGGCCGTGGAGCACAAGCTGCCCATCACCTTCGTGGTGATCAACAACGGCTGCCTCGGCATGGTGCGCCAGTGGCAGGAGCTCTTCTACGGCAAGCGCTACTCAGGCTCGATCCTCACCGTGAAGGGGCGTCTCGCGAACGAGCGCCTGGAGCAGGACCTGGACTACGACTACCTGCCCGACCTCGTGAAGCTCGCCGAGGCGCACGGCGCGGAGGCGTATCGCGTCATCGACCCCGCGAAGCTCGACGCGGCGCTGGAGAAGGCCGTGAAGTCCGCGCGCACGACCTTCGTGGAGGTGATCGTGGAGCCGCGCGCGAACGTCTACCCCATGCAGCCGGGCGGGCAGCCCGTGGAAGGAATGATCTTCGAATGAAAGAGGAACTGAACAGGCTGAACTGCTACGTGGAGAACAAGCCCGGCGTCCTCGCGCGCATCGTCGGGCTCATCTCCGGGCGCGGCTACAACATCCAGACGCTCAGCGTGGGCCCGACCGAGGACGGCACCGTCTCGCGCATGAAGATCGACGTCTGGGGCGACGACCGCGTGATCGAGCAGGTGATGCTGCAGCTGCGCAACCAGGTGAACGTCATCGAGGTGACGTGCCGCCGCGCGCCCCGGAAGTGAGGGGGCCCGTCATGGAGACGCTGAAGTTCGCGGTCATCGGCCACCCCGTGGCCCATTCCCTCTCCCCGAAGATGCACGCGGCGAACTTCGCCGCGCTCGGCCTCGACGCCGCCTACGAAAAGTTCGACGTGGCGCCCGAGGACGTGCCGGCGTTCGTCCGGGCGAAGCGCGACGAAGGCTACCGGGGCCTCAACGTGACGGTGCCGCACAAGCTCGCGGTGATCCCGCTCCTCGACCACGTGGACGCAAGCGTGGCGCGCTACGGCGCGTGCAACACGATCCGCTTCGAGAAGGACGGCACGCTGACGGGGTTCAATACGGACGTGATCGGGTTCGTGGACGGCCTCGCCGCGCACGGCATCCGCCTCGCGGGGCGGACGGTCTTCCTCGTCGGCTGCGGCGGCGCCGGCAGCGCCCTCGCGACGGCGTGCTGCCACGAAAAGGCGGCCGCCCTCACGGTGGCGGACCTCGACGCCGCGCGCGTCGCGGCGCTCGCCGGCAGGCTCGCGGCCCTCGGCACGGGGACGCAGGTGACGGCGCTCGCGCCCGTCCCCGAGGCGGCGCCCGGCGCGGGCGTGTGCGGGGCCGACCTCGCGGCGTCGAAGGCGCGCTGGGGCGCGGCGGCCGAGGGGGCGGAGGTCGTCGTGAACGCGACGCCGATGGGGCTCCACGAAGGGGAGCCGAGCGCGCTCCCGCCGTCCGCGTTCCACCCGGGCCAGTTCGTCCTCGACATCGTGCCGACCGTCCGCTTCCCGCCCACTGCCGCGGCGGCGAAGGCGGCGGGGGCCGAGGCCGCCGACGGGCTCGAGTTCCTCGTCGGGCAGGGCGCGAAGTCGTTTGAGCTCTGGACGGGCCTCACGGCCGACCGCGCCGCCATGCTCCGCGCGATCCGGGGATGAGGGCGCCGGCAAGGCGCTTCTAACGGAAAGGACAGCCCAATGGAAATCATCATCTGCAAGACGAAGGAAGAGGCGAGCCGCCGGGCGGCCGACCTCGTGGCGGCGTGCGTGAAGCGGAACCCGAAGGCCGTGCTGGGCCTCGCGACCGGTTCGACGCCCGTGGAGATGTACACGTGCCTGGTCGCCGACAACAAGGCGAAGAAGATCTCCTTCAAGACGGTGCGCACCTGGAACCTGGACGAGTACTGGGGGCTGCCGCCGGACCACGACCAGAGCTATCGGCATTTCATGGACGCGCACCTCTTCGATTCGATCGACATCGCGAAGCGGAACACGCACGTCCTCAATGGGCTGGCGAAGGACTGGAGGAAGGAAGTCGCGGCCTACGAGGCGGCGATCCGGAAGGCGGGCGGCATCGACCTCCAGGTGCTCGGCATCGGGTCCGACGGCCACATCGCGTTCAACGAGCCGGGCAGTTCGCTCGCGAGCCGCACGCGCATCGTCTCGCTCACGCCGCAGACGGTCAAGGACAACGCGCGCTTCTTCAAGAAGGCGGCCGACGTGCCGCGGCAGGCGCTCTCGATGGGCGTGGGGACGATCCTGGAGGCGAAGCGCATCGTGCTGCTCGCGTTCGGCGCGAACAAGGCCGGCGCGGTGAAGGGCATGGTCGAGGGGGGCGTCTCGCAGTTCTGCACGGCGAGCGCGCTGCAGCTGCACCCGGACGCCTGGGTGTTCTGCGACGCGGCGGCGGCGGCAAAGCTGAAGCTGGGGAAATACTACGCCTGGCGCGGCGAAGAGGTCCTCAAGGCCGAATTGGCTGGGATGCCGTAAGCCGCCCGCCCTCCGGGAGGGTCGCGCTTGTCGCG
>CAVEVC010000143.1:0-2312 GCA_963618935.1 Clostridiales bacterium CCNA10 | reverse complement strand
GAGGGCCTCGCCCGAGGGCCCGACGGGATCGACCTGCTTGAGGCCGCCGTAGCGGGTGCCCATGCCGGCGGCGAGGACGACGAGTGTAGGTTTGGTGTTCATGGCGTGGCAAATCCGTTCGTTGTGGCAAATCCGTTCGTTGTCGTCCGCACGCGGAAACGCGCGCGGAACGGGCCGCCATTATAGCACAACCTGCTTGCCGGCGTTGCCGTTTGCCGTTGAGATTATGAGAGGGATTATGAGATTACGATGCGGAAAAATCTCATGCCGTTCCGAGGCGAAGTCTCGCCGGCCATCCTGCGGAGCCCCGGCACGCCCAGGCCCGGCACGCCCAGGTTCGGCACGCCCAGGTTCGGCACGCCCAGGCCCGGCACGCGAAGTACCCGCGCCGCCCCCGGCGCGTGGCGTCCGAACGAACCGCCCCACAGCGCCACGCGCCGAGGGCGGCGCGGGTACTTCGCGTTAGGATAGGACAGATATGGTAGGGGCCGACGTCCTCGGCGGCCCGCGTTTCGGATGGGTTCTGTTGACGTCCCATGGACGCGGCGCGCCGAGGACGTCGCGCCCTACCACGTCCCGTGCGTCTGTGTGGTCGGGGAGGCCGGATTTTGCTATACTCCCTCCACAATTTCCATTCAGAGGCTACATGACCAAGATGAAACCGATCCTGCTTTCGGGGACTGCGGCCTATTCGCAGTTCCGTCTCGACGCGCTCCGCGCCGCCCTCGCCGCCCGCTCGCCCGCCCTCGCACAGGCCGCCATCGCGGCCACGTGGGTGTATGCGCTCCAGCCAGAGGGGGACGGCCCCGACGACGCGACGCGCGCGCGCGCGGCGACGCTCCTGAACGCCGTCGGCGACGAGCCCGCGCTTGAGGGCGGCGCGTTCTACGTGACGCCCCGCAAGGGCACGATCTCCCCGTGGAGCTCGAAGGCGACGGACATCTTCCGCAACTGCGGCCTCGCGGGCATCGCCCGCGTCGAGCGCGGCGTCCGCTTCCAGGTCGCGCCCGCACTCGACCGTTCGGACGCGCCGCTCCTGGACGCGCTCCACGACCGGATGACCGAGGGCGTCTACGACACGCTCGACGACCTCTTCGACTGCCCGCCGCCGCGTCCCGGCCGCACCTTCGACGTCCTCGCGCGCGGCGTCGAGGCCGTCCGCGAGGCGAACGCCGAGCTGGGCCTTGCGATCAGCGAGCCCGAGATGCAGTACCTCGCGGAGTGCTTCGCCGCCGCCGGGCGCAACCCCACCGACACCGAGCTCGTGATGTTCGGCCAGGTGAACTCCGAGCACTGCCGCCACAAGATCTTCGGCGCGAAGTTCATCATCGACGGCCGGGAGATGCCCCGCTCCCTCTTCGAGATGATCAAGAACACCCACAGGAAGAACGGCAAGGGGACGCTCGTCGCCTACAAGGACAACTCGTCCGTCGTGGAGGGCTTCGAGACCGAGATGTTCCTGCCGAACGGGACGGGCGGGCGCGTCCCCGGCAAGGAGCACGTCTATTCCTTCAGGAAGGTGCAGCTCGACCAGCTCATGAAGGTGGAGACGCACAACCACCCGACGGCGATCTCGCCGTTCCCGGGCGCGGCGACGGGCGTGGGCGGCGAGATCCGCGACGAGGCGGCGACGGGCAGCGGCTCGCGCACGCACGCGGGCATCTGCGGCTTCATGGTGAGCGACCTGCACATCCCCGGCTTCCCGCAGCCGTGGGAGCGGGAGTACGCGGAGTTCCCGAAGCGCCTCGCGACGCCGCTGGCGATCATGACGGAGGGCCCGCTCGGCGGCGCCGCGTTCGGCAACGAATTCGGCCGCCCGCAGCTCACGGGCTTCTTCCGCACCTACGAGGGCGAGGCCGCCGGGCGCTACCGCGGCTACCACAAGCCGATCATGCTCGCGGGCGGACAGGGCGTGATCGTGCGCGACCAGGTGGAGAAGAAGCCGGTGCCGGCGGGCGCGTACATCGTGCAGATCGGCGGCCCGGCGATGCGCATCGGCCTCGGCGGCGGCGCGGCCTCGTCCATGATGACGGGCACGAACGACGAGGCGCTCGACTTCAACAGCGTGCAGCGCGGGAACGCCGAGATGCAGCGCCGCTGCCAGGGCGTGATCAACGCCTGCGCGGCGATGGGGAGGAAGAACCCCGTCCTCTCGATCCACGACATCGGCGCGGGCGGCCTCTCGAACGGCTGCCCCGAGCTCGTGGAGGCGACGGGCGGGCGCTTCGCGCTGCGCCGGGTCCACAACGAGGAGCCCTCCATGAGCCCGATGGAGATCTGGTGCTGCGAGGCCCAGGAGCGCTACGTGCTCG
>CAVEVC010000142.1:0-6279 GCA_963618935.1 Clostridiales bacterium CCNA10 | reverse complement strand
TGGAGCCGGCAGAGGGATTCGAACCCCCGACCAGCGGTTTACAAAACCGCTGCGCTACCACTACGCCATGCCGGCCCGAAAAAAAGCCCGTCGATTGTATCACATCCCGGCGGGGGAATCAAGGGCCGCGGGCCGCGGCCGAACCGTCCCGCACGTGGGTCTTGAGCTCGCGCGCCCCGCCGGCCGCGGCGAGGAACGCCCGGAACGGACCGTTCTTCGCCGTCGGCGCGCAGTCGATGCCCGCAAGCGGCAGCCCCTCCTCCGCGAGCGCGCGGCGCACGGCGTTGAGCGCGAAGTGCTCGAGCGTGCGCCCCATCGCCCGGCAGCTCATCACGAAGTCGGTCACGCGGGCGGACGCGGCGTCGTAGACGACGTAGCACACGAGCCCCATCTCGCCGAAGGCGTCGGTCACGCGGAACGTCCACGCCCTCTTCGCGGGATCGGCGACGAGCGCGGCCCATTCGTCCGCCCCCCTCCGGATCGTCGTCGCGTTGAACTGGTTCGTCTTCCCCGCCATCTGCGCCAGCCGCGGCACGTCCGCCGCCGTCGCGCGCGCCACGCGGCACGTCATCTTCAGCCCGTCCAGGTAGCCGTCCAGCGTCGCGGCGGACGCGGCGGACGCCCGGCGCGCCGCCTCCGCCCGGTACTGCCCCGCGCGCGCGCGGTCCTCCTCCGTCCCGCCCACGTCGGCGAAATACGCAGCGTCCAGCCGGCGCAGGAACGCCGCCGGACGCATGAGGTCGCCCGGAAACGGCGGCGCCGCCACGCCGGGCAGATGCGCCGCCATCTGCGCGCGCTCGTGCGGATTGTCGTCCACGAAGACGACCGACTCGGCGCCCAGGTTGAGGTCTCGGCAGATGTCCAGAAGGTTCCCCGCCTTGGGCGCCCAGTTCACGCCCGCCGCCGTGAAGTCGGCGAGCGCAAGGGGCATGTCCGCCCGCGCGAACGCCCGCGCAAGCGGCGCCGCCGCGTCGTCCGGCGGATCGTTCTTCGAGAGCAGCACGAGCAGCACGCCGCGCGCCCGGAGCGCGAGCAGACCCCGCTGGAATTCGGCAAACGGCACGACAGCCTCCGCGCCGTCCTCCGAGACGATCCCGCGCCAGAGCGTGTTGTCCGCATCGACGGCAAGGACCTTCTTCGGCGCCGCGCCGACGAGGAAGCGGAACTCGTCCGCGATCGCCCTGAGGCCCGCAAGGGAGAACGGCATCGCCGCCAGGGCCCGCATCCGCGCGTCCCAGAACCCCGGCGTCTCCCGCGCGAGCTGCGCGAGGTCGGGCGCGACGACGCGCGCCGACGGGAGGCGCGCGCGGAGGAGCGCGAGGTCGTCCGCCGACGCGCCCCCCTCCATCACGAGCAGCACGGCCTCGGGGGCGAACGCAGAAAGCCCGCCCGCCGGGTCGAGCGCGTCCTGCCGCCAGGCGTCGAAGCCCGGCGCGAGGTAGACCGCGTCGCCCGCCCGTCGGAGGTCCTGGGCGAGAAGGTCGAGCGTCACGTTTCCGAGGAGGGCGACCTTCATGTCTCGACGACGCCCCTCCGGCACGTTGGCGGCACCGTCACGCACGCCGCCGCCGCCGCAAGCCCCGCGCCGAAGCCGGCGAGGAGCGCGCGCCCCGCCGCCTCCCCGTGCGCGGCAAGCGTCAGCGCGGGCGAACACGAGCCGGGGTTCGCGTAGCGTTCGCCGCTCGTCAGAAGGCGGTCCGCAAGGCCCAGCGCCTTCGCGAGCTGCCGCACCATGTAGAGGTTCGCCTGGTGCGGCACGAAGAGGTCGACGGCGGGGTTCGCGGCGTGGAACGCCTGCAGGAACGCCGCCACCGGACCCGCCACGAAGCGGAAGACGCCGAAGCCGTCCATGCGGATCTTCCCGTCCGCCCCGCACCGCAGCACGTCCGCGCCCGCGCCGTCCGTGTAGAACGCGAACCGCGCCGGCGCCCCCCCCTCCGCCGCGACCAGCGTCGCCGTCGCGGCGTCGGACATCACGGCCAGCGTCGCGACGTCCGCCGCGTCCACGTGGGCGGACTGCACGTCGCCGTCGACGAGCAGGACCTTCCTCCCCGTCGCGGCGGCGAGCTGCCCCGCCACCATGAGGCCATACGGATACCCCCCGCACGCCATCTGGAGGTCGAGCGCCGCCACGTCCCGCGCCAGCCCCAGTTCATGCTGAAGCCGCACCGCCAGCGCGGGGAAGCGCTCCGAGGCCGAAAAGCTCACCGCCACCACGCCCCCCACGTCCGCCGCGTCGACGCCCGCCAGCGCCCGCCGCGCCGCCGGCAGCATGAGGTCGAGGACGCCCCGCCCCGGCTCCAGCACGCGCCGGACCGCGAAGCCCGTCGATTTCACGATGGCCTCCGCCTTCGCCGCCCCCGCCAGCGCCGTACACACCTCGCGGTTGTCCACCACGTTCGCCGGCACGCAGCCGAAGAGCGCGTCAAGCGACAGATTTTCGAGTTCAATCATGTTCCGCATACGTTTCGGGTTCAATCATGTTCCGCATACGTGGAAATACAGTATACCCCACCCTCCTTCCACCCGTCAACGCCGAATCAGCCCGCCAACGCAGAATCAGCCCGTCAACGCAGAATCAGCGCTGTGCGAAGGACACGAACGTGTTCGCGAAGAGGCGGGAAACGACGACCTCGATGTACCCGCGCTCTCGGAAGCGACCGACGCGGGAGGCCGCAACTTGTTGCGGCCGTGGCCCTCGCGGGAGGGCCGCGAAGCCGTTCAGGACGCCACGCGCCGAGGGCGGCGCGGGTACGTTGCGCTCGGACACGGACGCAATGAATTGCATCCCTCCCGGGAGGGTCGCGCTTGTCGCGACCGAACGCGCGGCGGACGCGACAAGCGCGTCCCTCCCGCGTGACCGGGCCCGGCGCGCAACGTACCCGCGCCGCCCTCGGCGCGTGGCGTCCGAACGAACCCTCCCTGACCAGAACGGAGCGAGGATGAACCGATGCGTATCTCCGTGTCCTCTCCGTGTCCCCGTGCCTCCGTCTGCTCCGTGTTAACCGGACGGAGGCCGAGACCCTGCCACTGATGAAAGCTTTCACCGCAGAACACACAGAATGCCCTTCGGACGACATGAAAGGAAAGGAGGACAGGACATGACAGGCGGACAGGGGAAGTGAGAGCGCCGTACACTTCCCGTCCATGTTTCCGCCCCATAATCCTAGACCGGCGGAACTTCGTGACGGAGCGTTCCGAGGTGAAATCCCACATTCTGGTTGAGAGGGGTGGATACATGAAACAATTTACATAACTGCCCTCTATCGCAATTCATTGCCCTATATGTCAATTACTTCACTCGCCTGATGTCTCGATGTTCTTACGCATTGAAATCTCATCTTGGTACGAGGAACCGAATGAAGACAACGCCTCCCTCTGCCCACATTTTATAAAAAGCGGGCAGAGGTTCAATCCCCACCCATTGGAAGAGACCGCATGGCCGGGCCTGTTCGGACGCCACGCGCCGAGGGCGGCGCGGGTACGTCGCGCGCCGGGGCCGACAGGCCGCGCGGGAGGGACGCGCTTGTCGCGTCCGCCGCGCGTTCGGTCGCGACAAGCGCGACCCTCCCGGCGAGGGTGGCCCGTTCGGACGCCACGCGCCGTGGGTGGCCCGTTCGGACGCCGCGCGCCGAGGGCGGCGCGGGTACATCGCGCGCCGGGCCCATGTCGGTGGAGCGATGGCATATTGTGCCCAAATGCCCCCGCATCGTCCGCCTGCCTTCTATTACTTCGGCAATGAAAGGGGTTGATAAACTCCGATAATTGATGCTCCCGCACGAATCGGAGTTTGTTTTCACACTTGGGAGAATCAACCTAATTGATTGCCGTATCTATAGCCGTCAACCGGTTTTCTGTCCGTCAATCTGCTTGAGGGTGTAGGAATAGCCGTGCAGCAGGCTGCGGAACCGGATTGTGCCGTCCGGCCGGCGTAGGACTTCGGCCACGGGTTCGCCGGAGGGCGCGAAAATGCGGCGCGCCGTCCCGTCGTCGTCGATTGTGAGCGCCGTCCCGACCGCGCGGCGCAGCGTCGCGGCCTCCAGGTTCACGAACGCAAGGTCCACAAGCGCATACTCCGGCTCGAAGGACGAGGGGATGCGCGGCGCGCGTTCGCAGCGGATCGCGTGCGGCTTCGTCACGGTGATGGTGACGAGGCGCATCTGCGGGGCGAGGAAGACGGCGGTGAGCGTCTCGCCGTCGCCCTTCAAGACGCACTGCGCCTGGAAGGCCTGGTCCCGCCAGGCGCCGTTGAGCGCCTGGATGCGCGTCCCCTTCACCTGGGCGCGCAGGGCCTCGACGAGCGCCGTCGTCTCGACGCGCGCCGTTCCGAGGCGGACCGCCTGGGGCGTCTCGCGCACGCTGGTCGTCGCGCATCCGGCACACAGCGCAAGCGACAGGAGCACGCCGCAGCACTTCATCACGGGGCACCTCATTTCGCCGTCTCCGCGCGCAGGTAGCGCGGCAGACGCCCGAGCGGCACATCCCGAAGCGTGAGCGTCTTCGGGCCGACATGCACGGCGCCGAGATCGTCCGTCCAGCGTCCGGCGGGCAGCTCGACGGCCACCGCGTCGTCCTCCGCCGTGACGGGCGCGACGAGCCACTTCGGGCCGAGCATGAACTGCGTCATCGGCTTCGCGAAGCCCGCATGCGGGAACTCGTACTCCATCGTGCGGACGATCGGCTCGCCGGTCCGCGAGGCGTGGCGCGCGAGGTCCAGGATGTACGGCGCGAAGTCGACGTGCAGGTTCGCGAACGCGCGGCAGGTCTCGACGTTCTCAGGGGAGAGGTAGCGCCACGGCGCGGCGGAGAACTGCATCATCGGGTGGAGCGCGGCGAGCGCGCAGGAGCGCACGAAGAGCTTTTCCGAAAAGAAGCCGCCGGGGCGGTAGGTCATCGCCTCGCCGCCGCCCACCATGTCCGCGACGACGTAGGGCGACCCGAGAAGGCCCGCCGCCTGCACCATGCCGCTCACGCGCCGAATGGCCTCCCAGAGGTGGCGGACGTCAGGGAGGCGCTGCATGACGGGCAGGCCGCCCGTGCGGAAGCCGACGCGGTATTCGTTGTAGGGGAAGTTCTCGGCGCCGACGCGCACGTAGTCGTGCGCCCAGTCGACGGCGCGCTTGGCGGGGTCGTGGAAGCGAAGCGTCCGCTCCATCGGCTCGACGTCGCCCGCGTCCCACTTGAAGCCGTCGATGCCGTACTCCGCCGCGAAGCGCCGCAGCGTCTGCACATAGTCGTCCCAGCCCGGCCCGTAGGTGAGGTCCCAGACGCAGCTGATGCCGCTCCACCACCACACGACGCCCGCGTGCCGTCCCGGACGCGCCTTGTCGTAGGCGAGGACGTCCTTGCCGTCGATCATGTAGCCCTTTCCGTGGCGCAGCAGCTTGTACTCGCGGCAGTCGGGGCTCACGAACGCCGCCGTCCAGATCATTGCCTTCCACCCCTTCTCGCGGATGCGGCGGAACATGGCCTTGGGGTCCGGGAAGTCGGGCGCATGGAACCGGTAGCTGCCCGAGTGCGAGAGCCACCCGCCGTCCATCATGTAGACGCCGCAGGGGAAGCCGCTCCGCGCCAGCGCCTCGGTGTAGGCGTCGACGCTCGACTGCCGCATGCCCTGGATCGCGATCTCGATCCAGTTGTTCCACTGGGGCTTCGCGAAGAGGAGCTCCGCCGGCGTGCGGCCGTTGAACGGGAAGTGCCTCGCGCTCGCGGCGAGGTAGGCCTCCCGCAGCGTCGTCCCCGCCACGACCGGCTCGACCTTCTCCGCGCCGGAGGTGACGGTGAGGACGCCGTTCGTGAACGCATAGGCGAACGGCCGGTCGCTCCACACGTAGCGCCCCGCGCTCGAGACGAGGAACGGCGCCGTCACGCCGCTCGCGCAGCCCAGGTCAACCGGGCTGGACGTGTTGCCGTAGGGCATCTCCCACCCCCGGTGCAGGACGCCGCCCCACCACTTCTCGCCGGCGAGCGGCGGCACCGTCGTCACCTGCCGCTGCCGCGCGGAGGCCCGCGCGGAGGCCGCGAAAACGGTCCCCGCCGCAACCGCCGCATACGCGAGAACCCTGGACTTCCATCCGAATGATCCGAATGTCCGCCGTTCCATGCCGTCTTCCCTTTCGCCTTCGATTCGTGTTGCCGCAAGAAATCCTGCTGTCACCTGTCGCTCTTTCGGCGGTTGCAGGCGCGGCAGAGCAGCTGGCAGTTCGCGGCGACGGTGTGCCCGCCCTTCGACCACGGCGTGACGTGGTCGGCCTCCATCTCCTCGATCGCGAACGGCTT
>CAVEVC010000141.1:0-10307 GCA_963618935.1 Clostridiales bacterium CCNA10 | reverse complement strand
TCGCCAGCCAACCTGGGCGTGGGCGGGCGCGCGGGACGCGCGCCCCTACCAACGTCGGAACCGGGCGTGGTGGGATCGCGCGGACGCCACGCGCCGAGGGCGGCGCGGGTACATCGCGCGCCGGGCCCGGACGAAATGAATTGCGTCCCTCCTAGCGCCTAAAACCTAATCATGTCCTGGAATTGCCAGCGGAGGGACTGAAATGTGGTAACATACGGGAAGCGGCGCGTGGTACGTCCGCGAGAGGGGATCGCGTGAAGGAGGAATGAAATATTGCGTGAAGGAGAAACATTGCGGCGCGGGAAATGAAGCGGGACATGCAACAAGGGGAAAGCATGAAACGGATGCTGTTGGGAATCGTGTGCGCGCTAGATGCGGTTGTCGAGCCAGGCGTCGACGAGGCGGCGGGCGAGGGAAATCCTCTTGGGGAGGAGGGGCAGGTTGTCGCGGCTGAACCAGCCGCTCGCCACGATCTCCTCGCCGTCGGGGGTCGGCTCGCCGGAAACCCAGTCCGCGACGAACCCGATCATGACGTTCGAGGGGAAGGGCCAGATCTGCGATCCGAAGTAGCGGATGTGGCCGACTTCGAGGGAGGCCTCCTCGCGGATTTCGCGTCGGACGGCCTCTTCGAGGTTTTCGGCCGGGTCGAGAAAGCCGGCGACGAGGCTCCAGTGCGGAAGCTTGTAGTGCGTGTTGCGCTGGAGGAGGATCGTGTCGCCCTTCTTGACGAGCGCGATCACCGCCGGCGTCATCTGCGGGTAGGCGCGCAGTTGGCACTTCGGGCAGCACATCGCGCGTTCGGCGGGGTCGGGGTGGCGTTCCAGCGGCGTGCCGCAGCGCCCGCAGAACCGGTTCGTCTCGGCCCAGTAGTCCAGTTCCCGCTCGCGCGCGGCGGCCAGCCAGTCGCGGAGGGGCATTTGATCGAAACGTTCACGAAGGTCCATGTTGGGTGCGTCGCTCCGGCTTGGGGAATCGGCTGTGAAGCCCGTAGTATACGCCCGGATGCGTCCGGCCGTCAATCGCGCGCGCCGAATTCGCCCTTGTTTCCATCCCCGATATCTGCTATCATGAATCGAAAATGCAACAGGGGACAAGGCCATTTGACTTCTGGTACGCCGTACACCACACCAAGGTGGTGCGCGCGCCGTCGCGTACCCTCGAAACCTTCGGCGAGACGCGCATCAACTACCGCCATCTCGCGGAGCTGCCGGACGATCCCGGGAAGGTCCGCGTGCGGGAGGGGCGGCTGGAGGCGCGCAAGCCGGCGATCATCACGCCGGAGGCGTATGCCGAGGACAACGACCTGGAGGGCTTCGGCGAACAGGCGCGGCAGTACCTCGAATTCCTGAAGCAGCACCGCGACGCGGTCCGGATCCTCCAGTACGGCTACCGCCTTTCGCAGGAGGCCTTCTCCGAGCAGGTCGTGACGGACTCGCTGGAGGCGGTGACGGCGCGCGTGATGGCGGACGTGGCGGGGGCCAACGATGCGTTCTCGGCGGTGATCCAGGGCGTCGATGCGCCGTGGGACGTGTCGCTCATCCACTTCTTCTGGCTGCACGTCAACGCCTCCGCGCCCGTCAACGTGCGCGAGTTCGAGGCGGCGCGGCGGCGGGCGGAGCTGGACCTGCTCGCGCCCGAGCTGCAGGGCGAGGTGGAGGCGGCCTTCGCGAAGGCCCAGGCGAATCCCCGGCTCGTGTCGGACCTGGGGGCGTTCCTGCGCCGGAAGGGCGTCTTCGACCGCTATCAGGACCGGTTCTTCAAACTTGTGAGGCACGTGTAGGATGGAGACGACGATCAGGACGCGGGTGGTGGCGGTCGCCAACCAGAAGGGCGGCGTGGGCAAGACCACGACGGTGGTGAACCTCGCGGCGGCGCTCTCGAAGCTGCGCCGCACGGCGCTCGTGATCGACCTCGACCCGCAGGCGAACGCGACGACGGGGCTCGGCCTCAGGCCGCAGGAGGGGATTTCCCTCTACCCCTGCCTGATCGGGCAGCGGCAGATTGCGGACATGATCCAGCCCACGCCGTACGAGAACCTCAACGTCATCCCCTCCGAGGTCAACCTCTCCGGCTGCGAGATCGACCTCGCGCAGCGCGCCGACCGCCTCCAGGCGGTGCGGAACGTGCTGCAGGCGATCCGCGACGCGAACGTCTTCGACTACATCCTCCTCGACTGCCCCCCCTCGCTCGGCATCCTCATGACGGCCACGCTTGCGGCGGCGGACGGCATCCTCGTGCCGATGCAGGCCGAGTACTACGCGCTGGAGGGCCTTGGCGTGATGCAGGACCTCATCGCGCGCCTGAGGGCGAACGACGCGAACTCCGCCCTGGAGCTCAACGGCATCCTCATGACGATGGTGAGCGCGAACACGCGCCTCTCCCAGGACGTCATCGCGGAGGTGCGCGCGCACTTCGGGGACAAGGTCTTCGAGACGATGATCCCGCGCAACGTCCGCACGAGCGAGGCCCCGAGCTACGGCCAGCCGGTCGTGTTCTACGACCCCGCCAGCCGCGGCGCCGAGGCCTACCGCGCCTTCGCGAAGGAGTTCGCGAAGCGCAACCCAACCCGCGAGGCACCGGCGGCGCCATGACGAAGTCCCTTGAAGACTACCTTGAGGTGATCCACGTCCTCATCCGCGACAAGGGCGCCGCGCGCGTCCGGGACGTGGCGCTCGCGCTCAACGTCAAGATGCCGAGCGTGGTGAAGGCGATCGGCGAGCTGAAGAAGCTCGGCCTCGCGGCGCAGGAGCCCTACGGCAACATCGAGCTGACGGAAAAGGGCGTGCGCGTCGCCTCGCACGTGCTGGGCCGCCACAAGGCGCTCAAGGCGTTCCTGCTGAAGCTCGGGGTGCGCGAGGCGACGGCCGAGAAGGACGCCTGCCTGATGGAGCACATCCTCAGCGCCGAGACGATGGAGCGCGTGCAGGACTTTCTGGGAAACGACGCAAACGCAAAGGCGAAGGCGGCGAAGTCCGCCGCGAAGAGGAGGACGGGAAAATGAGCGAGACGAAGATGACGAAGTTCCGCTGGACGATGTGTGCGCTGCTGTTCGTGGCGACGACGGTGAACTACCTCGACCGGCAGGTGCTGTCCCTGACGTTCCCCGACTTCATCAAGCCCGAGTTCCACTGGACGGACGCCAACTACGGCACGATCACGGCCTGGTTCTCCCTCATCTACGCGACGGCCTGCCTCTTCGCCGGCAAGTTCGTGGACTGGATGGGCACGAAGAAGGGCTACCTCTGGGCGATCTTCGTGTGGTCGCTCGGCGCGTGCCTCCACGCCGCGTGCGGCATCGCGACGTGCTGGTTCACGGACGGGGTCGATTCCGTCGCGGCCCTCCGCGCCGTCGAGGCCGGCAGCGCGGCGGCGGCGGCGATTGCGGGCGTCTCCGTGTGGCTCTTCCTCGCGTGCCGCGCCGTCCTCGCGCTCGGCGAGGCCGGGAACTTCCCCGCCGCCATCAAGGTGACGGCCGAGTACTTCCCGAAGAAGGACCGCGCGTTCGCGACGTCGATCTTCAACTCGGGCGCCTCGGTGGGCGCGCTCGCCGCGCCGCTCACGATCCCCCTGCTCGCGAAGTGGTGCGGCTGGGAGATGGCGTTCATCATCATCGGCGGCGCCGGGTTCGTCTGGATGTTCTTCTGGGAATGGCTCTACACGAAGCCGCAGCAGTCGAAGCACGTCAACGCGGCGGAGCTCGCGTACATCTCGCAGGACGCGGCGGCGGACGCGCCGGGAGGGACGCGCTCCGGCGCGCCCGCCGAGGACGAGAGGCCGATTCCGTTCCTGCGGTGCTTCACCTACCGCCAGACCTGGAGCTTCATCGTGGGCAAGTTCTTCACGGACGGCGTGTGGTGGTTCTACCTCTTCTGGGCCCCCGCCTACTTCAAGGAGCAGGGGCACGGCCCCACGACGGGCATGGGCCAGGCGCTCATCTTCACGCTCTACCTGATCGTGACGGTCGTCTCGATCTACGGCTGCAAGCTCCCCACGTTCTTCATCAACAAGGGGCTGATGGGCGGCAACCCCTACATGTGCCGGATGCGCGCGATGCTCATCTTCGCGTTCTTCCCGCTCGCCGCGCTCGTCACGCAGCCGCTTGCGGGCGTGAGCGTGTGGTTCCCGGCGATCCTCATCGGCCTCGCGGCGGCGGGCCATCAGGCGTGGAGCGCGAACATCTTCTCGACGGTGGGCGACATGTTCCCGAAGTCGACGATCGCCTCCGTGACGGGCATGGGCGCGATGGCGGGCGGCATCGGGTCCTTCGTCATCAACAAGTGCGCCGGTTCGCTCTTCACCTACGCGGAGACGCAGGGGAGCGCGTTCACGTTCGCCGGCTTCGCGGGCAAGCCCGCCGGGTACATGATCGTGTTCTGCTGCTGCGCGGTGGCCTACCTCGTCGCGTGGTGCCTGATGAAGGCCCTCGTGCCGAAGTACAGCCCGATCAAGGCGTAGTCCGCGCGGGCTCGGCGCGTGGCGTCCAGACGGCCGCGCGGGAGGGCGGCCCTCCCGGCGGCGGTCCTTCCGCCGCGAAAAGTCCCGCATCGCATGGCCCTGGTTTTGGTATAATGCGTCCATGCCCGAACGGAAGACATGCTTCACCTTTGAACTCGACGAAAGACAGCAGGAGGCGCTTCTCGCCCTCTTGTCCGTTGGGAACTACCGTCCGAAGCAGGTGCCCTATGCGCTCGCCGCCGCGGAAGGGGACGGATTCAACTGCGCGCTCTACCAGAAGGAGAAGCACGGGCGGCGGAAGCTCTGCGTGCAGGGGGGGCAGGCGCAGGACTTCGTGGAGTTCTTCCTGGAGCCGAACGGCGTCGTGCCGCTTTCGCTGGGCGGTGCGGGGATCGCGGCGGCCGCGGCGGGCGGGGCGGCGAACGGGGGGGCGCCCCTGCCGCATGGGGGGAGCGACGAGTCGGGCAAGGGCGACTACTTCGGTCCGCTCGTCGTGGCGTGCTGCTACGTGGACGAGGCGCTGGCGGAGAAGCTGCGCACGCTGAAGGTGGAGTATTTCGACGCGCACGACGTGAAGCACGTGGACGAGGGGGGCGTGCGGGACTGCAAGCTCATCACGAACAACGTGGTCCTCATGCGGATGGGGCAGATGGTCCGTTCCCTTCTGGGGCCGGACCGCTTCGCCGTCGTGAAGATCGGTCCGGCGGCCTACAACCGCCTCTACGCGAAGATCCGGAACATCAACCGCCTCCTCGCCTGGGCGCACGGCACGTGCATCGAGGAACTGCTCGAGAAGCAGCCGGGGTGCCCGCGCATCGTGGTGGACCAGTTCGCGCCGACGGAGACGGTGATCAAGCGCGCGCTCAAGACGCGCGGCAAGGGCGTCGCCGTCGAGCAGCGGCACAAGGCCGAGGGCTATTCGATCGCGGTGGCGGCGGCGTCGGTGCTCGCGCGCGAGCGCTTCCTGCGGGCGCTGTGCGACATGGCGGGCGAGGTGGAGCCGGGCGCGTCGTCCGCCCTCGGCGCCGTGCCGCTGGGGTCGAGCGACCCGCGCGTGCGCGCGCTCGCGGAGCGGATGGTGCGGGAGAAGGGGCCGGTGTGGCTCATGAACCACTGCAAGGCGCATTTTCAGACGACGGACAAGGTGCTGGCCGCGTGCGGCGCCTCGCGCGGCGACCTTCCCCCCGAGGGGCAGGCGACGTCGGCGGTCAAGAACGGAGAGTACGGCCATGGTTGAGTTTTTCGCGGATTCCCTGCTGGACGGCTTCATGCTGTCGAGCGCGATGGGCAAGGGCATCGTGCTCGTGCAGCTTGCCGCCAGCGTCGTGATGTTCACGTTCATCTTCGGCAAGTGGCGCGAGCTGTCCGGCCAGGCCCGCGCCGCGCGCCGCGTGGCGCGCGACGTGATGGGCGGGCAGGACGTGCTGGGGCACTACCTGCAGCGCAAGGACAACGGGCACACGGTGCTGGAGAACATCTACTGGTGTACGTGCGACCGCCTCCTGAAGCTGCTCGCGCCGGATGTCCGGTCCCTGCTCGTCGGCCGCCAGCCGGGCGTGGCGGCCGCGCTCACCTCGCACGAGATGGGCCTGGTGAAGACGCTCTGCGAACACGTGCTGGACGAGGAGTCGCTGCGCGTGGAGAAGGGCATGGGCATGATCGCCACGGTCGTCGCGATCGCCCCGATGCTCGGCCTCCTGGGAACGGTGTGGGGCGTGCTCGACGCGTTTGCGGACATGGGGATGGCCGGCAGCGCGACCATCGCGACGATGGCGCCCGCCATCGCCTCCGCCCTCGTCACGACGGTCGTGGGCCTCCTGATCGCGATCCCCGGCGTGATGCTCCACAACTGGCTCTCCGCCATGCTGCGCGACCTGCTCTCCGACATGGAGGGCTTCGCGGACGACCTCATGGGCCGCATCGCGCTGGAGTTCCAGGACCCGAGGAGAGCCGCCTGATGGGCCGCCGGGGCAGACGCGGGCGGGTCGGCGGCGCGCGGGCGTCGATCGACATGAACTCGCTCATCGACCTCACCTTCCTGCTGCTCGTCACCTTCATGCTCACGATCCCCGCGCTGGAGCAGGGCATCACGGTGCTGCTGCCGCGCGCGAAGACGGACACCCTGCCGAGCAAGGACGCGAAGGCGAACGTCGTCACCGTGGACGTCAACAACCAGGTCTACCTGAACAACACGCCCATCACGCTCGACGACCTCAAGGCCGATCTGGACGCCAAGGTGGCGGCCGACCCCGACGTGCCCGTGCTCGTGCGCGGCGACGAACGCCTCGAATACGGCGCGGTGATGGACGTCGTGAAGGTCGTCTACGGCTGCCACGTGCGCAAGATGGCGCTCGTGACGAAGGAGAAGTAGGTGTACGCCGGCGGACAGACGCTCGCGCGGCGTGCGGCGGAGGGGCGGGGCCCGGTCTCGTGGCGGGCCTTCGGCCTCTCCCTCGCCCTGCACCTCGCCGTCTTCGCCCTCTTCTGGGGCATCGCGAAGCTGGCGTTCCGCAGGCCCGACACGATCATCCCGATGGACCTCACGATCGTGCCGCCGTGGGCGGAGCAGACGGACGACCCGGACCCCGACCCCAACCCGCCGCCGCCGGAGGCGAAGGCGGAGCCCAAGCCCCCGCGGCCGGAACCCGAGCCGCCGAAGATCGAGGAGGCGCGGCCCGTCGAGGCGGTCGAGAAGGTCGTCGAGAAGCCGAAGCCGAAGAAGGAGAAGCCCAAGCCGCCCGACCTGCGGAAGAATGCGAAGCTCGTCAAGGCGACGCCCGCGCCGGTGGCGGACCTGCGCGCGCGGGCGACGAAGGTCGAGCCGCCGCCGAACGTCCGCACATACGGCAAGGGAACGGCGGCGGACAAGCCCCTGTCGCCTGAGGAGTTCCAGCGCCTGATGAACCAGGGCTACCGCATCGGGGCCCGCAACCAGATCGCGAACGACGAGACGACGCGGTGCGTGAGCCTCGTCGCGCAGGCCATCCGCCGCGAGTGGGACAAGGAGAGCTTCAAGTGGCATCCGGGTCTCCAGGCGCTGCAGATCGAGCTGCAGCTGGGTCCGGGCGGGCGCGTGCAGGGCTTCCGCATCATCTCCGGGAGCGGGGACGGCGAGGTGGACCGCACGGCGCGGAGCGCGCTCAACCGCCTGAAGTCGATTCCCGGCCTGTCGGCCGATTTCCTGCGGCAGTTCGCGACGCTGGACGTCAAGATGGAGCCTACTGCCCGCTAGGCGCCGGAGGCGGGCGACGGCCCCATACGTGACGGCCCCGTATGCGATGGCTTCGCACGCGAAGTACCCGCGCCGCCCCCGGCGCGTGGCGTTGTGGGGCGGTCCGTTCGGACGAAACTGGTCGCGGCAATTTAGCGAATCCGTCGAAGACGTCTACGTGTGTAGACCAAGCCGTACGATGAGTTGAACACGACAAACTGTCACCTGTAATGCGACGGCAGTGGACGCGATTTCGTTCATGGCGGTGTGCCGTGATGCCCGATACGCCTGGCGGTTTGATCACGCCGTTCCGATTCTTGTGCTTTTTATGGATGAAATAACGAGATTAAGCACAGGAATCGCTCTATTTTGGTCGAACCATTGACCAAATGTCATGTAAATGGTATCATTTAGTCCGTTTCCGAAAAAGGAGGCAATATGGTTGGACGTTTTGAAGAGAGAGATGAACTGAATCGTCTCTATGAGTCGAGCGAGTCTGAGTTTGTCGCCGTCTATGGGCGTCGTCGTGTCGGAAAGACGTATCTTGTTCGAGAGGCGTTTGGGGATCGTTTTTCGTTTTATCATACGGGGCTTCCGAATGCGCCTAAGAAACAGCAGCTGGCGCATTTCAAGAAGTCGCTGGCTGAGGCCGGCTATAAAGGAGGGCAGCCCAAGGACTGGTTTTCGGCGTTTTCGGCCTTGGGTGAGACGGTCGAGAAGTGTGGGATGCGTCGAAAGGTCATCTTCATCGACGAATTGCCGTGGCTGGATACGGCGAAGTCGGATTTCCTCATGGCGTTGGAGACGTTTTGGAATGAATGGGCCTCTGCACGTAAAGACGTCCTGCTGATTGTCTGCGGGTCTGCGGCGGCGTGGATGGTTCAGAATCTCTTTCGCAATCGTGGCGGGCTTCACAACCGTGTGACGTCGCGAATCTGCCTTCAGCCCTTTACGCTTAACGAATGCTGGAAATTCGCCGAGGAAAGAGGCTTGAACATGAGTCGGCCGGATGTCGCCGAATGCTACATGGCGTTCGGAGGAATCCCTTATTACTGGCGTTATCTGGTGCGTGGCCTGAGCCTTGCGCAGAATATCGACCGCCTGTGCTTCGCTATTGACGCTCCGTTGAGGCATGAGTTCGACGAACTTTACGCTTCGCTTTTCAAGAACGCTGGAGCCTACAAGAAAGTCGTGACGGCCCTGGCCAAGAAAAAGGTCGGCATGACGCGAAGCGAACTTCTGTCGGCGTTGGGCGTCTTCCCGACGGGACGGATGACGGAGACGCTTGAGACGTTGGAGTCGAGCGGGTTCATCCGCAGCTACCGTTCGTACGGCGCAAAGAAGAAGAATGCGATTTACCAGCTGATCGATCCGTTTACGCTTTTCCATTTCCGATTTCTCGACGCACCTTCGTCGGATGAGCATTTCTGGGCATCGACGTTGCTGTCGCCGGCGCAAGCCGCATGGCGAGGGCTGGCGTTTGAACGGCTGTGTCTACTGCATCTTCGGCAGATTCGGCGGGCACTGGGCATTGATGCCGTCCATGTCGAAGCGTATGGCTGGAGCTTCAAGGGTGACGAGGCTTGCCCGGACGGTGTTCAGATTGACTTGATCCTTGACCGTGCGGACAATGTCATCAACGTCTGTGAACTGAAATATGCGACAGGAAGTTTCGTAATCGGCAAGGCGTATGCGAGTGCCTTGGATCGGAAGGTGACGACATTTGCCGACGTGACGAAAACGCGCAAGGCCGTCCACTTGACGATGATCACGGCCAATGGGCTTCTCAAGAACACCTATTCGAGCCGCATTCAGACAGAGCTGGCTCTTGCGGATCTGTTCGTGTGCTGACGTCTGCTGTCCCTTTGCTGTCTCATGCCCGCTGCGAACGCAGGACCCCGTTCGCCATCATAACGAAGTTTTCTTCAGCACAACAGATCATCACGCTTCACCGGCACATGGTCGAGACAGCCCCCCCCCCCCGTCATTTGCGGCGATTGACGACATCATGGATCGCGGCGGCGTTGAGGGTTGGCGGCCCGTTCTGATTCTCGGATCGCTGGACGGGATAGAGACTGCGGCAAATGTGCGCAGAACTCCCATGTGTGCGCAGCGGTGTGCCGCGATTGTTAATATGCCAGCAGCCGGGCCGGCGGGAGGTCGAGCGCGTCCAACGCCGAGAACCAGGCGTCGAGGCTCGGGACGCGGTCGTTGAAGTTGTTCGTGCCGAGCGAGATGAGGCAGCCGGACTCCTTCGCGAACTTCAGGTAGCGCGGATGCTGCTGGAACGGCGACGCCGCCTGGACTTCCATCGCGATCCCCTTCGCCTTCGCCTTCGCGAAGAGCGACTTCAGCCGCGCGTCCGTCCACAGCCTGTCCCACTGGCCTTCAAGCGGCTTCGGCAGGTAGGTCGGGTTCGCCAAGATGGTGATGGGTTCGTCCAATATCTGCATGTTGTGCGCGAAGTAGCGTTCCATCCAGGCGTTGGCGTCGGGAATCGAGAAATCCTCCCAAAGCTTCTGCCCGTCCATGATCAGGGCGTCCGCGAGCACGTAGTCGAACTTGGCGCGCGTCGCCGCGTCGATTTGCCTGAACCAGTCGCGGTCGTTGACCTGGACGCCCACGCGGACGAGGCGACCCT
>CAVEVC010000140.1:0-5740 GCA_963618935.1 Clostridiales bacterium CCNA10 | reverse complement strand
GTCAGGCCGTTACAACCAGAGAACGCTGAATCACCAATAGACGTCACACTGTCCGGAATCACCACGCCCGTCAGGCCGTTACAACCAGAGAACGCTGAATCACCAATAGACGTCACACTGTCCGGAATCACCACGCCCGTCAGGCCGTTACAACCAGAGAACGCTGAATCACCAATAGACGTCACACTGTCCGGAATCACCACGCCCGTCAGGCCGTTACAACCAGAGAACGCTGAATCACCAATAGACGTCACACTGTCCGGAATCACCACGCCCGTCAGGCCGTTACAACCAGAGAACGCTGAATCACCAATAGACGTCACACTGTCCGGAATCACCACGCCCGTCAGGCCGTTACAACCAGAGAACGCTGAATCACCAATAGACGTCACACTGTCCGGAATCACCACGCCCGTCAGGCCGTTACAACCAGAGAACGCTGAATCACCAATAGACGTCACACTGTCCGGAATCACCACGCCCGTCAGGCCGTTACAACCAGAGAACGCTGAATCACCAATAGACGTCACACTGTCCGGAATCACCACGCCCGTCAGGCCGTTACAACCAGAGAACGCTGAATCACCAATAGACGTCACACTGTCCGGAATCACCACGCCCGTCAGGCCGTTACAACCAGAGAACGCTGAATCACCAATAGACGTCACACTGTCCGGAATCACCACGCCCGTCAGGCCGCTACAACCGGAGAACGCTGAATTCCCAATAGACGTCACGCTGTCTGGAATCGTCACACCCGTCAGACCGCTACAACCGGAAAATGCCCCGTAGCCAATGTTCGTCACGCCATCAAGCATCACTATGTTCGCAATGCTACTTGATGAATTCCAAAACACGTTCTCAAAACCTCGTTCCAAAACACAGGCGGGAATTGTCACACTCGTCAGACCACTACAGTCAAACGCCCAGTAGCCAATATTCGTCACGCTAGCCGGAATCGTCACGCTCGTCAGACCGCTACAATCGGAGAACGCATAACCACCAATAGTCGTCACGCTATCGGGAATCGTCACACTCGTCAGACCGCTACAATCGGAGAACGCATAATCACCAATAGTCGTCACGCTATCGGGAATCGTCACACTCGTCAGACCGCTACAGCCAGAAAACGCCGACCAACCAATACGCGTCACACTGTCCGGAATCGCCACGCCCGTCAGACCGCTGCAGCCAGAAAACGCAGAGGGGCCAATGGACGTAACGGGATATCCCCCTAAAGACGAAGGAATCGTAATGGAACCAATCGGTTCCGGTGAAACGGCGACTTTCCAATCCATCCCAATCTCCGCCTCCCCGTCGACGATACGGTATGTCCACGTGTAGCCATCGATGACCGCCGTATCACCCCAAAGCCCTCCTCCTACGAACTGCAATACAACCACAATGAAGCCGGCAAACCTCTTCATGCTCATTCTTTTCCACATTCTACCCTCAACAATCCCTGCGCCAAACCTGCACATTCCCCGCTCCGGCGCAGAAAAAAGCGGCGTGCCTCCAAATCATGTCTTATCTGAGGCACCACTAAGAACCTACTATGAAACACGAATGGGAAGCACGCCACGTGGATACCACGTGACGCACTCACATACCTAGCCTCATAGTCTTGAAATTAGTGGTTTCAGATAAAGCCCAGTACGCAAGTTGCGCACGTGCCGGGGTCCTTTTGGGAATCCCCAACCCCTCGCTCCAAGACGGCAGCAATACCGCCAGTTCGCGAGGTTCTTCCTCCGCCCCATGGGCGACGGAGGACGGGAGTTGACGCCTGTGCCGTCAACCAATGTCAAAGAGCCTTCCGCTTTACGCAGATCCTAAAGGGAATACACAGGTTCCCGAAATTTTTCATTAGTCTACCACGCATCCCTCCCCCTGTCCAGTCGAACCGCGCAAAAGCGATGTTCGGGATAGATACACTCATCGCGTCCGCCACGCGCACGCCCCCTCGGTCGCGCAGGAGCACGCCCCTTCCCGCCCATGCGGGGCCGCGTAGGTTCCCGTCCTGCAACCTTGGCAAAGACCGATTGTGGCGTAGCCCGGTATTCCGGGCGTCGTAGCCACATCGGTCTTTGCCAAAACTGCGTATGCGCAGCATCTGCGTTCCAGGACGGACGCGACGGAGCGCGTCCCTCCCGTATACAGCCACGACCGTTCGGACGCCACGCGCCGAGGGCGGCGCGGGTACTTCGCGCGCCAGGCCGAGAAGTCGCTCACGGGCCGACAGTCGTTCACGGGCCGACAGGTCGGTCGCAGATTGCAGCCGACAGTCGGTCATAAGCCGACAGGGCACGCGGGACAATCAGCTCCGCAGGGTCGTCTGCTCGACCAGTATCCGCGCGAGCGAGGCGAGCCTGCGTTCGGGCGTCCGGCCCTCGACGTGCCCGACGAACGCGACGTCGGGCGAACCGGCCCGGTAGAAGACCGCGCGCCCGTTGCGCACGTCGAGCCGGCTCACGCCCGCGCGCGCGCAGAGGACGCGAAACTCGGCGAGCTTCATCAGCCGGACGGCCGCCCGAGGCAGCCGCCCGTAGCGGTCGGCAAGCTCCGTTCGCAGCCTGCGGACGGCGGGCAGCGTCGCCGTCTCGGCGAGCCGCCGGTGGAAGTCCATCCGCTGCGCCTCCTCCTCCACGTAGTCGTAGGGCAGGCAGGCCCCCGCCGTCTCCAGGTCCGCCGCCCCCGGCGAGAAGTCGAGGAAGTCGAGGTTGAGCGCAACGTCCACGAACTCGGGCGCCTTCTCCCCCTTCAGGCGGGCGATCGTGCGCTGGAGCAGCTGGCAGTAGAGCTGGAAGCCGACCGCCGCGATGTGCCCGCTCTGCGCGCTGCCGAGCAGATTGCCCGCGCCCCGGATCTCCAGGTCGCGCAGGGCGAGGTTGAAGCCCGCACCGAGCCCGGCATGCTTCCTGAGGGCGTCGAGCCGTTCACGGGCCTCGGCGTCGAGCGTTCCTTCCTCGGGCAACAGGAAGTAGGCGTAGCCCTGCCAGGAGGATCGCCCGACGCGGCCACGGAGCTGGTAGAGCTCCGCGATGCCGAAGTGGTCCGCACGGTCCACGAGGATCGTGTTCGCGCGCGGGATGTCGAGCCCGCTTTCGACGATGGTCGTGCAGAGAAGCACGTCCGCCCTGCCGCGCGCGAAGCGCTGCATCTTCGCCGCGAGCAGCGGCGCGGGCATCTGCCCGTGGGCGACCTCCAGCTTCGCCCCGGGCACGAGCGCGCGGATGCGCGCGGCGGCCTTCTCGATCGTGAGGACGCGGTTGTGGAGGAAGTAGACCTGCCCGCCGCGCGCGAGCTCCCGCTCGATCGCCGTTCGGACCGTCTGGTCCGTATCGCGCACGATCTTCGTCTCGGTCGCCACGCGCTCGCGCGGCGGCGTGCGCAGAAGGGACAGGTCGCGGGCGCCGGTCATGGAGAGGTAGAGCGTGCGGGGGATCGGCGTGGCGCTCATGGCCAGCACGTCCGCCGTCGCGCGCAGGCGCTTGAGCCATTCCTTGTCCTTCACGCCGAAGCGCTGCTCCTCGTCGATCACGATGAGGCCGAGGTCGTGGAAGTTGACCTTCGAGGAAAGGAGCGCGTGGGTGCCAATGACGATGTCCGTCGCGCCGGAAAGGAGGCGCGCCCGCGTCCCCCTCCTCGCCTCGTCGCCCTGGAAGCGGCTCATCGCCTCGATGCGGACGGGCGTGCCGTCGAAGCGGGCGAGGAAGGTCTCGTAGTGCTGCTCGGCGAGGACGGTCGTGGGGGCCAGGACGACGGTCTGGCGCCCGTTCATCGCGGCGATGAACGCGGCGCGCATCGCGACCTCCGTCTTGCCGTAGCCGGCGTCGCCGCAGACGAGGCGGTCCATCGGCTTGGGGCGGACCATGTCGCGCTTCACGTCCGCGATCGCCTGGGCCTGGTCCGCCGTCTCCTCGTAGGGGAAGGCGGCCTCGAACGCCGCCACGCCCTCCGCGGCGACATCGTAGGCGAAGCCGGGCACGACCGCGCGGCGGGCCTGCGTCTCCAGGAGCGAGGCGGCGAGGTCCTGCACCGCGCGCTGGGCGTCGGCCTTGTCCCGCGCCCAGCGCTTCCCGTCGAGGCGGTGGAGCTTCACGGACTCGCCCTTCACGCCCACGTAGCGGGAGAGGAGGTGCGCATGGGAGGTCGGCACGTGGAGGCGCGCGCCGTCCGCATACTCGATCTCGAAGACCTCGCTCCGCTGCCCGGCCACCTCGATCTCGGTGCCCCCCCGGAAGATGCCGATGCCGTAGTCGACGTGGACCACGTACTCGCCCGGCTCCAGGTCCAGGTTCTCCGTGAAGCGCGTCCCCGCCGCCTGTGGGTGGGGCGCGGCCTTCCGCCGATGGGCGAACACGCGGTCGCTCTTCGTGACGACCACAAGCCCCGGCACCTCGAATCCCCCGCCCAGCCTTTCGTCCTCGACGACGAGCGCCCCCTTCTTCCGCGCCGCGGCCAGGTAGGCCCGCAGACGCGCCCGCGCCGCGTCGAGCAGTTCCGGGCTGCGCGCCGCCTCCACGCCCAGCTCCGCAAAGCCCGGCAGCGGCGCCGCCTGGAACGTCCCGTTCGGCACGCCGCGCGGCGCCGGATCGCCGGTGAAGACGAGGCGGGAGAAAAAGGGATTGGGGGCTTGGGATTGGAGGGTGGGGGAGGGGCTGTGGGATTGAGGAGCGGGGGCAAGGAGCGGGGCGGGAATTCGGGGCGAATAGGCGTTGTGCTCCAGAAAGAGCAGGGCCGCGCCGCGCGGCAAGGCCCGCAGCAAGGGCGGCAGATCCTTTCCGACGCATGCGGCATCCCCCGTGTCCGCGACGTCCTCGGCGTCCGCGACGCGCAGGGGCAGGAACGTGGCGGCGGCGCAAGGGCCCGTACTCGTCTGGAGGGCGGGGTCGAACGTGCGGAGGGATTCGAGGTCGTCCCCGAAGAACTCGGCGCGCACGGGCGCGGGTTCGGAGGGGGACCAGGCGTCCAGCACGCCCCCGCGCACGGAATACTCTCCGGGCGCCGTCACTTCGGGCACGCGCGCATAGCCCGCCGCCTGAAGCTTCGCCTGCAGGACGGGAAAGGAAACCGGCGCCCCCCCGGCATCCGCGCCGCACGCGAGGTGAATCGCCGCCCCGGCGACGGCTGCGCCCGCCGGCAGGTCCGCCGTGAGCGCCGCGACGGGCGCGACGAGGACGAGCGGGCACGGACGCTTCCGATGCGCCTCCAGCGCCGCCGCCACCTTCAGCCGGGCCGCAAGCCCCAGGCGGTCGTCCTCCAGCGGGGGCGGGAACTCCAGTGCGCGCACGGCGGTTTCGCCCTCCAGCGCCCGCAGGTCCGCCATCAGCGCATCCGCCTCGGGGAGGCCCGGCGTGACGGCAAGCGCGCACCCCTCCTTTTCCGCAAGCGCCGCCGCCGCGAACGCCCCGGATGAGCCCGTCAGGGACGGCAGACACAACAGGCGCGCCGACGCCTCCGTCACCGAACGGAACGCCTCCTGGAACAGCCTCGTCCTTTCGCTTCCTGGCATTGTGAAGGAGTTATTATGCCATCCTTCCCGTCGTCTGGCAAGTGGGATGAGGAGGCGCCTACCCCCGCATTTATATAAATGCGGGGGTAGGCGGGCAGCAGCGTGTTGCGCCCATAGGGACGCGGACGCAATAAATTGCGTCCCTCCCGTGAAATGAAACGAGAGCGCGCATTCCAGATCGGAATGCGCGCCTCATCTGAACGGAAGAATCCGTCTGGCCGGAAGGAA
>CAVEVC010000139.1:37186-42097 GCA_963618935.1 Clostridiales bacterium CCNA10 | reverse complement strand
CTTCTTGTCGTCGCCCGGTTTCGCGCGGGAGCAGTTCAACCGCTTGCTTGAGAAATATGGGCTTGGAGAAAGGTTTGCGAAATGGCAGCTCCAGTGAAGATGCGCCCACTTCCCGAGAGGCAATATGAGAAGCGGCGTTTCCGCGCAGACATGGCGGCGCTGTCTTATCCGGAGAAGGTTCGCCAGCTCGTTGCGCTTCAGCGTCGCCTCGTCCCGATCTATGCCGCTCGCGGGCGGACGATCGTTCCCTGGACGCTTGACGAGTGACGCGACGGTCATCCCCTGTCGTGTCACAGTAACTGAAGGTTGCGGTGCGCGGCAAGACCTGCTGGACTTCGGCGACTGCCGACGCATCAAGACGATGCGCGTCGGGGAATGGGACGTGTCGCGCCACGCCGCGCACTGCCGTTTGCGTTTGCGTGGCACAGCAGGACGGCCAGGGCTTCGGCGATATGCTATACTAGCGGCATGGAAGAACAGGAACAGGCCCCGCACGTCGCGCTGCCGCTCAAGTACCGCCCGATGACGTTCGACGACGTCGTGGGGCAGGAGTACGTCGTGCGCACCCTGCGCAACGCCATCGCGGGCGGGCGCATCGCGAACGCCTACCTCTTCATCGGCCCGCGCGGCATCGGCAAGACGACGACCTCGCGCATCCTCGCCAAGGCCCTCAACTGCACGGACCCGCAGGGCGTGGAGCCGTGCGGCGCGTGCGAGAACTGCCGCCAGATCGCCGCCGGCCGCTCCATCGACGTGACCGAGCTCGACGCGGCCTCGCACAACAAGGTCGAGGACGTGAAGCCGATCATGGAGGCGGTGCAGTTCAAGCCCGTCGCCTCCCGGTACAAGATCTTCATCGTCGACGAATGCCACATGCTCACGGGCGCGGCCTGGAACGCCCTCCTCAAGACGCTGGAGGAGCCGCCGCCCTACGTGAAGTTCATCTTCGCGACGACCGAGGGCGACAAGATGCTCGCCACGATCGTCTCGCGCTGCCAGCGCTTCGACCTGCGCCGCATCCAGACGCACCAGATCGCCGCGCGCCTCCGCTACATCTGCGGAAAGGAGGGCATCGAGGCGGACGAGGACGCCCTGCTCGCCATCGCGCGCGGCGCCGAGGGCGGCATGCGCGACGCGCTCAGCTCCCTCGACCAGCTCATCGCCTTCACGGGCGACCGGATCACCGAGGACGACGCCCTCGGCGTCTTCGGCCTCGTCTCCCGCAAGGCCCTCGAAGACCTCGCGGGCGCGATCCTCGCGGGCGACGCCGCCACGATCCTCCGCTCCGTCGAGACCTTCGACTCCGCCGGCAAGAACATGCGCCGCCTCGCGGGCGAGCTCCTCCAGCATTTCCGCAACCTCCTCGTCTACCAGACGCTCGGCGCCGAGGAGAACGGCCTGGAGGCGACGCCCGACCAGGTCAAGACCCTCGCCGCGCAGGCGAAGCTCTGCCCGAGCGCGCGGATCTTCCGCATCGCCGACCAGCTCGCCGACATGGAGGACAAGCTCCGCCACGTGCTGAGCGTGCGCACGCTCATCGAGATGACCCTCATCCGCGCCTCCCGCATCGCCACCGTCGCGAGCATCGAGGAGCTCCTGCGCGCCGTCCGGGCCCTGAAGGGCCCCGTCGCCGCGCCGCCGCCGCAGACGGCGCCCGCCCCTGCGCCGGCCCGTCCCGCGCCCGCCGCGCCGTCGGCCGAAGCGGCCTCCGCCGCGCCGCCGCCGCCCGCGCACGTGCTGACGGAGGAGGAGCGCAGGCAGATCATGGACGACAAGAAGCTGAACGACTTCATGGGCCTGTTCAAGGGCGCGCAGGTCACCAGCCTGAAGTGAGACGATTCTTCAACAGCAAAGGAACGACAATGGACGCGAACGAAAGACCCACGATGAAGATGCTGCCCGGCGACGAAGTGCGCCAGATCATGTGGCGCATCGCCGAACGCTATGACATCCAGATGGCCGTCGCCGGCGCGCGCAGCGTGGCGCGTGGCCTGGTCGCGAAGCTGGTCGCGGACGGCCAGCGCAAGACGCACGAGTGGACGCCCGAGAAGCAGTCCCTCTTCGACGCCTTCGACGCGAGCGGCATGACGGCCGCCACGCTCAACGCCGACTGCGGCGGCCTCTTCGAGGGCCCGCGCAACCTCGCCGAGTCGATGCTGACCTACGAGACGGCGTGGGTGGACAACGGCGCCGCGACGAGCTCGTTCGTGAACGCGCTCGCGATGGGCCCGATCGCCGAGCTCGGCACGCCCGAGCAGAAGACGCGCTACATGACGCGCTGCGCCCCCGGCAACGCGGGCGGGAAGACGTGGCGCGGCTCCTTCGCGCTCACCGAGCCCCTCCCCTACGTGGGCGTCGACACGGGCGTCCTCTGCGGGCGCATCTCGGTCGCCGAGTGGAAGGACGGCGCCGAGCCGATGCTCCGCGTGGAGAAGCGCGGCCGCTTCATCACGAACATCGCGATCGCCGACTACGTGACGGTCGCCGTCAACTCGGGCGACGACCGCATCAAGGGCTCGTGCATGGTCGTGGTGGAGGCGACGGACCCCGGCACGTTCGACCGGGGCGCGCAGACCCTCAAGTGCGTCCACCAGCTCTCGAACACGGGCGATCCCGTCATCGACGTCGTCGTGCCCGCCTCGCGCATCATCGGCGGCTACGACGTCGTGGAGGGCCGGATCGTGCCGAAGCTCGCCCACAGCGAGATCATCGCGCAGGTCTTCTCGAAGACGCGCGTGGGCGTGGGCGTGATGGGCGCCGCCTCCCTGATGAGCGCCGTCGAGCCGGTGATCCGCTACCAGCGCACGCGCTTCCGCGGGGCGGTCGGCGTGGAGGAGGGCTCGCCGCGCTACCAGCAGGGCCTCCAGATGAAGGAGGACGTGACGGAGCGCCTCGCCGACGTGTGGGCCGCCGCCGAGGCCGCGAGCTCGCTCGGCTTCGACATCTCCCGCCGCTACGACGCGCTGGAGCTCATCCAGGACGAGGCGAAGGCAAAGCTCGGCAAGGGCCGCGACATGATCCGGAACATGAAGGCCCCGATGGAGCGCGCCGTGCAGCTGCTCGCGGAGGGGAAGGATCCGCTCGCGGACGACGACGTGGCCGTGCGCTACGTCGCCCTCCTCGCCGTCTGCAACATCCTCTGCCCGAGCTGCAAGCTCTGGAACACCGGCCACGGCGCCGACGTCATGCGCCAGGCCGTCACGCTCATGGGCGGCTACGGCATCACCGAGGACTGCCCCGGCTTCCTCTTCTACAAGTGGACCGACATGCAGCTCGACGCCACCTACGAGGGCCCCGAGGCCGTCCAGCGCCGCCAGATCAGCGAGACGATGGCGAACCCCGTCTTCCTCGCGCAGCTCGCCGCCTGGGCGCAGGAGCTGGAGGCCTGCCCGCGCGCGGACGAGAACGGCGCCCGCGCGCTCGCCGCCGCGCTCCGCCTCTGGTCCTGGACCCAGGCCTTCGCGAAGGCCGCGAAGGACCCGAACGGCAAGAAGCTCGGCGCCTCCCAGCGCCACGGCGTCGTCTTCCCGCTGGCGGACGCCCTCGCCGGCCTCATGGCGGCGAAGAGCTTCCACGCCGACATCGCGTTCCTCGCGCAGAACGGCGCGGACCACCCCGTGGTCGGCCCCGAGCTCGCCGGCTACCTCAACACGTTCAACGACCTGCTCGGCACGGTCGTGGCGGACGTCGCAGGCGAGGCCGCCAAGATCTGCAGCGGCATCGTCTACGGCTTCGGCGCGGCGACGGCGGAGGACAAGGCCGCCTACGCGGCCCTGCGGAACGCGCTCGACGAGGCCCTTGCCGGCACGCGCCTCGCGAAGGACCGCGCGGCGAAGTGCCTCACGACGATCATGATCCCCGAGGCGCTGGACTACCCGATGTGATTTCTTCTCCGTTCCCTGTCAGAGGAGCGGCGTGGAACGCCCTTGCCGTGTATACGAAACGAAGGAGGCATGACATGAACAACAAGAAACTCGTTCTGGCATGGGTCGCAAGCTGTGCGTGCCTGGTGTTTGCGCGCCCCGGCGGCCCGGGCGGTCCAGGTGGTCCGGGTGGACGCGGCCCCGGCGGCCCTGGCGGTTCCCATCATGGTCCGGGTCCGGGGCGCGGCCCCGGCGGTCCTGGCCCCGGATTCCGTCCCGGTCCCGGCGGTGGTCCTGGCGGATTCCGCCCCGGTCCCGGCGGTGGTCCTGGATTCCGTCCCGGCCCCGGTGGTGGTCCTGGATTCCGTCCCGGCCCCGGCGGACCTGGTCCCGGCGGGTTCCATCACGGTCCGGGGCGTGGACCAGGCGGGCCCGGTCCTGGGTTTCGTCCTGCCCCGCCGCCCCCGCCGCCGCGCTGGGGCTATGGCCCGGGGTTCCACCGCCGTCCGGGTCCGCCGAGCCTCGTCGGCTGGCACCGCGGTCCGCTCCACCCCTACTACCGCAGCTGCTGGTATGACAACGTGTGGTACGACGCCGCCGGATACGCCTACTACGCGCCGGGGTATACGACCACGACGGTCGTGCAGCAGCCCGTGGTGGTGCAGCAGCCGGTCGTCGTGCCGCAGCCCGTCGTGCAGCCGGCGGTTGTCACGCAGCCGGTGGTCGTCCAGCCGCCCGTCGTGCAGCAGCCGGTCGTGCAGCCGCCGGTCGTCCCACCGGCCACGGTCGTGACGCCCACGGTTCCGCAGACGGTCGTGGCGCCCACGGCCTACTGATCGGCTGCTGGGGTCATTGTAAAGCCCCGGACTTCCGGATCTGGGCCTGTTCCCATGATATGGTAGGGGCCGACGTCCTCGGCGGCCCGCGTCTCTGAATGGGCCCTGTGAACGTCCCATTGGATGCGGCGCGCCGTGGACGTCGCGCCCTACCAGGGGTGCGGCCGGGGGCGTTGGGATGGGACGGGGGATGTTGCGTGGTAGGGGCCGAC
>CAVEVC010000139.1:0-37002 GCA_963618935.1 Clostridiales bacterium CCNA10 | reverse complement strand
GGCGTCCCCGTGGATGTCCCCGTGTGCGCGGCGCGCCGGGGACGTCGCGCCCTACCACGGGGGGCGAGGGCGCGTTGCGTCTGGTGATTTTGCAGTTGCGGGGCTGAGGGGATTTTGGTAGACTACTCCTTCGTTCGGCGAGATAGCTCAACGGTAGAGCATCAGAATCATAATCTGCTGGTTGAGGGTTCGAATCCCCCTCTCGCCACCATTCCAAAGGCCACCGCGTGCGCGGTGGTTTTTGCTTTTCGGATGACGGCATGAACTTCGAGCCCATCGGCATCTTCCACGGCGGGGCCGCGCGCAAGTACGAGGCGCCGCGGCAGGGCGTGTTCGCCGGCGGCGCGGGGCGCGTGGCGCTGGCGGCGGGACGCAACTTCGAGACGGCGCTGCGGGACCTCGACGGGTTCGCGCGCATCTGGCTCGTGTTCGTCTTCGACCGGAACGGCGGCGGGTGGCGTCCGACGGCGCATCCGCCCGTGACGGCGCCGGGCGTTCCGCGCGTGGGCGTCTTCGCGTCGCGCGCGCCGTACCGCCCCAACCCGATCGGGCTTTCCTGCGTGCGCCTCGTCGCCGTCCACGGGCGCGTCCTCGAGGTCGAGGAGGCGGACCTGCTGGACGGAACGCCCATCCTGGACATCAAGCCGTACATTCCGGCGGCGGACGCCTTCCCCGGCGTGAAGGCGGGCTGGGTGGACGCCCAGGACCACTGGCGCGTCGTCGCCACGGCGGCGTTCGAGGCGGCGGCCGCGTGCGTGCGCGCGGCGGGCGGGCAGGACCTCCTCGCGACGGCGAAGCTGCAGCTCGCGGGGGCGCCGTTCGACGCCTCGCGGAAGCGCGTGGCGCGCACGGGGCCGGACACGGGGACGTTCTCGGTGCGGATGTTCCGGCTGGACTTCGCGGTGGACGAGGCGGCGCGCGTGGTGACGCTGCTCGGCATCCGAAGCGGCTACACGGCGGAGGAACTTGCGGCGGCGGACGATCCGCACGCGGACAAGGCGGTCCATCGGGCGTTCGCGGCCGCGCAGGCTAGATGTACTTGAGGACCGCGGGGGTGACGTCCACAAGGGACTTCACCTGGGCGCGGATCTCGGCCTCGCGGGGGCCGAAGGCGATGAAGGGGACGGGGTTGCGGGTGTGGCCGCGCTCGTTCATGGCCTCGATGTTGCCGTGGTCGGCGGTCATGAGGAGGGTGATGCCGGCGGCCTCGGCGAAGCGGACGAGGGGGGCGAGGAAGCGGTCGTAGGCGCGCAGGACGGAACAGGCGCGGTCGTAGTCCATCGAGTGGCCCGAGACGTCCGTCTGGAAGAATTCGTAGAGGGTGAAGTCGTGGGCGCGGGCGAGGTTGAAGAGGTGTTCGGCGGCGTCCTCGGGGGTGACGAGGGGGACGTCGGGGTAGCGGTCCTGGATGGTCTCGCGCGTGAGGTCCTGCATGACGGCCTGGTCGTCGAGGAGGTCGCCCAGGGTGGAGACGACCTCGGGGGTGGTGAGGGCCATCACGGTGGTGACGCTCTTGAAGCGGCGGGGGACGAGCTCGGCGGCGGATTCGACGAGGTAGGCGTCGGCGAACTTGACGCGCTTGCCGCGGGCCTTGAGCTGGAGGAAGAGGTTGTCCTCCTCGATCTTCCGGCGCAGCCCGGGGCCGGGGAAGCCTTCGCAGTGGCGGCCCATGAAGAGGGGGGCGTTCACGCCGGTGAACATGGTGGCCTGCCCGGTGGCGGACTGCGGAAGGCCGTCGACGGAGAGGCAGGCGTCGATGGGGACGCTGTGGCGCTCGATGAGGCGGCAGAGGGCGGGGCAGACCTCGGGGTTGACGGGGTTGTCCGCCGCCGGCTCCCGCAGGCCGACGCCGTCGATGAAGAGGAAGAGGATCTTCACTTGGCCTTGGCGGGGAGCGCGGGGAGGGCGCAGCCGGCCTCCTGCATTTCGGCCCGGAGCGTGTCGAGGGACTTCTGGTCGTCCTTGGCCTTTTCGTGCGCCGTGGCGAAGTAGCGCTTTGCATCGGCGTGGTAGGCGTCGGCCTGACTGGCGTCGCCCAGTTCGCGGCTCATCTTCGCGCAGCGCATGTAGTTGCGGGCGACGACCCAGTCGCGGGAGTAGACGATGCCCGTGGTGGGGTCGCAGTCCTCGAAGTCCTTCTGCTCGTCGGAGAGCATGAACGCGCCGAACGCGAGCAGCTGCCTGACGGCCTCCTTCTTGTCGCCGGCCTCCATGGCCTTGTGGGCGCGGAGCTTGGCGGCGGTGCCCTTGCACCAGCCGGGCGAGCGCTTCGGCACGCCCTCGCCCTCCAGGTAGGCGATGGCGCCGTCGAAGTCGCCTGAGAGGAAGAACCCGTCGAGGCGGCGTTCGCGGAGGGCGTTCGCGGCGGGCTCGGAGAGGACGTTCCGCTTGAGGAGCCTGTCGGAGAAGGCGAGGAGCTCCTTCAGGCGGGCGGCGTCCGCTGGCTTCGCGCCGCCGTCGCCGGCGAAGCGGATGAACTGGTCCTCGGCGAGCTGGCCGATGTAGTCGTAGGGCACGGCGGGGAGCATGCCGCAGCGCAGGGTCCAGAAGCGCCAGGGGCTGGCCGCGCCGTCGGCGGCGGGGACGAACCAGGTGTGGAAGGCGGTCTCGCCGACCAGCTTCTCCAGGAAGGGCCGCACCGCCTCGGGCGCGCAGGCGCGCAGGGCCTTGGCCGCCTCCTTGCGCGCGGCGCGGCGGGAGTCGGGCGTGTCGCGGCGCGACCAGGCGCAGAAGACGGCGCCGGCGGCGAGGGCGGCCAGGACGAGGACGAGGCAGAGGGGCAGAACGGCTTTTTTCAACATGGCGCTTTCCTTTAACTGGTGCAATAGTATAGCCTGAATTGGCATTTGACGCAAGGGGGTTCGTGCGGTATCATATACGGCCGTCCCCTGCGGCGGCGGGTGTGCCGCGCGCGGGCAACAGAGAAGAGGAAGAAAGATGAAAGAAGTCGGAGTTGGCATCCTGGGGTTCGGCACGGTCGGCGCGGGCGTGGCGGAGGGGCTTCTGCGCAACCGCAGGGTCATGGCCGAGCGCCTGGGCGTGGACGTGGCGCTGCGGAAGATCGCGGACCTGGACATCACGACGGACCGCGGCGTGGCGGTCGATCCGGACGTGCTGACGACGGACGCGCAGGGCGTCATCGCCGACCCGTCCGTCCAGATCGTCGTCGAGACGATCGGCGGCACCGGCATCGCCAGGACGTTCGTCCTCGCCGCCCTCAACGCCGGGAAGGCCGTCGTCACGGCCAACAAGAAGCTCCTCGCCGAACACGGCAAGGAGATCTTCGACGCGGCCGCGAAGAACGGGGTGGACATCTACTTCGGCGCCTCCGTGGGCGGCGGCATCCCGATCATCCGCGCCGTGCGCGAGGGCCTTGCCGGCAACGAGATCCAGCAGGTCCACGGCATCCTCAACGGCACCTGCAACTACATCCTCACGCGCATGGAGAACGAGGGGCGGCCCTTCGACGAGATCCTGGCCGACGCCCAGAAGCTCGGCTACGCCGAGGCGGACCCCTCGCTCGACATCGACGGCTTCGACACGGCGCACAAGGCCTGCATCCTCTGCGCCCTCGCCTACGGCTTCCAGCCGTCGCTCGGCCAGGTGCAGGTGGAGGGCATCCGGAACCTCTCCGGCAAGGACGTGCAGTACGCGGCCGACTTCGGCTACCGCATCAAGCTGCTCGCGGTCGTCGCCAAGCACGATGCGGACATCGAGGTGGGCGTCCACCCCACGCTCGTCCCCTTCGACCACATGCTCGCGAGCGTGAACGGCGTCTTCAACGCCGCGATGGTGCGCGGCGACATGGTGGGCGACACGATGTTCTACGGGCGCGGCGCCGGGCGCCTCCCCACCGCCTCCACGGTCGTGGGCGACATCGGCGACATCGCCCGCAACATGGCCCACGGCGAGGTGCGCTACGCGCGCGCCGTGCCGACCTACGGCGAGGGCGCGACGAAGCTCCGCGCGCCGGGCGACATCGTGAGCCGCTTCTACCTGCGCTTCAACGTGGCCGACAAGGCGGGCGCCTTCGGCACGATGACGACGGCCCTCGGCCGCAACGGCGTCTCCATCTCCGCCGCCGCGCAGAAGACGGCGAACGTGGACGAGAAGGGCTTCGTGCCCGTCGTCGTCCTCACCCACCCCGCGCCCGCGAAGGCGGTGGACGCCGCGCTCGCCGAGATCCGGGAGGCCGGCATCCTCAACGAGCCCCCCGTCAAGCTCCGCATGCTCTAGGACGCGGGACGCCATGCGAAACGAGAAGCACAAGGGCCCCCGCGAGCTCTGCACCGGCGGCGAGTGGATCTACGGGCGAAACCCCGTCGTCGAGGCGCTGCGCGCCGGACGGCGCACGTTCAGCGAGGTCGTCCTGCCGCCGCCGGACAAGAACGAGGCCGACGAGCTCGCCGCCATCCGCGCCACCGCGCGCGCGCGCAGCATCGTCGTGCGCACGGAGGACCGCAGGCGCCTCGACCTGCTCACGCGCGGCGGGCACCACCAGGGCGTGGCGCTCAAGGCCTCCGGCTACCCCTATGCCGCCTTCGAGGACATCCTCGCGGACGTCCGCGCCGACGAGGGCGCGACCGTCGTCGTCCTCGACCACCTCGAAGACCCCCAGAACGTCGGCGCCGTCCTCCGCACCGCCTGCGCCGTCGGCGCGACGGGCGTGGTCCTGCCCGAGGACCGCAGCTGCGGCGTGACGCCCGCCGCCGTGCGCGCCTCGGCGGGCGCGAGCGAATACCTCAAGGTCGCCCGCGTCGTCAACCTCGTGCGGGCGATGAAGCAGCTCCAGGAGGCCGGCATGTGGTTCACCGGGCTCGACTGGGGCAAGGACGCGAAGCCCTACACGGAGATCGACTTCCGGGGCCGCGCCGGGCTCGTCGTGGGCGCGGAGGGGAACGGCATCACGCGCCTCGTGCGCGAGACGTGCGACTTCATCGCCGTGCTGCCGATGCCGGGCGCGATCGAGTCCCTCAACGCCGGCGTCGCCGCCGCCGTCTGCCTCTACGAGATGCTGCGCCAGCGGCGCTGACGCGGCGGCCTTCATCTTTTCCTAACCGAATCTTCGCATACTCTTCATGCGCCCTTGACGTGCCGCTCACGCCGATTTCCCATAATCTGCGGCGACAGGACACAACAAGGAAAACGCATGAAGAGCATGGAGAAACCTGCCGGCCGGCGGCAGTTGGGATGGGCGGCGGCGGCCTTCTTCGCCGCGACGGCCGCGTGGGGCGCGACGAACGAGGCGGAGCGCGTGGTCAAGGTGGGGGCGGACCTCCGCCTGCGCTACGACGTCACGCAGGGGCTCCCGAACAGCAGGCGCGGCGAGGATCCGCATTCGGACTACGCGCGCATCCGGATCCGTCCGTGGATCGACCTCGGCTCCGAGAACTGGGGACTCTACGCGCGGCTCGCGGACGAATTCCGCCACTACCGCCGTCCCGAGTCGAAGAACCGCAAGCAGCGCTTCCCGGACGTCGTCTTCATCGACAGCCTCTACTGGCGGCAGAAGAACCTCTTTGACTTCCTCGACCTGCGCATCGGCCGTCAGGACATGGCCTTCGGCTCGCGCCGCGTCATTTCCGACGGCGTCGGCGGCGACGGTTCGCGTTCGGCCTACTTCGACGCCGTGCGGCTCACCGCGCACTTCGACGACGCGCGCACGCTCGACGCCTTCGCGCTCTTCTGCGCCCACGACGACTGGCTGCCGACGCTCGGCGAGGAGCACGAGAACGGAAAGAAGCCGCATCCCTACGACCTGAACGGCTACGGGCAGGACGAACTGGGCGCGGGCCTCTACTACCAGGACCGCTCGAACAAGTCGCTCGGCTGGGACCTCTACTACGTCGCCAAGCAGGAGGTGCGCGGGCACAAGGCCAAGTACCGCGCCGAGGGGCGCCACGTCCAGACGCACACGGCCGGGTTCCGTCTGCTGCCGAAGTTCTCCGAGACCGTCTCGGGTGAATTGGAGGGCGCCGTCCAGGCGGGCGAGAACAGCCTGTTCGCCGGACAGGGCTACGCGGGGCTGACGTACAGCCCGAAGCTCGGCGCGAAGCCCTTCCTGACGGGCGCCGTGTGGGGGCTCACGGGCGATGCGGACGGCGATCGCGGCTCGCACGCCTGGCACGCGGTCTTCAACCGCGAGACGGGCCTCGGCGAGTCGGTCGCGCCGATGTACAACAAGTACGACTACACGAACCTCCTCTACCCGCACCTCGCGGCGGGCTGCAAGACGGGCGACGCCGCGTCGCTCAAGGTCCAGGCGGGTCCGCTCTTCGCGCCGGTCTCCGAGCGCCGCGACGCGGGCGGCGACGCCGGACACTTCCGCGGCCTCTACGCGCAGCTGCGCTACGAGATCAAGCTGGGCCGCCTGACCGGCAGCGACTGGCTGAAGGGCGGCGCGCTCTCCTTCCTGGGCGAATACCTCGGGAAGGGCAACTATTTCGACGAGGGGGACCGCAACCCGGCGCTCTTCGGGCGCGTCCAGCTTGCATGGACGTTCTAGCGCGGATCGCCCAAAGGCGGGAGGGACGCGCTTCAGCGCGTCCGCACCCCTCGATGGGACGGCGGAAAGCGCATTGACGGCAAACAGGAAAACAGACAAGGAAAGGAAAACGGACATGAACAGGATCAAGATCGGAAAGACGGTCGCGGCCGCGGCCCTGTGCGCGGCGGCGTGGACGGCGGAGGCCGCCGGGCGGCTCGAGCTGAACGGCGCGGGCGGAAGCTTCCCGGCGCCGCTCTACCAGGCGTGGGCGTATGCCTACACGCAGGAGGGGACGGGCGCGAAGGTGAACTACCAGTCCGTCGGCTCCTCGGCGGGCATCAGCCAGATCAAGGCGGGGACGGTCGACTTCGCGGGGACGGACGCGCCGCTGGACGACGCGGCGTGCGCCGAGGCGGGGCTGGAGCAGTTCCACATGGTGTCGGGCGCGGTCGTGCCGGCGGTGAACCTGCCGGGCGTCGCGAACGGCGCGCTCGTCCTGGACGGTCCGACGCTGGCGGACATCTACCTCGGGCGGATCGCGCGCTGGAACGACGCGCGCATCGCGGCCCTCAACCCGGGCCTGAAGCTGCCCGCCCTGAAGATCACCGTCGTCCACCGCGGCGACGGCTCGGGGACGACGCACATCTTCAGCTCCTACCTCGCGGCGGTCAGCTCCGAGTGGAAGGAGCAGGTCGGCGCGGGCACGCTCCTCAAGTGGCCGTGCGGCATCGCGGGCCAGAAGAACCCCGGCGTGTGCAACGGCGTGCGCCGCATCCGGGGCGCGATCGGCTACACGGAGTACACGTTCGCGCGCGAGGCGAAGCTCGGCATCGCGAACCTGCGCGGCGCGTCCGGCGAGGCCGTCGCGCCCACGTCCGCCGACTGGCCGATCCTCGGCAAGACCTACATCCTCGTGCGGAAGGACGCGCCTCCGGCGCGCCGCGCGGCCCTGCAGGCCTACTTCGACTGGTGCTTCGCGAAGGGCGGCGCCGCGGCGAAGAAGCTCTTCTACATCCCGGCCGCCCGCAAGTGAAGGCCATGGACGCGCTCTTCAAGGGCCTGTGCCGCGCGGGTGCGGCGCTGGGGCTTCTCCTTGCGGTCGCCCTGGCCGCCGCGCTCGTGTGGGCGTCGGCGGATCTTTGGAAGGCGCAGGGGCTGCGCTTCCTCCTCTCCGACGACTGGAACCCCGCCGGCGGCTCGTTCGGCGCGGCGGGCGCGGTCGCCGGCACGCTCGCGACGACCGCCCTCGCGCTCGCCGTCGCCGTGCCGCTCGCGTTCGCGGCGGCCCTCTTCGTGAACGCCGCGCCGCCGTGGCTGGGGCGGCCGCTCGCCCACGCGCTCGACCTGCTCGCGGCGATTCCGAGCGTCGTGTACGGCATGTGGGGGCTCTTCGTCCTCTGCCCGCTCCTCCAGGGCGCGCTCGCGGCGGCGGGGGTGGAGACGACGGGCTTCGGCGTCCTCGCCGCCGCGCTCGTCCTCGCGCTCATGGTGCTGCCCTACGTGTCGGCGGTCATGCGCGACGCGCTCGCGCAGACGCCCCCGGCGCTCCTCGAGTCGGCGGCGGGCGTGGGCTGCACGCGCTGGGAGGCGATGTGGCACGTCGTCGTGCGGGCGCAGAAGCGCGCGTTCGTCGGCGGCGTCCTCATCGGCCTCGGGCGCGCGCTCGGCGAGACGATGGCCGTCCTCTTCGTCTGCGGCGGCGTGGCGGCCCTGCCGACGAGCCTCTTCGACGGCTGCACGACGATCGCGGCGACGCTCGCGAACGACTTCGCCGAGGCGGACGGTCTCCACAGGAGCGCGCTCTTCGCGCTCGGCGGCACGCTCCTCGCGGTGGAGTGCGTCATCCAGATCGCGGCGCAGCGGCTGCTGCGGGAAAGAAGGTAGCGGGATGGAAACGCGGAAGAAGACGGGACGGAAGGTCCTCGACGCCGCGGTGCGCGGCTGCTCGCTCGCGGCGACCGCGCTGGCGCTCGCGCTGATGGGGTGGATCCTCTGGACGGTCGTCCGCGAGGGCGCGGGGGCGCTCTCGTGGGACCTCCTCGTCCACCGCTCGCGCCCCTACGGCGAGCCGGGCGGCGGCATCGCGAACGCGCTCGCCGGCACGCTCGTCATCACGCTCGGCGCGGCGGCGCTCGCGATTCCCTGCGCGCTCCTCGCGGGCATCGGGCTCGCGGAGTTCGGCGGACGCGGACGCTTCACCGGCATCTGCCGCTTCGCGATCAACCTCCTGATGGGCGTGCCGAGCGTGATCGTGGGGCTCTTCGTCTACGGCGTCCTCGTCGTCCCGACGGGCCACTTCTCCGGCTTCGCGGGGTCGGCCGCGCTCGCGATCCTCATGTTCGCCGTCGCGGTGCGCACGACCGAGGACCAGGTCGCGCTCGTGCCGGCCGCCCTGCGCGAGGCGGGCCTTGCGCTCGGCGCGTCCCGGACGCGCGTGACGCTCGGGCTCGTCTGCCGCGCCGCCGCGCGCGGCATGCTCACGGGCATCCTTCTCGCCGCCGCGCGCGTCGCGGGCGAGACGGCGCCGCTCCTCTTCACGGCGCTCTACGCGGACGACTGGCCGACGAACTACTTCGGCGGTCCCACGCCGTCCATCCCCGTGCTCATCGCGAACAACACGCTCGACTCGCCGTTCGAGGAGGTCCAGCGCGTCGGCTGGAGCGCGGCGCTCGTCATCGCCGGGGTCCTCCTCGCGCTCAACGTCGCCGTGCGCTTCTTCGCCCGCCCGCGCCGGGAGGGGCGCCCATGAGGGCGCCGGGAGGGACGCAATTCATTGCGTCCGCCCCCCTGATGGTACGCGCCGCGTGACAAGGGAAGGGAAAAGACTTATGGAAAAGAAATACAAGATCAGGACGAAGGGCCTGGACTTCTTCTACGGGGACCGCCAGGCGCTCTTCGCAAACGACCTCGACGTCGAGGCGAACCGGATCACCGCCGTGATCGGGCCCTCCGGGTGCGGCAAGTCGACGCACCTGCGCGTCTACAACCGCATCTTCGAGCTGCACCGCGGCCAGCGCGCCGAGGGGGAGGTGCTGCTGGACGGAAAGAACGTCCTCGGCCCGGACGTCGACCTCCTCGACCTGCGCCGCCGCGTGGGCATGATCTTCCAGAAGCCGACGCCGTTCCCGATGAGCGTCTACGACAACGTCGCCTACCCCGTGCGCCTCCACTTCAAGGCGACGCGCCGCGAGCTCGACGACCGCGTGGAGGAGGCCCTGCGGGGCGCGGCGCTCTGGGACGAGGTGAAGGACAAGCTGCGCGAGCCGGGCACGGCCCTCTCGGGCGGGCAGCAGCAGCGGCTCTGCATCGCGCGCGCGATCGCGGCGCGGCCGGAGGTGCTGCTGATGGACGAGCCGACGAGCGCCATCGACCCCGTCGGCACGCTCAAGATCGAGGAGCTCATGGACCGCCTGCGCCGGACGTTCACGATCGTGATCGTGACGCACAACATGCAGCAGGCCGCGCGCATCTCCGACGTGACGGCCTTCTTCTACAAGGGGCGCATCGTCGAGGTCGGGCCGACGAAGCAGATGTTCCAGAACCCGAAGAACAAGCAGACGGAGGACTACGTGTCCGGGAGGTTTGGCTGAGATGAAGGTCCACTTCGAGAAGGCCCTGGCGCGCCTGGAGCGACTGCTGGACGAGCACGCGCGCCGCGCGCAGGAGGCCGTCGCCTCCGCCGTGGAGGCGATGGAGGCGCGGGACGCGGCCCTCGCGGCGCGCGTGGTCGCGGGCGACCGGGAGATCGACCTCGCCGAGAACCGCATCGAGGAGGCGTGCCTGGAGATCCTCGCCCTCTACCAGCCCGTCGCGGGCGACCTGCGGCGCGTGATGACGATCTTCAAGGTGAACGGGGAGGTGGAGCGCGCGGGCGACCTCGCCGTCGCCATCGCCCGGCACGTGGAGTCCGTCGCCGCGCGGCCGCCGTCGATCCCGTGGAGCTTCGCCGAGATCGGCGCGCGGGCGCGCGGGCAGTTCGCGGCCGCGCTGCGGACGCTGCGCGAGCACGACGCCGCGAGCGCCCATGCCGTCATCGAGGCGGACGACGCCCTCGACGCGCTCTACCGCGCGGGCGCGGCGCGCGCGGCGGCGTGCATCCGGGAGGACCCGGCGGGGGCGAACGCCTACCTCGCCGCGCTCTCGGTCTTCCGCGCGCTCGAACGTGTGGGGGACGCGGCGACGAACATCGCCGAGGACGTGATCTACCTCGAGACGGCCGAGGTCGTCCGCCACGGCTGACAGGCGCCAAGCCTCTGTGGCGGAGGAGGGGCGGGGTGGAGAGAGTGGGGTTGGGGTGGGGCGGGCGGCCGGACGCCTCCCTCCGGGCCCCTTAGTCCGCGGCAGCGCCGCGCGCTCGCGCGCGGCGCTGCCGCGGCCCGCATTCCCGTGAGGGAGCATCCGCTCCGCCCGCCCCTTCTGCCTCTCCCGCCCATTCCTCCCGCCCATTCCTCCCGGCCTATTTCTCCCGTCCTATTCCTCCCGCTCCATTCCTCCCGTCCTATTCCTCCCACTCCGCCCCGTGGAGATACGGGTTATTGCTTCGGTAATCAAATATTTCGAGCCGCAAAGGTATAATGTAGAACCAGTTTCTCTTCTCCACCTTGAAAAGAGAAACTGGTTCTACATTATAGGAGCGGCAACAAAATGGATTGATCGTGCGGGAGGGCGCGTGTCCTCACGCGCCGAAAATACGGCGGCTGGGGACAGCCGCCCTCCCAGTGGCATCGACGCCGTGAAACCCCCTGAAGTGCCAGCGCACGAGGGAGCGTATCGGGGCGGGCGGAGCGGATGCTCCCTCACGGGAATGCGGGCCGCGAAGGCGGCGCGCATCGCGCGTCGCCTTCGCGGACTAAGGGGCCCGGAGGGAGGCTTCCGTCCGCCCGCCCACGCGGGCAGGGGAGGGGATGTGGTATAATGGGCGGCGTGGAAGCCTGCCCCATTGCCATCGTCGGCGTGTCGTGCCGATTCGCGGGGGCGCCCGACCCGGGCGCCTTCTGGCGCCTGATCATGCACCGTGAAAGCGCGCTCGCGCCGTTCGGGCCCGACCGCGCGCTCGCGCCGGGGGCGCGCAACCTCTTCCCGGGGCGGACCTACCCGACGCACGGGGGCCTGCTGGGGGACCTCTACGCATGCGTGCCGCGCGACATCACCTTCCCGCGCCAGATCAACGCGGGCGAGAATCAGGACCTCTACTTCGCCGTCCAGCTCGCGTTCGACGCGCTGGCGGACGCGGGGATGCGCCCGCACGCGCCGGAGCCCGAGCGCGGCACGGTGCGATTCGGCTACGCGCCGCCGTTCAGCACCTCCACCATGAACTGGCTGCAGCACACGTTCTTCGTCGACCAGACGATGGACATCCTCCAGCGCTCCTTCCGCACCGCCCCCGCCGAGTCCCTCAACGAGGTGCGCGCCAAGCTCGTGGAGGCCCTGCCCGCGCCCGACGCCGCGAGCTTCCTCTCCGGCGCGGGCCACCGCATCGCCGACTGGATCGCGCGCGAATGCTCCTTCTCCGGCGGCGCGACGACGCTCGACGCCGGGACGCTCTCCGGCATCGCCGCCCTGCGCGCGGCGATGGACGACCTGCGGAGCGGGCGGGCGGACATCGCGCTCGCCGGCGCGCTCACCCCCCCCCTGAGCCGCGCCCTCCTGGAGGGCCTCTCCGGCGAAATCCCCTTCTCGGACGCGGCGGACTTCGCGCCGTTCGACCGGGACGCCAAGGGGGCGATCCCCGGCGAGGGCGGCGCCTTCTTCGTCCTCAAGCGCGAGGCGGACGCCCTCCGGGCGCACGACCGCATCTACGCCCTCGTGCGCGCGACGGCGTGCGGCACGGCGCCGATGGACGAAATGCTGGCGGAGGCGGTGGCGCGCGCAGGCACCCCTCTGCCCTCCATCCAGCTGATCGAGGGGGACGGCTGCGGCGTGCCCGCGCTCGACGCCGCGGAGGTCCTGGCCGTCCAGCGCAGCTGGGGCGAGCATCGGCCGGGCGGCCCGCTCGTCGGCCTCGGGTCCGTGAAGGGCAACATCGGCCACTGCTTCCGGGCCTCGGCGGCGGCGGCGGTGCTGAAGGCGGCGCTCGCGCTGCGGCGGAAGGTGCTGCCGCCGCAGATCCCCGCGGAGCGGCCGGTCGAGGTGCTCGCGAACCTCGGCTCCTCGGTCTACGTGCTGAACGAGGCGCGCCCGTGGATCACGGGCGACCCGAGCTCGCCGCGCCGGGCCGTGGTGCTGATGGGCGACTTCAACGACCGGCGCGCCGCGCTCGTCCTGGAGGAGGAGCCGACGAGGGAGGACCGGGCATGAACGCGGACCTCAGCGAGGCGTGCGGCAGCGAGCTCGTGCTCCTGGGCGCGGCGGACGACGGGGCGCTCGCGGAGGCGGCGGACCGCCTCGTGCGCTTCCTCGACCAGGCCCCCGGCGCCCCCCTCTGCGACGTGGCCTACACGTGCGCGAAGGCGTTCCCGCATGACCGCGCGGCCGTGCTGGCGGTGGTGACGCACGCCGTGGCCGACCTGCGCGGGCGCCTCGCCTCGGCGGCGGCCCGCATCCGGGGCGGCTGCGCGCGCGTGCGCGACCGCAGCGGCACCTACTACTTCCGCCGCCACCTGCTGGGCGGCGGGACGGGGGGCCGGCTCGCGTTCGTCTTCCCCGGCGCGGCCTCCTTCTACCCCGACATGCTGCGCGACCTCGCGGTGCGCTTCCGGGAATGCCGCCTGCCGTTCGACGAGCTGGAGGCTGCCCTCGCGGGGCGCGGCCTCTTCCAGCCCTCCGACTTCGTCTTCCCCCCCGCGCCCTACTACCGGCACGACGCGGACGTCTTCACGGCCGGGGCCTACGCGGAGGCCGTCGTCTCGACCTACTCGGCGAACGCGGCGATGGTGCGCATCCTGGAGACCCTCGGCATCCGCCCCGACGGCGCCATGGGCTTCGCGGGCGGCGACCTGAACGCCCTCGCCGCAGGCGGGCTCTTCGGGCGCAAGTTCAACCGCGCGCGCCGCCTGGAGTTCCTGCGCGAGACCTACAAGGTGGTGAACACCGCCGTGGCGCACGCGGGCCTGCCGACGTGCGCGCTCGTGGCGGTGCTCGCGCCGCATCCCGAGGAGGCCGAAAAGGCCCTCGCCGCCTTCCCGCCTGAGACGGTGCAGCGGGCCTTCGCCCTCTCGCCGAAGCAGTGGACGCTCGCGATCGCGCCGGAGGCGGTGGAGGCGGTGCAGCGGGCGCTCGCGGCGGCGGGCGCGCGCGGACGGCGCCTGCAGGTGGACCGCCCGTTCAACACGCCCTGGTGCCGGAAGATCCTGCCGCTCTTCCACAAGCTCGCGAGCCACTGGGTGGACGAGCGGCCGCAGATCCCCGTCTACTCGTGCGGCAGCACGGCCCCGCTGCCGCCCCGGACGCGGAAGGCGCGCGACGAGGCCGCCGACCAGTGGGTCGCCCCCGTGCGCTTCGGCGAGACGGTCCGGCGGATGCACGCGGACGGCTTCCGCGTCTTCCTCGAGGCCGGCCCGCGCGGCGCGCTGACGGGCGTGGTGGACGACGTGCTGCGGGGCGAGGAGCACGTCGCGCTCGCGGCCGACTCGATCCACCGCGCGGGCCTCCTCCAGCTGCAGCACGCGGCGGGCGCCCTCGCCGCCCTGGGCGCGCCCGTGGAGGCGACCGCCCTCTTCGCGCACCGCCGCCCGCGCCTCCTCGACTTCAGCGCGCCCCTCGCCCTGGAGGTGCGCGCCGAGCGCGAGCTCCCCCTTTCCCGCGAGTTCCCCCGCCTGGCGCTCTTCTCGGACGCCCTGGACTTCGGGTCCGCCATGGCCGCCGCCGGCGAGCCCGGCCGCCGCAGCCGCACCGCCGAACGCGCCGCCGCCGCCGCCGCGCGCGCACGCCGCCAGAAGCAGTTCGAGTTCGGCGCGATGCTGCCCCTCATCTCCAGCGCGGACGTGGTGGACGACCAGCCGGGCATCCGCGAGATCGTGAAGACCTTCTCCTTCCGCGAAGAGCCCTTCCTCGCGGACTTCGCGCTCGGCTCCTCCCAGCTCGAGCACCCGGGCGGCCTCGTCCCCGGCGAGCCGGGCGGCCTGCGCGGCCTCGTGCTGCTCCACCCCGTCGCCGGCGCGGAGATCATGGCCGAGGCGGCGCAGGCCCTCATGCCCAGCCGCCACGTGGTGGCGGTGGAGGACCTGCAGAGCCGCCGGCGCGTGGCCTTCCGGGACGGCCGCCTGCGCGTCTTCGTGCGCGCCGAGCGCACGGCGAGCGACGACCCCGCGCGCGTGGCCGTGCGCGTGCAGCTGCGCGAGGACGCGCCCGGCTCCGCCTGGACGTGGCCCGTGCAGGAGGGCACCTTCCTCCTCGCCTCCGAGCCCCCCGCCCCCCCCGCCTTCGTGCCGCCCCCCCTCGGCATGCCGCGCGACGTCCACTGGACCGACAGCGACATCTACCCCGGCCGCCTCTACGCCGGCGCGCGCCTGCGCGGCATCCGCGCCGCCGACCGCTGGAGCGAGGCCGGCCTCGACTACGAGGTGGAGGCCCCCTCCAGCGAACACGCCGTCGCCCACACGAAGCTGCCCGTCTGGACCCTCAACCCCCAGCTGCTCGCCGCCGTGACGGACGGCTTTCCGCTCTGGCGCAGCCACGCGCGCTTCCCCGGTGCCTTCTCCTTCCCCTTCCGCGTGCGCCGCATCGCCCTCCACGCGCCGCTCGCGGAGGGCGCGCGCCTCCACTGCTACCTGCGCAACACGGGCGTCACGCCGCGCTCCCTCATCGTGGACATCCTCGCCTCGGACGGCAACGGCAAGCTCCTCCTCGAGCTGCGCGGCTACGAGGAGCTCACCGAGCGCGTGCCGGACGAATACCGCCAGCTCCTCCTCTCCCCCGTGACGACCTACCTGACGAAGCCCCTCGCCGCCGACCTGCTCGGCTCCCCCGCCACGCGCGTCGCCTCCGCGGTCGTCACGGACGTCCCCTACCCCCTCTTCGAGCGCAACGAGGAGATCTGGCTCAAGACCCTCTCCGGCATCGTGCTGAACCGGACCGAGCGGGGCGACTTCGCCGACCTCTCGGGCTCGGCCAGCCGCCGCACGGAATGGCTCTTCGGCCGCATCGCCGCGAAGGAGGCCGTGCGCCGCTTCCTCCAGGAGAACTACCAGGCGCGCTGGTGCCCGGCGGACGTCCAGATCTGGCGCGACGACAGCGGCAAGCCCCACCCCCTGGGACGCTGGAAGGACGACCACCTCACCGCCTCCATCGACCTCGCGATCGCCCACACGGCGCAGTTCGTGGTCGCCGTGGTGGCGGCCAACGCCCGCGTCGGCGTGGACGTGGAGTCGCGCGACCGCGAGCTCTCCGAGGAGTTCACGCGCGGCGTCTTCCTCCCCGAGGAGCTTGAGCTCGCCGTGCGGGCCGTGAACGCGCCCAGCGCCGTGATCCGCTTCTGGTGCGCGAAGGAGGCCGTCTCCAAGGCCCTCGGCACGGGCATCCGCTACTCGCCGCGCGAAATCGTGGTGGAGTCCTTCCAGGCCGAGACGGGCGAGATGGCGGTGGCGCTCACCGGCCAGTGGCTGGAGCCGTTCAAGCAGTTCACGGGGCGGACCATCGCCGTCTCCTCCACCGTCGTGAAGGGCCACGTGCTCGCCAGCTGCTTCATCCCGGAAAGCCTGTTCTAGACGGGCGGTCCGCGCGGAAACGTATCCCCCCTCTCGGTCGCGCAGGAGCTCGACCCTCCCGTAGGCGCGACCCTCCCATGGGACTGTCCCCACGAGGGGCTAGGGGACGGCGGATTTCACCGCGGAGCGTTCCGAAGTGAAATCGCACGAAGGAATCGCGCGGGCGGGTTGGGGAGCAAAAGGACGGAGAGGGCAAAACTTGAAATCCGGATGTCGCTGTTCGGGTTGGGAGGGGGTGGTGGAGAGGAGTGAGGTGGATTGTTGGAGAGAGTTTGCTTCCCCCGTGTTTTTTAGGGGCTTCCTAGTGGTTCGAGTTGTTTCATTCCGAATGAGATAGTTAAGTTCTGATTGCGGGATTTGCGCAAATTCGACCGAAATGATATACTGTCCGTTGTTTTCGCCCCGTGGGGGGCTTTGCGTGAAAATGCGAGAGATGAGGACGAAATGGCAGACCAGGCCGAGAAACTGTATTTAGGCATAGACATTGGTTCGACGACCTACAAGGCCGTCGTGCTCTCGCAGGGCGGGAAGGTGCTGGCGACGACGTACCAGCGCACGCAGCCGGTCGATTCGGGGCGGCTCGCCTGCACGGGGCGGTGCAGCGGGTGCGGGAACTGCAGCATGGGCGCGGTGCGCAAGACGACGGACGACTTTCTCAAGAAGGCGGGGTTCACGTTCACGGACATGGCGGCGATCGTCGTGACGGGCAGCCAGATCGTCGGCGACACGAACCGCTTCATCCCGTTCGACTTCCAGGTGAGCGAGGTGTCGGCGCACGTCGCGGGGGCGAAGTTCTTCTATCCGGACGTGGACGCGATCATCGACTGCGGCGGGCAGGACTCGAAGTGCATGGTGTTCAACCCGAAGATGGACCTCTGGACGTCGATGATGTCCGGCGTGTGCGCGGCCGGGACGGGCAGCTACCTCGACAGCGTGGCGGCGAAGCTCGGCGTGCCGGTGGAGGAGATCGCGGGGAAGGTCAACTACGGCTCCACGACCGAGTTCAGCTCCGTCTGCGCGGTCCTTTCGGCCACGTCGATCAACAAGTTCAAGAACCGCATCCCGATCGGCGACCTCCTCGCGGGGGCGTGCCGCGCGCAGGCGCGCACGATCCTCAACAGCGTGGGCCAGCTGCTGCTGCACCGTCCCGGCCGGCGGATCCTCTTCCAGGGGGGCGTCGCCTCGAACGGCGCGGTGGCGCACTACCTGCGCGAGCTGACGGGGAGCGACATCGTGATCCCGGAGCACCACCAGGTGATGGGGGCCCTGGGGGCGGCGTGCCTCGCGCGCGACTACGCGGGGCTCAGGAAGGACGGGGCGGGGCGCGAGAAGGTCCAGTACGAGCCGTCGCGCGGCCGATCCGTGCGGCTGCGCGTGAAGTCCACGAAGCGCGACTTCTTCTCGACGGACAAGTCGAAGCCGCTCGTGTGGCGCAACCTCTTCTTCCCCACCGAGATCCTGAACGCGATGGGCTGCCGCATCCGCACGCTGGAGACCTACGCGGCGCTCTTCGGGCGCAAGGCGGACAAGGTGAAGGAGGCGCTGGGCCGCGCCGCGCAGAAGGGCTTCGACGGGCAGACCTGCTCCTTCCTCCGCATGCTGGAGGGGATGGCGCTCGAACGGCCGGACTACGTGGTCTCCACCATGCAGCCCTGCCAGCAGGCGGAGCGCGTCTTCGCGGACCTCGTGCGCGAACACGGCATCCCCGAGCGCCTCTACTCCCTGCAGACGCCGATCAACGGGCACAGCCGCAACGCCGTGGAGATGATGGCGGACGGCCTTGCGGAGTCCGTCTCGCTGATGGAGAAGGCCTTCGGGCGCCGGCTCGACCCCTCGCGCCTCGAAGAGGCGTGCGTCCTCTCCAACGAGGCCGCCGCGCTCGCGAAGAAGTGCGCCCACCTGCGCTTCACCTCGCCGCCGCTCGTGCGGGGCAGCGAGGCGATCTACAACGCCGTCGTCTTCTCGCAGCTCTGGGGCACGCAGGACCTCGTGGACATCCAGCGGGCGTATTACGAGGAGCTGCTCGCGAAGAAGGCGTGGGCCGAACAGCGCTACGCGCCCGGCGACACGCACCGCCTCCTCTGGCTGCATCTGCCGCCGTTCTACGACTCGAAGCACCTCGATTTCGTGGAGAAGGCCTGCAACGCGCCCATCGTCTTCGAGGAGACGAACTTCGTCGCGTGGGAGCCGCTGGACCCGAAGGACCCCTACCGCTCGCTCGCGAAGAAGCTTCTGCAGTCGGGCTTCCTCGACCCGTCTCTGCGCGTGGAATACGTGAAGAAGGCCATCCCGGCCGGCCAGTTCAACGGCGTCATCCTCTACACGCACGGGTTCGGGCGCTGCTCGCTGGCGGACCGCGCCTTCTCGAAGCAGCTGCGCGAGACGCTGGACGAGGTCGGCGTGCCGCTGCTCGCCCTGGAGGGCGACTGCATGGACGCCTCCATCGACCCCTGTTCCACGGTCACGAAGATCGCCTCCTTCGTGGAGGCGCTGAACTTCAAGCGCTACGGCAACATCTTCGGCATCGGCGGGAAGCGGGCCGGCGCCTAAAAGCGAAAGGAGCTGAACATGAAGAAACGGATCCTTCTGGCGGCGTGCGCGGTCGGCGCACTGGCGGCGCTGCAGGCGCAGTCCCCCGCCCACGACGCGCTGAAGCGGGAAATCGCCGAACTGCGGAAGAAGCCCGTCGTGTGCGAGCTGCCGCCCTACCTCGCCGAGAACGAGGACTTCGACGCGGCGTGCCGGAAGGCGGGCGAGGCGAACAAGAAGGTGTTCGTCTCCATCGGGCGCGAGGCGTGCGGACGCTGCCAGCGCTTCTACGAGCTCGTGCGGCGGGGCGAGGTGCGCATCGACACGAATGCGTTCACGTTCGTGCGGCTCAACATCGACGAGCCGGCGCAGCGCGAGTATTTCCTCGGCACCTTCGAGCCGCCAGACAACCGGCTGCCGTTCGTGGGGGTGACGGACGCGGCGCGCTCCGAGATCCGTCCCTGCCTCTCGGGCGCGCCGTCCGCCGCAGACTACCAGAAGCTCCTGCGGACGAAGTGACGCCGTGGGCGCGGCTGACCCCATCGGCTTCTTCGACAGCGGCGTGGGCGGGCTCTGCGTGCGCGACGCCGTGCGCGCCCTGCTGCCGCGCGAGGACACCCTCTACATCGCGGACTCCGCGCACTGCCCCTACGGCAACAGGCCGGCCGAGGAGATCCTCTCGCTCGCGCGCGGACACGTCCGCACCCTGCTCGCGCAGGGCTGCAAGCTCGTGGTCGTGGCGTGCAACACGGCGACGGCGGCGGCGATCGACGCCCTTCGCGCGGCATGGCCGGACGTGCCGTTCGTGGGGATGGAGCCGGCGGTGAAGCCGGCGGCCCTCCGCTCGCGGACGGGCGTGGTGGGCGTGCTCGCGACGCAGGGGACCTTCAACGGGCGACTCTACCGCGAGACGCATGCGCGCTTCGCGAAGCGGACGACGGTGCTGGCTGTGGTGGCGGACGAGTTCGTCGCGCTTGTCGAGCGCGGCGAGCTGGAGGGCGCGCGCGCGGAGGCGTGCGTGCGCGCGAAGGTGGAGCCGCTCCTTGCGGCGGGCGCGGACCATCTTGTGCTTGGCTGCACGCACTTCCCGCACCTTGCGCCGCTCATCGCGCGCGTCGCGGCGGGGCGGGCGACGGTGGTCGATCCATCCGCCGCCGTGGCGCGGCAGGTGCGGCGGCTTCTCGCGGCGCGCGGCCTGCTCAACCCCTCCGGTGGCGCGCGCCACGCCTTCATCCGCACGCCGCACGGCCCGGGGGCGGAGGGCGGGGATCTGTTGACGGGGACGAAGGGCGTTTGGTAGAATCCCGCCCGGCGCGTGGGCCGCGGCTTGTCGCGGGCGGCGCGTCCGAATAAGGACTTGCTTGAATGCGTGGAAACGAGGAGGGGCATGAAGACGATGCGAGGTGCCTGGTGGATGGGCGTGGCGTGCGCGGTGCTGGGGCTTGCGCTGTGCGCGGGGTGCGGCGAGGCGGGGGGGGCGTTGATGGACGGCTCGGCGGTTGCGGACGCGATGAGCCAGATGGCGCCGGAGGCGAAGGAGGACGGCGCGCGGGCGCTGGACTGGCTGATGCGCAGTCCGCTTGCCCAGGGCATGGCCGGCGGCCTTGTGCTCGTGGCGCTGCTCGTGCTGCTGAAGTTCGTGACGAAGGTCGTCAAGGTGATCATGCAGCTGCTCATCCTCGTGACGCTCGTGCTGTTGCTGGTCGCGGGGTATTTCGGCTGGAAGAACCGCAGGGGCGTCGTGGACGGCGCCCGCGAAGCCGCCGAACGGGTCAGGGCCCTCGCCGCCGACGGCTGGAAACTCGTTGAGCCCTTCGTCCAGCGGGATGTCCGCACGCCCGCGCGGCCGTGACGGGCACGCGGACGGACCGCGCCGCCTCGGCGCGTAGCGTCCGAGCGGCCGCGTTCTTGAGGCCCTGTCCCGGATTACTTCGCGTAGTAGACCTGCTCCATGCCGGGCTTGCGCACGCGGATGACGCCGATCTGGTGCCAGGGCTGGCGGATGTTGCGGAAGACCGTCTTGATGCGCGGGAGGGAGGTCTTGGGGACGATCAGGACGAAGCCGATGCCCATGTTGAAGACGCGGTACATCTCGTCGTGGTCGACCTTGCCCTGGCGCTCGATGAACTTGAAGATCGTGGGGACGTCCCAGGCCGTGCGGTCGATCTCGCAGGCGACGGACTTGGGGAGGACGCGCGGAATGTTGTCCGGGAAGCCGCCGCCGGTGATGTGGGCCATGCCGTTGACCTTGATCTTGTTGTCGAGGAGGCGGCCGACGGGCTTGAGGAAGCTCCTGTGGACGGCGAGGAGGGCGTCGCCGACCGTCTGGCTCGTGCCGGGCAGCTTGTCGAAGGGGGACATCTGGCAGATGTCGAAGAAGACCTTGCGCGCGAGGGAGTAGCCGTTCGTCTGGAGGCCGCCGGAGGGGAGGCCGACGACGACGTCGCCGGCGCGGATGGACTGGCCGGTGACGAGCTGCTTGCGGGAGACGGTGCCGACGATCGTGCCGGTGAGGTCGTACTCTCCGGCGGGGTAGAGGCCGGGGAGCTCGGCCGTTTCGCCGCCGAGGAGGGCCATGCCGTTCTCCTTGCAGGCCTTGCAGAGGCCGGCGACGATTTGCTTGAAGACGGGTCCGTCGAACTTGGAGGTGCCGACGTAGTCCATGAAGAAGAGGGGGCGCGCGCCCTGCACGAGGATGTCGTTGACGCAGTGGTTGACGATGTCCTGGCCGACGGTGTCGTGCTTCTTCATCATCACGGCGACCTTGAGCTTGGTGCCCACGCCGTCCGTGGAGGAGACGAGCAGGGTGTCCTTGGAACTGCCCTGCGGGAGGCGGCAGAGCCCGCCGAACGACCCGATGCCCCCGACGACGTTCACGGTCTTCGTCGCGCCGACCAGGGCCTTGACGGCCTTGAGCGCATCCATCTTGCTGTCGATGTTGACGCCGGCGGCGGCGTAGGCGGATCTTGCGGCGGGCGCGGGACTGGTCACGGCTTTTTCTCCTTGCTGTTGCTTCGCCCATGAAGGAGGCGAAAAGTGCGCAGATTCTACCAAATTTTTTTTCTAGGCGCAACCCCCTTGACGGTCCCGGCGCCAAAATGCTATACTCACCCCTTGACTTTTCAGCATAAACTGGAATTGTAGTCTGGAGCGGTCATGGCAATCATGAAAAACAAGAAGACGGGCGCCCCCGCCAAGGCGAAGAAGGCGGGCGAGAAGAAGCCGAAGGCGGGCGAGAAGAAGCCGAAGGCGGGCGAGAAGAAGGCGGCGCGGCGGAGCCGGAAGGGCGCGGATCCGGACGACGAGGCGCTGCGGCAGGAGGCGTTCGCCGCGGCGGAGAGCGCGGACGAGGCCGCAGCCGAGGAGTTCAAGGAGGCGACGGCCGAGGACGAGGCGGAGGCCGAGGAGGCCGAGGCCGAGGCGCGCGCCCTTGACATCGAGAAGATCGCGGGCGAGGTGGAGGGCGAGGGCCACGCCCCCGCCGACGCGGCCGACGTGCCGGACCAGCCCGACTTCGACCTCATCGCCCCGCTGGACGACAGCCTGTCGATCTCGCCCTCCACGGGCTACGACGACGAGTTCGACGTCGAGGGCATGGCGTCCTACGCGGGGCGCAGCGTGCTCGGCGCCGAGGAGCGCAACGCGGTCATCCAGGAGGTGAAGCAGCGCGCCGAGAAGAACGGCGGCTTCGTCACCTACGACGAGCTCAACCAGATCGTGCCGGCCACCGTGCAGGACGAGTCGTCGACCGACGAGTACCTGGCGATCCTCCAGGCGCTGAACGTGGACGTGATCCGCGCCGAGGACGTGGAGACCTACCGCGCGAACAAGGACCGGCAGGGCGACAGCCGCCTGCAGGCCGCGCGCGCGCAGGAGATGTTCGACGACCCGATCCGCATGTACCTGCACCAGATGGGCCAGGTGCCCCTCCTCTCGCGCGAGCAGGAGGTCGACATCTGCCAGCGCATCGAGGAGAGCGAGGCGAAGACGAAGGACATGTTCAACCGCTTCGCCTTCACCCCGGCCATGTACATGGGCCTCCTCGACAGGCTGGAGGGCATGCAGGAGCGCTTCGACCGCGTGGTCACGGACAAGTTCGACGACAACCGCGACGCCTACATGGAGCAGCTGCCCGCCTTCCGCAGGATGCTCCAGAACGTCGCGCAGCGCCTCAACGAGTCCCAGGCCAAGCTGACCGACCTCCAGAAGAACCGCAGGAAGGCGACGCCCCAGCAGCTGCGCGGCGCGGAGAAGGGCGTGCAGAACGCCCGCGCCGCCCTCCGCCAGGCCTTCCTCGACCTCAACTTCAAGCAGAAGGTGCTGGAGACGCTGTGCATGGAGGCGGACGAGACGATCTACCTCCCCTACAAGCAGCACCTCGCGCGCAAGGCGCAGCTCCTCGCCCAGCACGAGTCGAAGCGCCGCAACGCCGAGCTCGCCGACGCCCGCGAGAAGCTGGAGAAGCTGGAGGCGAAGTTCGGCATGCCCCCGGAGGAGTTCCTCAAGACCTTCGAGGAGCTGCGCACCGTGCTGCGGCGCGGCCAGGAGGCCCGCACGAAGATGGTCGAGGCCAACCTGCGCCTCGTCATCTCGATCGTGAAGAAGTACATGAACCGCGGCCTCTCGTTCCTCGACCTCATCCAGGAGGGCAACACCGGCCTCATGAAGGCCGTCGAGAAGTTCGAGTACAAGCGCGGCTACAAGTTCTCCACGTATGCGACGTGGTGGATCCGCCAGGCCGCGACGCGCGCGATCGCCGACCAGGCCCGCACGATCCGCATCCCCGTCCACATGATCGAGACGATCAACAAGCTCATGCGCGTGCAGAAGAAGCTCATCCAGAAGCTCGGCCGGGAGCCCAACGAGAAGGAGCTCTCCGTCGAGATGGAGATGAAGCCCGAAGAGGTGCGGCGCGTCTACCGCATGGCGCAGCAGCCCATTTCCCTCCAGTCGAAGGTCGGCGACAACGACGACGCCAAGTACGGCGACTTCATCCCCGACACCTCGGCCGAGAACCCCTCGGAGCAGACCGCCTACTCGATGCTCCGGGAACGACTTAAGGACATTCTGACGACGCTCACCGACCGCGAACGCCAGGTGCTGGACTACCGTTTCGGCTTGACCAACGGCGCCTCCTGCACGCTTGAAGAGGTCGGCAAACAGTTCAACGTGACGCGCGAGCGCATCCGCCAGATCGAGGCGAAGGCGCTGCGCAAGCTGCGCCACCCCTCCCGCCTCAAGAAGCTCGAAGGATTCCTCGGGGGCTGAGGCGGATCCCAAAAAGAAAGAAGAAAGACAAGATGATGATGAGTACGATGACGTTGTTCGCACAGGCCGCCTGCGAAGCCGGAAAGGCCGGCGCGAAGTGCCCCGCCCATGCGCTCGCCGCGCTGGCCGGCGCGCTCCTGGCGGGAATCCTGATCGGATTCCTCCTCGGCCGCCGCGGCAAGGCGCGTGCGTGCGGCCCGAAGCCCCAGCCCCAGCCGAAGCGCCGCGAACCGGCCCCCCGCCGCGACGCGCGCCCCTCCGAGACCCGCCAGCCCATCCCCGCCGGCAGCGTGGAGATCTACGTGGGCAACCTCAGCTACGACCTCACCGAGGCGCAGCTGCGCAAGGAGTTCGAGGCCTTCGGCAAGGTGGACACGGCGCGCGTCGTGACGAACAAGTTCAACGACCGCTCCAAGGGCTTCGGCTTCGTCGTGATGCCGAACCGCCCCGAGGCCGAGGCCGCGATCGCCGCGATGAGCGAGAAGGAAGTGATGGGCCGCCGGATGCGCGTGAACGAGGCGCGCAACACGATCAAGGACGAAGCCTAAGTCAATGAGATAGGACATGGACTGCCTCTTCCTCTATGGACCGCCCGGCAGCGGCAAGTCGACGCTGGGGAAGCTGCTCGCGCGGCGCCTCGCGCGTCCCTTCGCCGATCTCGACGCGGAGATCGCGAAGGCCGCCGGGCGTTCCATCCCCGCGATCTTCGCGGAGGAGGGCGAGGCAGGGTTCCGCGCGCGCGAACTGCGCGCGCTGGAGGAGGTTTCGGCGCGCCCGCACGCTGTGGTCGCCCTGGGGGGCGGCGCCCTCCTGGACGGGGCGGCGCGCGCGGTCGCGGAGCGTTGCGGGACGGTGGTTTGCCTCGACTGCTCCCTCGACGCGCTCTGCGCGCGGATCGACCGGGCGCCGGGCACGCGCCCCCTCGTGGCCGCCGGCGCGGCATCCGCCGCCCGGACGCGCCTGGAGGGGCTGCTCGCGCGCCGGGCCGCCCACTATGCCAGCTTCCCCCTGCGGCTGGACGTCTCCAGCCGTCCGCCGGAGGCCCTTCTCGACGCGCTGGAGGTTCTCTTCGGCGCGTTTCGCATCGTCTCCGGCGACGTCCCCTCCGATGTGGCCGTGGGAACAGCCCTGCTGGAGACGGTCGGCGACCAGGCGGCGCGGCGCGGCCTCGGCCGCCGCGCCGTCGTCGTGTGCGATGCGCATACCGCCCCCCATCTCGCGCCCCGCGTGGTGGACGCGCTCGAACGGGCGGGCATCTCGGCCCGCCTCTTTCCAATCCCCGCCGGCGAGGGCACGAAGACGCTCGCGACCGTCCAGTCCATCTGGGGCGCGTTCCAGGCCGCCGGCCTCGGCCGCGCGGATTTCGCCGTCGCCGTGGGCGGCGGCGTCGTGGGGGACATGGCCGGCTTTGCCGCCGCCACCTGGATGCGCGGCATCCCATGGCTCAACGTCCCCACCACCCTCCTTTCAATGGTCGACGCCTCGACGGGCGGCAAGACGGGCTGCGACCTCCCCGGCGCGAAGAACATGGTCGGCGCCTTCCATTCGCCCGCCCTCGTGCTGGCGGACGTTTCGTCCCTTCTCACCCTGCCGGTGCGCGAAGGGCGCTGCGGCCTCGCCGAGGCCGTCAAGCACGCGCTCATCGCCAATCCGCCGGGTCTGCGGGAGGGCCTTGCGCGCTTTGCGGCGCTGCGGGACCTCCCCGGCGACGCGACGCTCGCCGGCTTTGCCGACGACCTCCCCGCGCTGGCGTCCTTCGTGGCGCGCGCCCTCGCGGTGAAGGTGGACTTCGTGCGGCGCGACCCCTTCGAGAAGGGCGACCGCGCCAAGCTCAACCTCGGCCACACGGTGGGCCATGCCGTCGAGGTCGCCACGGACTTCGGCGTCCAGCACGGCGAAGCCGTCGCGATCGGCGCCGTGGCGGAGGCGCGCCTCGCGGTGCGCCTCGGCCTCGCCGCGCCCGCATGGCCGGACGAAGTGGCCGCCGCCTTTGCGTCCGTGGGTCTTCCCGCGGCCCTTCCCGACGGACTGACGTTCGCCTCCCTTGCGGACATCATGCGCCGCGACAAGAAGAAGGCGGACGGCAGGGTCCGCTTCGCCCTCCCCTGCGGCTGGGGCGACGTGCGCCTCACGCCCGTCGCCGTCTGATCCCGCCCCCGTTCTCGCAAGGACCCTGCTCCCAGAAGACCCGCGCTCCCGGCGCGCCCGTGACGGGCACACGGGCGGACCGCGCTCTTGGGAGACCCTCGCTCCCGCGCGGCCTTTCGTCCCGGCGCGCAACGTACCCGCGCCGCCCTCGGCGCGTGGCGCCCGAACAGGCGTCCCCACGGGAGGATTGCGTCGTATGGGTAGATCCACGCTCCCGCGCGGCCTTTCGGCCCGGCGCGCGATGTACCCGCGCCGCCCTCGGCGCGTGGCGCCCGAACAGGCGTCCCCACGGGAGGATTGCATCGTATGGGGAGATCCGTGCTCCCACGCGGCCGAAGATTTCTTACGCACTGAATTCTCATTCCCGTCACGGGAGTCGAGTTTCCGTCGCAGGAGTCGGGATTAATCGGCTTAACTTGTTTTATTGAGCATAAGTGCGCATTTCTTGCGTTTGCATGAGATGTTAGAAGAAGGTCGGCATGAGAAGGGCCGTTTTCACGGGTGGCGGGGGCTCGTGAGATTATGGTGCGGAACAATTCTAGTGGCACCAGTTCTGGTGATACCAGTGGACGATGTGGCGGCTGAAGAACGTGAGATTACGATGCGGAATAATTCCGATGGCGGCGGAGGACGTGAGATTACAGCGCGGAATAATTTTTGAAAGGCGGACGGGGTAAGGGGAACTGCGGACGGGTCAAGGGGAATGCGGACGGGGCAAGGGGCATCGGGTGGGTGAAGTGGCGGCGGGCGACGCGGAGCATTTCGGACGCGCGACTTTGCCGGCGCGCGGACGGAGAGTTCCACGCCCTGAATTTTCTTGTTCTACCCGCTTGCGTCTTCGTTCCGACTTCGGTATACTATTCGGGCTTGTCAAAAAAAGCCACTTTAGCTCAGCAGGTAGAGCACATCCTTGGTAAGGATGAGGTCGGCGGTTCGATTCCGCTAGGTGGCTCCAGTATGGCGAACAACGTAACACAACTCACAGGAGTCCAAAATGGCTAAGGAAACATTCGATCGCGGCGGCAAGCCGCACGTGAACGTCGGCACCATCGGCCACGTCGACCACGGCAAGACCACCCTCACGGCCGCCATCACCCACGTCCAGTCGCTCAAGGGCCTCTGCGAGGAGATCAAGTACGACCAGGTCGCGAAGGCGTCCGAGTCCGCCGGCCGTCGTGACGCGACGAAGATCCTGACGATCGCCTCCTCCCACGTCGAGTATTCGACCGAGAAGCGCCACTACGCGCACGTCGACTGCCCCGGCCACGCCGACTACGTGAAGAACATGATCACCGGCGCCGCGCAGATGGATGGCGCCATCCTCGTCGTCTCCGCCGTCGACGGCCCCATGCCGCAGACGCGCGAGCACGTCCTTCTCGCCCGCCAGGTCGGCGTGCCGAAGATCGTCGTCTTCCTCAACAAGTGCGACCTCGTCGACGACCCGGAGATGCTCGACCTCGTCGAGATGGAGGTCCGCGAGCTCCTCTCCAAGTATGACTACGACGGCGACAACGCCCCCGTCATCCGTGGCGCGGCGTATCCCGCCACGCAGGCCGCCTCGGCGGACGATCCCGCGTGCAAGTGCATCGACGAGCTCATGAACGCGCTCGACACCTACATCCCCGAGCCCGTCCGCGAGCTTGACAAGCCGTTCCTCATGCCGATCGAGGACATCTTCTCGATCGAGGGCCGCGGCACGGTGGTGACGGGCCGCGTCGAGCGCGGCGTCGTCAAGGTCGGCGACGAAGTCGAGATCGTCGGGCTCAAGCCGACGGCGAAGACGGCCGTCACGGGCGTCGAGATGTTCCGCAAGCTGCTCGACCAGGGCCAGGCCGGCGACAACATCGGCACGCTCCTGCGCGGCACGAAGAAGGAGGACGTCGAGCGCGGCCAGGTGCTCGCGAAGCCGGGCTCCATCACGCCGCACACCGAGTTCAACGGCCAGGTCTACGTCCTCACGAAGGACGAGGGCGGCCGCCACACGGCGTTCATGAAGGGCTACCGTCCGCAGTTCTACATCCGCACGACGGACGTGACGGGCGACATCGGCCTCCCCGAGGGCGTCGAGATGGTCATGCCGGGCGACAACGTTGCGATCGACGTGAAGTTGATCGCGCCGGTCGCGCTGGAAGAGAAGATGCGCTTCGCCATCCGCGAAGGCGGCCGCACGGTCGGCGCCGGCACGGTTTCGAAGATCATCAAGTAGCAACGAAGATGCGTCTTCTGTGAGATGCCTGCCCCGAGTCCCGGCCACAGTGGTCGGCCGGGGCGACGGGCGGGCTGATTCCTCGAAGAATACACTTGCAGACGACGGAAGGATTTGATAAAATGCCTCGCGATTTGGCAATTCTAGCGTGTACCGAGTGCAAGCGCCGCAACTATACATCGACGCGCAACAAGAAGACGATGACGGAGCGTGTCGAAAAGGCGAAGTTCTGCCCGTTCTGCCGCAAGCACACCGGTCACAGGGAAGTCAAGTAATTTGTGGTGTCCGCCTCTGTGGCGGAAGCCAAGTAGGGTAGTAGCACAATGGCAGTGCAGCGGTCTCCAAAACCGCCCATGGGGGTTCGATTCCCTCCTACCCTGCCAACCTATTTTCGAGGATGAGATGAAGAACTTCTTTCACCGCGTCATCGGGTACTTCGCGGACGTGAGGGGCGAAGCGCGCCGCGTGTCCTGGCCTGGCAAGCACGAGCTCTACGATTCGACGCTCGTGGTGCTTGCCTTCATCGTCATTCTCGCCGTCACCACGCTGGTGTGCGACAAGGTGATCCAGAAGTTCATCGCGCTCGTCCACACGGGCGTCTGAGAGGTGGCTGATCCATGAAGAAGGAATGGTTCGTCCTTCAGACCCTCACGGGTCAGGAAAACAAGGTTCAGACCTCGATCAAGGCCCGTACCACCATGGAGGGGATGGGCGAATACATCGGCCAGTGCATCATCCCGATGGAGAAGGTCACGGAGACGAAGAACGGGAAGAAGCGCACGCTGAACAAGAAGGTCTTTCCGGGCTACGTGCTCGTCGAGATGGCCCTCTACGGAGAGGGGATGGATCCGGCGACGGGCAGGCGGGCGGTCGTGGAGCGCACGTGGCAGTTTCTGCGCGAGACGCCCGGCGTGATTGGGTCCTGGCTCATGCAGCGGCCGACGCCGCTCTCCCAGGCGGAAGTGGATGCGATTCTCTCGACGAAGCCGATGCAGGCCGCCGAGAAGCCGCGTCCGAAGGTTACTTTCAACGTGGACGACACGGTGAAGATCAACGAAGGCGCGTTCATGGGTTTGACGGGCCTCGTTTCAATGGTAGATCCCGACAAGGGCAAGCTCAAGGTTGAAGTCAGCGTCTTCAGCCGCAAGGTCCCTGTCGACGTCGACTACTGGCAGGTCGAAAAGGTGTCCGTGGAGGACATGCAGGCCCAGGAGTAGGCGTTGGTTTTGCGGGCCGTCTGCACCGGTTGGGATGCCGGGAGGCCCTGCGGAAAGTGAAGGAAAGAAATGGCTAAGAAGGTCAAGGGAGTTGTCAAGCTCCAGATTCCCGCCGGCGCCGCGAACCCCGCGCCGCCCGTGGGCCCGGCGCTCGGTTCAGCCGGCGTGAACATCATGCAGTTCTGCAAGGAGTTCAACGCCAAGACGCAGAAGCAGGCCGGTCTCGTGGTCCCCGTGATCATCACCGTCTACCAGGACCGCAGCTTCTCGCTGCAGTTCAAGTCGCCGCCCGCGAGCGTGCTCCTGAAGAAGGCCGCCGGCCTTGCCAAGGGTTCGGGCGTTCCGAACAAGAACAAGGTCGGCAAGGTCACCAAGGACGACCTCAGGCAGATCGTCGAGGCGAAGAAGGCCGACCTCAACACGACCGACGTCGAGGCCGCGATGCGCATGATCGCCGGGACCGCCCGCAACATGGGCATCGAAGTCGTGGACTGAAAGGAACGCAGCCATGTCCAAGCGTAGCAAGAGATATCAGAACACCCTCAAGGAGGCGCCGAAGAAGCCCGTCTCCGTGGCGGAAGCCATTACGTTCATCAAGGCCCACCCCGGCTCGAAGAAGTTCGACGAGACGCTTGACGTCTCCATGCGCCTTGGCGCGGACACCACCAAGACCGACGCCCCGGTGCGCGGCACGGTGAAGCTCCCCGCCGGGTCCGGCAAGAAGGTCAAGGTCGTCGTCTTCGCGGGCGGCGACCACGCCGAGGAGGCCCGCGCGGCGGGCGCCGACTTCGTCGGCCTCGACGACATGGTCGAGAAGGTGATGGGCGGCTGGACCGACTTCGACGTCGCGATCGCGACGACCGAGGCCATGAAGAGCGTGCGCAAGTGCGCCCGCATCCTCGGTCCGCGCGGCCTCATGCCGAACCCCAAGACGGGCACGGTCACGGACGATCCGGCCACCGCCGTCAAGGACGCGAAGGCCGGCAAGGTCGACTTCCGCATGGACAAGACGGGCAACTGCTGCGTCATCGCCGGCAAGCTCTCGTTCGACGCGGAGAAGCTCCTCGCCAACGTGAACGCCGTCGTCGAGGCCGTGCAGGCCGCGCGCCCGGCCGCCGTGAAGGGCGTCTTCATCAAGACGCTCACGCTCTCGTCCACCATGGGCATCGGCGTGCCCTGCACCCTCGCGGCCGCCGAGTAAGGAGTTTCTGAGCCATGAGAATTGAAAAGGTTGCAATCCTCAACGAAGTCACGGCCCGCGTCAAGGAGTCGGACTACTGCTTCATCGTCAACTACGGCGGCGTCGATGTCGCGAAGATGGGTGCGCTCCGCACCGACCTTCGCGCCTGCGACTCGCGCCTTCTGGTGGTGAAGAACTCGTACCTCGCCAAGGTCGCCGCCGAGATGGGCTGGTCCGACGACGTCAAGGCGATGCTCACCGGCACGACCGCGATCGTGACGGGCAAGGGCGAGCCGACCGCCGTCGCCAAGGCGATCATGAAGTTCGTCGACGGGTCCGACGGCCGCGCGTCCGTCAAGGGCGCCGACTACGACGGCGCCATCGTGGACGCCAAGATGGTCGAGGCCCTCTCCAAGATTCCCGGAAAGAACGAGCTCCGCGCGATGTTCCTCATGCTCCTCAAGGAGCCGGCGACGCGCCTGGCGCGCGTCCTCTCCGAGAAGGCGAAGAAGGGCGAATAAAAGCAACAGCTTTCGTAAAACAACGAAACCCTCTGGATGAAACACGCCAGCGGTTGAAGAAGAAGGAAGAAGCAAATGACGAACGAAGAAATCATCAAGGAACTGTCGGGCAAGACGGTCCTCGAAATCAACGAACTCGTGAAGGCGCTCGAAGAGGCGTGGGGCGTTTCCGCCGCCGCCGCCGTCGCCGTGGCCGGTCCTGCCGCCGCCGCTCCCGCCGAGGAGAAGACGGAGTTCGACGTGGTCCTCAAGGCCGCCGGCGCGAACAAGATCGCCGTCATCAAGGAAGTCCGCGCGATTACGGGCCTGGGCCTCAAGGACGCCAAGGACATGGTCGAGGGCGCGCCGAAGACGGTCAAGGAGGGCGCCTCCAAGGAGGACGCCGAGAAGATCGCCGAGCAGCTCAAGAAGGCCGGCGCAGAGGTCGAGGTCAAGTAAGGATCTCGTCTGTTCTGCCGAAAGGCCGCGTCCATCAGGGCGCGGCCTTTTCGTCTTTTGGGGGTTCATCGCGCGTCTACGCGCAGGCGGACGCGACAAGCGCGTCCCTCCCGTTTCGTACTCGTAGCCACGCGCGAAGGACAGCATCGCCTCGGCGACGGTCTTCTCGTCGCCACTGCTGCGCATGCGCCGATCTGGCAAACAAATTCCTCCTTGCCGTCTGGTAATAAATAAGATACACTTGTTGGAAGTTTTGGAATTCTCAAGAAACTGTTTCCAGTTATGTCCGCCTCCGACCGAGTTCTTAGGATTGTAGTGGCCAGGCTCAAGCCAACATGAAAGGTATGCTATGATTAACATTGGTATCATCGGCTGTGGTTTTGTTGGTGGCGCCTTGAAGGCGTGGCTGGAGGAGAACAACAAGGATGCGAAGGTGCTTGTATCCGATCCGCCGAAGGGGTACAACGACGATCTTTCGCGGATCGACATTGCGTTCGTCCAGATCCACGTGCCGACGGAAGACGACGGCACGCAGGACCTGTCGCTGATGACGCGGCTGATCCGGGACTTGCCGGACGTGCCGGTGTTCGTTCGGACGACGATCCTGCCCGGCACGAGCGAGCGCCTGTCGCGCGAGACGGGGCGTCGCGTCCGATTCATGCCGGAGTTCCTGACCGAGCGCACGCACATCGAGGACTTCCGGAAGCAGCCGATGGTCTTTCCCGTCGAGGGGGACGCGGCGGCGCTGGCGCTCCTGACGAAGGTCTTTCCGAGCAAGAGGTTCGTCGTGATGTCGGCGCTCGACGCCGAGATCACGAAATACGCGCACAACGTCTTCGGCGCGTACAAGGTCACCTATTTCAACGCCGTCCGCGAATACTGCGAGAAGGTGGGCGCGGACTGGGCGAAGGTCCACGCGGGCTGCCTGCTGTCGGGCTACATCAACGACACGCACACCTACGTGCCGGGGCCTGACGGCAAGATGGGCTACGGCGGCAAGTGCTTCCCGAAGGACGTGAACGCCCTTGCGCAGCTCACGGCGGGGACGTCGCTCGGCTCGCTCCTCGCCCCGCTCCACGCGCTCAACGTCCACTTCCGGGGCGTGGAGGAGAGGATTTGAGGTGGCGCGCTTGTCCTCGGATGGACATGGATTTAGCCGTGTAGAATTGTAGAGGTGGCGACGGCGCGCGAAAGAGTTGGTGTTCACGTGGTGCTCCCTTGTTCGGAAAGGCGTGGCTGAACGATGACCTACGCACGTCGATACCGATGGGCGCGGCGGTTCGAGCGGCTCGGGGCGCCGAAGGCCGACGCCCGGCTCGTGGCGAAGAACACGCTCGTCCTCTACGCGCGGATGCTCGCCGTCCTGTTCGTGGGGTTCTTCACGAGCCGCATCCAGCTCCAGGCCCTCGGCGTCGCAAACTACGGCCTCTTCGGCGTCGCGATGGCGACAGTCTCCCTGTTCGGCTTCGTCAGCGGCACGCTGTCGTTCGCCTCCTCTCGCTTCCTCACGGTGGAGATGGGCAAGGGCCGCATCGGCGACGTCAAGCGCGTGTTCTCGACGATCCTCGTTTGCCAGTTCGCCGTGGCCCTGCTGTCCGTCCTCGTCCTCGAGACGGCGGGGCTCTACGTCCTTGGCACGAAGCTGAACGTCGCGCCGGACCGCCTGTTCGCCGTCAAGTGGGCGTTCCACTGCGGCGTCGCGGCGACGTTCCTGGGCATCACGCAGGTGCCCTACGGCGCGGCGATCGTCGCCCACGAGCGGATGTCGGCCTTCGCCTGGATGGCGTTCTACGATGTCGCGGTCAAGCTCGCCATCGTCTATCTCCTCTTCGTGACGCCGTTCGACCGCCTCGTCACCTATTCGACCCTCTTTCTCTTCTCCTCCGTGACGACGATTGCCGTCTACCGCGTCTACTGCATCCGCCACTTCACGGAGGCGCGGCTTCGGCGCGTGTTCGACTGGCACGTCGTCCGAGAGATCGCCGGCTTCTTCGGCTGGCAGTTCGCCTCGAGCCTCGTCGTGCTGGCCGTGACGCAGGTGGCGACGCTCCTGAACCAGCGCTACTTCGGCCCGGCGGTCGTGGCGGCCGGCACGCTCGCCGGCGGCGTCTACGGGCACGTCTCCAGCTTCATCGGCAACTTCAAGTCGGCCGCCAATCCGCAGATCGTCAAGCTCTACGCGGCGGGAAGGCTGTCGGACTCGAAGGGCCTGACGGTCGAGACAGCCCACTATTCGGCGTATCTGCTGCTCGTCATCGGCGTCCCCGTCTGGCTGTACGCGCCGGAGCTCCTGCGCCTCTGGCTCGGGGAGAACGTGCCGCCGTATGCGTGCGGGTTTCTGCGCATCTTTCTCGTCGGCGCCTTCTTCCAGAACTTCGACGGATCCCTGTTCACGGTCATCTCGGCCGATGGGCGCGTCAAGTACAACGTCTTCTGCGACCTGCTCTTCTTTTCGTCCGCATTCGCCGCGATCTGGGCCGGCATCGTCCTGTTCGGCAGCCCGTACACGACGGCCATCGGGCAGGCGGCCCTGGCCGTCGCGCTGGCGCTGGTCGCCAAGCCGCTCGTCCTCAGGGTGCTGGCGGGCTATCGCCTGCCCGACTTCGTGCGCCTGTTCGCGCCGCCCATGGCGGCGCTGGCGCTCTGCGTCGGCGGCGGTGTCCTTGTCCGTTCGCTTTGCCCCGGCGGCCTCTGGTGGCTGCTTCCCGACTGCGCGCTGACGGCGTGCCTGAACGCCGTGCTGATCCTGGCGTTCGTCGCGTCGCAGCGCGTCCAGGCGCTGGCCTTGCGGCTTCTGCGCCGCGCCGGCTCGCCGGGCGTCGCCCTTGCGGGCGTCCTGGAAGGCCCGCTCGGCCGCGCGCGGTTTCTCCGCGTACGGCTGTGGCAGGGTCTTCTGACGACCATGAGGCCGGGAGGACATGGAGAGGGGCTGTAGCCATGGAGAAGAGGACGGTGTTCGCCATGGAGAACGTGGAGAACAGGGAGAAGGCTGCGCGAAGCGATCTCTACGTTCTACATGTTCTCCACGGCTAAAAAGGGTGGGGCGGATTTTGACGTGGAGATCGGGAGAGCGTGGAGAAGGGGTGATAGCCTTGGTGAACATGGAGAACAGGGAGAAGTCGGGGCGGAGAGGATGCGCGAAGCGCTCTCCATGTTCTACACGTTCTCCACGGCTAAAAAGGGTGGGGCGGATTTTGACGTGGAGATCGGGAGAACGCGGAGAAGGGGTGATAGCCTTGGTGAACATGGAGAACAGGGAGAAGTCGAGGCGGAGAGGATGCGCGAAGCGATCTCTACGTTCTACACGTTCTCCACGGCTAAAAAAACAGGGGGAACGGATTTTGACGTGGAGATCGGGAGAACGCGGAGAAGGGGTGATGGCCTTGGAGAACATGGAGAACAGGGAGAAGTAAGGGCGGGGAGGATGCGCGAAGCGCTCTCCATGTTCTACACGTTCTCCACGGCTAAAAGGAAACGGTGAGATTTGATGAAGCCATTTTTATCTGTCGTCATTCCGGTCTACAACGTCGCCTCGTATCTGCGCGAGTGCCTGGACTCCGTGCGGGCGCAGACGTTCACGGACTGGGAGGCGATCTGCGTCGACGACGGCTCGACGGACGGCAGCGCCGCAATCCTCGAAGACTACGCCGCGCAGGATGCCCGATTCCGGATCGTCCACCAGCCGAACGCCGGCGTCAGCGTCGCGCGGAACGTCGCGCTGGGTCTGGCGCGGGGCGAGTGGGTCACGTTCGTCGACTCCGACGATACGGTTCATCCTGACTGGTTTCGCCACGCCGTTGCGCTGATGTCGGATGCCGTCGACCTCGTGAGGCTGCGTCCGCTCGGCGTTTCGGGATGGGAGACGGCGCCGACGCCGGCCTTGCGCGGACGCGACGCGGCGCAGTGGGCGTGGACGGTCTTCTCCAATTACGGCTATCTCTGGCTGTGCTTCGCCCGTCGCAATTGCATCCGCGAATTCCGCTTTCGCCTGAACACGCATCCTAAGGAAGACATGCTTTTTCTCCTTGAGGCGATCCCCCGTCTGCGCGGCGTCGTGCAGGGCGAATTCGCCGGCTACGCCTATCGCGTGGTCGCGGGGTCGGCGACCCGGAAGCCGCGCCCCGCGCTCTACAGCGTGACGTTCCTGTCCGCGCTTGCGGACATCTGGCGGGCGCAGCGCGCGTGGGCGGAGGGCCTGGGCCTTTCGGCGTTCGTGCGCCGGCGCCTGCGCGTCGTCGCCGACTGCGACGTCTTCGACTGGTTGACGTGTCCGGCCGACGGCTGGGGGGGGGGGGGGACGTCCGCCGGGCGTATCGCGCCCTGGAGCGCGAGGGGGCGTTGGCGCCGGGCTGCTATCCGCGGCGGCTCGTCCTCGTCTGGCGAGGAACGCGGTGTCTCTGGCTGTGCCGCGCCGCGCTGAAGCTCGTGAACCTGTGGGTGAACGCGCGGCGGCGAAAAGGCATTTTACGTGGGGATCGGGAGAGCGTGGAGAAGGGGTGATAGCCATGGAGAACGTGGAGAACAGGGAGATGTCGGGGCGGAGAGGATGCGCGAAGCGCTCTCCATGTTCCACACGTTCTCCACGTCTAAAAAAGGGTGGGGCGGTTCTTGACATTCTTGACGTGGAGATCGGGAGAACGTGGAGAAGGGCGGCGCCGGGCGGCGGCGTGGCGGCGATTTTGGTATAATGCGCGGCATGAGATCGGAGCAGATACCCTACGGCGTGAAGGACTTCAAGCGGATTCGCCTTGAAGACTTCTACTACGTCGACAAGACCGCGTTCATCCGCACGATGGAGGCGCGCGCGAACTTCCTCTTCTTCGTGCGGCCGCGCCGCTTCGGGAAGTCCCTCCTCTGCGAGACCTTGCGCTGCTACTACGACGTCGCCGAGAAGGGGAACTTCGAGCGGCTCTTCGGCGGCCTCGACATCGGCAAGTCGCCGACGAAAAACGCGAACCGCTACTTCGTGCTGCCGCTCGACTTCTCGCGTGTCGGGAATCTCCTCGGCGCGACATGGGAGGAGAAGTTCGAGGCGTATCTCGACGTCGAGCTCCAGATTCTCGTCGATTCGCACCGAGAGCTCCTGTCTCCCGTGACGGACGTCGACGCGCTCCTGAAGACGCCGGGCGCAAGCGGCAAGTACAAGCTTGTCGTCTCGCTTGCCCATCGGCTCGGCCTCGGCGTCTACGTGATCGTCGACGAATACGACAACTTCACGAACGAGATCGTCTCGACGGCCGGCAAAGACCCCTACAAGGAGATCACGCACGGCACGGGCTTCTATCGCGGCTGGTTCAAGGACTTCAAGGCGACGTGCGACCGCATCTTCATGACGGGCGTCTCGCCCGTGACGATGGACGACCT
>CAVEVC010000138.1:0-6199 GCA_963618935.1 Clostridiales bacterium CCNA10 | reverse complement strand
CGGCACGAAGGGCGTGATCGAATACGGCCACCACGGCGCGAACTACCTGCGGATGCTGCCGGGCCTCACGCTGGAGAAGCTGCGCGCCGAGGGCGGCTGCCCCAAGCAGAAGTATGCGCGCGTGCCGGGCCAGAACCCGGACTCGAAGCCCTACAACGAATTCATCGCCGCCGTCAAGGGCGGGCCGAAGGTGGGGAGCGACTTCGCCTACGCGGGCGCCATGACGCAGTGCGCGCTCACGGGCGTGGCCGCGCTCTTCGACGCGGGCAAGACGCTCCAGTGGGATCCCGCGAAGCGCCTCTTCACGAACGGCGTCGCCTCCAACGCGATGCTGCGCCAGCCGCGCGTCGGCCAGTGGTAGCGGAAGCCAGGACGGAAAGGCAGGCGGAAGAATGAAGTACATCACCTACGTCGGCAGCTACACGAGCGAGCAGCATCCGCAGGGCATCCACGTCCTTGAAAGCGACGCGGAGACGGGCGGCTTCCGCGTGGTCAACGTGATCGACACCGTGCCGCAGCCCACCTACATGGCGCTGAACCGGGACTGCACGATGCTCTACTCGGTCGTCGGGCGCGCGGCGTTCGGCCCGAAGGGCCGGAACGGCGGCCTCGCCGCCTTCCGCCTGAACGCCCGGGGCGACAGGCTGGAGCTCGTGAACGAGATCCCCACGGGCTGGACGGCGCCGTGCTACGTCGCGCTCGACCCCGCGGAAAAGGCGCTCGTCTACGCCGAATACTCCTGCGGCACGGCGGGCTACGCCGACCTGCGTTCGGACGGCTCGCTCGATCCGCGCTGCGCCGGCGCCCCGAACGAGGTGAAGCCCCTCTTCCAGGTGCGGCACGTCGGCGACGGGCCGAACAAGCCGCGCCAGGACGCCGCGCACGCGCACTGCGCGGTCGTCACGCCGGACGGCAAGTACCTGCTCGTCGTCGACCTCACGCTCGACAAGATCGCGGCCTACGACTTCGCGAACCGCGCGCAGGGACTGAAGGCCGTCCCCGCCGCGACGATCGACACGCGGACGATCGCCCCCGGCGCGGGGCCCCGCCACATCGTCTTCCACCCCAACGGGAAATTCGCCTTCGTCGTCTTCGAGCTCCACAACCTCGTCGCGAGCTACCGCTACACGGGCGAGGGCTTCGAGCTCGTCGAGATCAAGGACCTCCTCGCGAAGGGCTTCACGGACTTCTCGAAGGCGGCGGCGATCAAGCTCTCGGAGGACGGCTCGCAGCTCTTCTGCTCGAACCGCGGGCACGACTCGATCACGGTCTTCGACGTCGACGCCGGGACGGGGAAGATGGCGTTCCTGAACAACGCCAAGCTGGGCGGACAGTTCCCGCGCGACTTCGCGTTCTTCCCGGGCGGGAAGTTCTGCATGGTCGGCCTGAAGGAAAGCTGGCGCCTCGCGAGCTTCGCCTACGACCGCGCGAAGGGGACGTTCGACCTCGTCGCCTCGATGGAGGGCGTCTACCGCCCGCTCTTCTTCAAGTTCAAGACGAAGTGAAGCGCTACCGCATCGTCCTCGCGTACGACGGCACGCGCTACGCCGGCTACCAGCTTCAGGCGAACGGCGTCGCCGTGCAGCAGCGCCTGGAGGAGGCCCTTGCGTACGTCAACCGCGCGCCCGTGCGCGTCTTCGGCTGCAGCCGCACCGACGCGGGCGTCCACGCGCGCGGGTTCTGCGCCCACGTCGACCTTGCCGTTCCCATTCCGCCGAAGAGCCTCGTCCGCGCGATGAACGCGCGCCTTCCGGACGACATCCGCGTGCTGCGCGCGGCCTTCGCGCGGCCGGGCTTCAACGCGCGCAACGACGCGAAGGGCAAGGAGTACCGCTACTTCGTCTACCAGGCGGACATCCTGCCGCCGCATCTCGCGCCGTTCTGGGCGTTCTGCCACCGTCCGCTCGACCTCGCGGCGATGCAGGACGCGGCGGCGCGCTTCGTCGGCCGCCACGACTTCGTCTCCTTCGCGGCGAATCCGCACCGCGACCTGGAGACGACCGTGCGCACGATCTTCGCCTTCACCGTCCGGCGCAGCGGTCCCCGCTACACGTTCAGCGTGAAGGGCGACGGCTTCCTCTACAGGCAGGTCCGCTCGATGGTCGGCTTCCTCCTCAGCGTCGGCAAGGGCAACGAGAAGCCCGCCGCCGTCACGGAGCTGCTGGAGGCGGCCGCGCCGCGCACGGCGCGCGTCGAGACGGCCCCCGGCCGGGGACTCTTCCTCTGGAAGGTCTGGTACCGATAGAATGAAGTCGGCCTTCGGCCCCAGCATTTAGCCCTTGCCACCCGTCCAAAACTGGAGTATGATATGCACTTCAATAGGAGAAGGCAGTTAAAATGGACATCACCGACGAAATGCGCCGTCACTCGGCCGCCCACCTCGTGGCGCGGGCCGTGTGCAACCTCTATCCGGGCGCCCTGACGGACATCGGGCCCGCGACGGACGACGGCTTCTACTACGATTTCGACCTCGCGCACCGCCTCGCGCCCGAGGACTTCCCGGCCATCGAGAAGGAGGTCGCGCGCCTCATCGCGCTGGACGAGCCGTTCGTGCAGAAGACCATGACGGCCGACGAGGTGGCCGCGAAGCTCGCGGGCCAGAAATACAAGCTGGAGCGCCTGGCGGACGTCGCGGCCTCCGGCGAGGCGATCAGCACCTACACGGTGGGCGACTACTTCGAGATGTGCCGCGGCCCCCACGTGGAGCACAGCGCGCAGATCGGCGCGGTGAAGCTCATGAAGGTCGCCGGCAGCTACTACCGCGGCGACGAGAAGAACAAGATGCTCCAGCGCGTCTACGGCATTGTCGGCAGGGACCAGGCGGCGCTCGACGCGACGCTCGCCCAGATCGAGGAGGCGAAGAAGCGCGACCACCGCGTGCTGGGGCGGCAGCTCGCCCTCTTCACGATCACCGACCAGGTGGGCCCGGGGCTCGCGCACTGGCTGCCGCGCGGCGCGCGCGTGCGCGCCGCCATCGAGGACTACTGGCGCCGGAAGCACTACGAGGCGGGCTACGAGATCGTCTACACGCCGCACGTCGGCAAGTCCAGCCTCTGGGAGACGTCGGGGCACCTCGGCTTCTACAAGGAGGGGATGTTCCCGGTCATGCACGTGCAGGAGGGCGAGGGGCAGGACGCCTACGTGCAGGACTACTACGTCAAGCCGATGAACTGCCCGTTCCACATCCAGTGCTACCAGTTCGAGAAGCGCAGCTACCGCGACCTGCCGATCCGCTACGCCGAGCTCGGCACGGTCTACCGCTACGAGAAGGACGGCGTGCGCCACGGCCTCTTCCGCGTGCGCGGCTTCACGCAGGACGACGCGCACATCTTCTGCACGCCCGAGCAGATCGTGCAGGAGATCCGGGACACCGTGCAGTTCGCGAAGAAGATGCTCGGCAAGTTCGGCTTCCACGAGATCCAGGCCTACCTCTCGACGAAGCCCGCGAAGGCCGTCGGCGACCCCGCGCGCTGGGAGCAGGCGACGCAGTCCCTGCGCGACGCGCTCGACCAGGAGGGCATGGCCTACGAGGTCGACGAGGGCGGCGGCGCGTTCTACGGCCCGAAGATCGACATGAAGATCAAGGACGCGCTCGGGCGCCCCTGGCAGCTCGGCACCGTCCAGTTCGACTTCAACCTGCCCGAGCGCTTCAACCTCGCCTACGTGGGGGCGGACGGCAGGGAGCACCAGCCCTACATGGTCCACCGCGCGCTCCTCGGCTCCATCGAGCGCTTCTTCGGCATCCTCATCGAGCACTACGCGGGCGCGTTCCCGCTCTGGCTCGCGCCGGAGCAGGTGCGCGTGCTGCCGATCACCGACAGGCAGCTCGGCTACGCGCGGAAGATCCAGGCCGCGCTGCGCGCGAAGGGCTTCCGCGTGGAGGTCGACGCGGGCGCCGAGAAGCTCGGCGCGAAGATCCGCAGCGCGCAGCTCTGGAAGACGCCGTACATGGCCGTGGTGGGCGGACGCGACGAGGCCGCCGGACAGATCTCCGTGCGGTCCCGCACGGACGGCGACCTGGGCGCCATGGCGCTCGACGATTTCGCCGCCAAGCTCTCAGCCGAGCTGGAGGCGTGAACACGCAACGCAACGCAACACAACAGAAAGCCGAGAGGTGACTTATCGCTAACTTCACTCGTGTCAACTTCAAGATCCGCGTGCCGTCGGTGCGCGTGCTTGACCAGAACGGCGCCATGCTGGGCATCATGCCCACCAGCCAGGCGCAGCGCCTGGCCGACGGCCAGGGACTTGATCTCGTGGAGATCACGCCGAATGCCGTGCCGCCCGTGTGCAAGATCATGGACTACGGCAAGTTCCGCTACGAGGAGTCCATCCGAGCGAAGAAGGCCCGCAAGGCCCAGAAGTCGACGCTGGTGAAGGAGATCAAGTTCCATCCCGGCACGGACGTCGGCGACCTGCAGCACAAGCTCAGGCAGATCCGCCAGTTCCTCGGCGAGGGCAACAAGGTGCGCCTGTCGCTCCAGTTCCGCGGCCGCGAGAACGCGCACCGCGACATCGGCGAGGACAAGATCGCCGAGGTGCTGGAGATGCTGAAGGACGAGTGCTTCGTCGAGCAGGCGCCGAAGACGGACGGCCGCGTCCACTTCTGCCTCATCGGGCCGCCGCGCGCGAAGAAGGGCGGCGGACGCCCGCAGGCCGCGGCCGCCTCGGCGGGCGCGCCGCCCGCCGGCGGCATCCAGATCTCCGTCGGCGGCGCGCCGCGCCCGCCGCAGGCGTAGCCGGTTCCGCCCGTCGGGCCCGTGCCCGAACCCAGCCCGTGCAGGAAGCCGCGAGAGCGGCCGATTGCACGGGCTGAAAGAATCCAGTAAACTACCGCGCCATGGAAATGAACGTCTACAACTCCCTCACCCGCCGCGTCGAGCCTCTGGTCCCGCTGGCGGAGAACACGGTCCGCCTCTACACGTGCGGGCCGACCGTCTACAATTTCGCCCACATCGGCAACTTCCGCGCCTACGCCTTCGAGGACATCCTCCGCCGCGCGATCCTGTTCAACGGCATGAAGGTGCGCCAGGTGATGAACCTCACGGACGTCGACGACAAGACGATCCGGGGCGCGAACGCGCAGGGCGTCGCGCTCGCGGACTACACGAAGACCTACAAGGACGCCTTCTTCGCCGACCTCAAGAAGCTCAACGTGCAGCCGGCCGAGGCCTACCCCGCCGCGACGGACCACATCCCCGAGATGATCGCCCTCGTCCAGAAGCTCGTGGAGAAGGGCGTCGCCTACCGGAGCGAGGACGGCAGCGTCTACTTCGCCGTCACGAAGTTCCCCGGCTACGGCAGGCTCGCGCACATCGACTTCGCCAGCCAGCGCACGGGCGCGCGCTGCGCGGCCGACGAGTACGACAAGGAGAACGTCGGCGACTTCGCGCTCTGGAAGGCGTGGGAGCCGTCGGACGGCGACGTGGGCTGGGACTCGCCGTGGGGGCGCGGCCGCCCCGGCTGGCACATCGAGTGCTCGGCGATGTCGATGAAGTATTTGGGCGAGACGTTCGACCTCCACACGGGCGGCATCGACAACCTCTTCCCGCACCACGAGAACGAGATCGCCCAGGCCGAGGCCGCCACGGGCAGGCCGTTCGTGAAGACGTGGATGCACTGCGCCCACCTGCGCGTGAACGGCGAGAAGATGTCCAAGAGACTCGGCAACTTCTTCACGCTGCGCGACCTGATCGAGAAGGGCTGGAGCGGGCGCGAGATCCGCTACGTGCTCATCAACGCGCACTACCGCAGCGGGCTCAACTTCGCCTTCTCCGCGCTGGAGGACGCCCGCAAGGCGCTCGCCCGCATCGATGCGTGCGTGGAGGCGGCCACGGACGGCGAGGCGCCGGGGTGGGCGCGGCAGCACCTGGAGGACTTCACCGCCGCCGTCAACGACGACCTGAACATCCCCAAGGCGTTCGCCGCGCTCTTCGCGCTCGTGCGCGACGCGAACGGCAAGGGCGCCGCCGGGACGCTCGGCGTCTTCCGTCGCATGGACGAGGTGCTGGGCGTCATCTTCTTCGGCAGGGCCGGGAAGACCGCCGTGCCCGCCGAGGTCCAGAAGCTGCTCGACGAACGAGCCGCCGCCCGCGCCGCGAAGGACTGGGCCGAGTCGGACCGCCTGCGCGACGCGATCGCCGCCGCCGGCTGGCTCGTGAAGGACTCGCGCGAAGGCCAGAGCGTCACGAAGAAGTAG
>CAVEVC010000137.1:0-14640 GCA_963618935.1 Clostridiales bacterium CCNA10 | reverse complement strand
ACCTTCAGGTTATGAGCCTGACGAGCTACCAGGCTGCTCCACCCCGCAATCTGGCGCTTTCGCTTGGCGGGACTGGCGGGAGTCGAACCCACAACCCTCAGATTCGTAGTCTGATGCTCTATCCAGTTGAGCTACAGCCCCACACGTGGTGGAAAACGGCGTATATTGTATCACGTTCCCGGGCGGCGCGCAAGGGGGGATTTGAGATTTTTTCAACGCGCGAAGAGGAGGGCCGCGTCGTCCTCGAACAGCACCTCGACCGGAAGCGGCCTACTCATACGCGAGCGACGGATCGAGCGGGTAGCGCCCGAAGTTCGCGCCGTACACGGCGAGGCCGCCCTTCTCCGTCTCCAGGCGGATCGTCACCTTGCCGTCCTGCCCCTTCGCGAGCACGGCGGCGGGGATCGGCGCCTCCACGAGCCAGCCGTAGCTGCCGGCCTCGTGGAGCGTCCGGTCGCGCGGCTGCGCGGCCCAGGAGAGGATGCCGCGGTGGTCGGCCGGGTCGTCCTCCAGCGTCTGGGTCTTGACGAGGACGCCGTTCGCGTACACCTTCACCACGCTCGGCCACTTCTCGTCGCTCGTCATCGGGTAGGCGTTCGGGTTCTTCGCGCGGTTGGCGAACCCGCCGCCCAGCATGCAGTCGAGGTCGCGCACGCCCTTGTCGAGGTCCTTCGTGTCCTTCGCGTTGAGGCGCTTGGCGGAGAGCTCGGCGCGGAAGGTGGCGGACTTCCCGGATGGCACGCCCGCGAACGCATACTCGAAGAAGCCCGTCCCCGCGCCGTTCGCCTTGAGGCCGTCCAGCACGTTCCACTGCTTCTGGCTCCACGAGGCCCGCGAAAAGGCGGCGGGCGGGACGAAGACGACGTTCGCCGCCGCCTCGCCGCGCGTGACGAAGCAGGCGAAGTTGCGCGCGACGACCGCCTCGCCGTCCTTGAGGGCGAAGCAGGCCGTGCCGCACGCGGTCGTGCGGGGCAGCGCGACGGGGACGTCGAAGAGGCGGCCGTTCTGCCACGAGGCGGCCGTGAAGGCGCCCGCGTCCCGCCATTCCCCTTCCACGGGCCTGCCGGCCGCGTCCCAGGCGCGCACTCGGTAGGCGACGGCGAGGCGGCGGCCGGCGTAGCGGTCCGTCGTGAGCGACACGTCCACCGGCATCGTCCAGGTCTCGCCCGCCTTGAAGGCGCGGCAGAGCTCGGCGTCGAGCGGCAGATAGGCGTCCGCATGCCAGTCCGCGAGCGAGCTGCCGGGGAAGAGCTCCTCGATGCCCGTGTACTTGGGCGTGCGGTCGAAGCGCACGTAGCCGTTCCATTCGTTGATCACGTCGTGGTGTTCGGTGTAGAGCCAGCCCCCGCACTGGAGGCGGCGGCGGAAGGCGTTGATCATCAGGTGGTAGTCCCACGACCAGTCGCAGTCGCCCGTGGAGCCCTTGTAGCCCCACACGTTGCCGCACTCGCTGTTCATCATCGGCGCGCGGCCCTGGGCGAAGCCGCCGATGTAGTTCGCCTTCGAGCCGGGGAAGGTGTCGCGGCACCAGGCGGCGACGGTCTCCTCCCAGCGGTAGCCGGGCTCGTAGGCGTGCCAGGTGTTGAGGTCGGTCACCACGTGGTCGCGGTTGCAGGGCGAGTTGTCCTCCACGAGGCGGGTGGGGTCGAGCGCCTTCGCCTTCGCGTAGGCGTCCGCCACGGCGCGCTGCACCCACGGGGCGTAGCGCTTTGCGCGGTCCTTGCCCCAGTTCTGCCCGTCGACGAAGAGACCCCACGTCTCGTTGAAGAGCACCCAGGAGAAGATGGAGGGGTGGTTGAAGTCGCGCTTGACCATGTCCTCGAAGCAGAACCAGTGCTCGCGGAACATCGCCTCGGAGGCGGGGCCCCAGGCGCACGGCACGTCGGCCATGACCAGAAGGCCGAGCTTGTCCGCCCAGTAGAGCTTGCGCGGCACCTCCACCTTGATGTGGATGCGGTTGCCGGAGAGCGCGAGCTTCTTCGAGAGCAGGATCTCGTTCTTCATGAACGCGTCGGAGGGGAACGTGTAGAACCCGCCCGGATGGTAGCTCTGGTCGAGCGTGAGCTGCAGGTAGAGGGGCTTGCCGTTCAGCGTCACGTAGGGATGGTCGGTCCCCGGCAGCCTGCCGACCGACACCTTGCGCATGCCGAAGTAGGTGCGCACCTCGTCCGCCTCCGCCGCGCCGGCCTCGCGGCCGCCCGGCTTCAGCGCGCAGACGACCTCGTAGAGGTAGGGGTTCTCCAGGTCCCAGAGCTTCACGTCGCGCAGCGCGATCTTCATCTTCGCGCGCATCTGCCCCGGCGCGAAGGCGACGGCCGCGGGCTTGGCGCGGTCCTCCTCGCGGAAGCGGACCTCGAACGCGAGCGGTTCCTTCGCCGGCGCCCCCAGGCGGATGTCCGCCGTGACGGACTGGCTTTCGATGTCCGGCGTGAAGTGGACCGTCTCCAGGAACTCGTTTCCGCGCGCCTCCAGGTAGACCGTCTGCCACACGCCGCGCGCGTTGCCGTACCCCTGCTTGCCGTAGAGCCGCCAGCTCGTGCTTGCCCGCGCGGCGGGCTCGTCCCACGCGCGCAGCGTGATCTTCTGCGCCTCGCCCCACTTCACGAGGTCCGTCAGCTCGAACTCGAACGGCGTGTAGCCGCCCACGTGCTCGCCGAGGCGCGTGCCGTCGAACCACCCCGTCGTGTCGTGGTCGCTCGCGCCGACGACGAGGAAGACGCGCTTTCCCTTCCACGCCTCCGGCACGGTCACCTCGCGCCGGTACCAGCCGACGTCCGCCTCGTCCTTCACGCCGGACAGCGCGCTCCCCCACGGGAACGGCACCACGATGGAGCGGTCGAACTTCGCGTTGTCGGCCTCGAACCACTTCTCGCCCACGCCGGCGTCCGCCTTGTCGAACGCGAAGCGCCACGTCCCGTTGAGGTTCAGCCATTCGGCCCGCTCCCAGTCCGGACGCGGGTGCTCCGGCAGGGGGATTCCGGCACAGGCCTCCAGGGCCACGCACGCGGCCGCCAGCATCGTCAGTCTCTTCATGTCGTTTCCTTTCGCGCTTCTCGAACCTCTCGGCACGCCGCAGGGCCTGCCGCGCACAGTCTACCACATCCCCGCCCCCGCCGCTAGGGACGTTGAAACGTTCCGAAGCGAAATCGCACATTCAAGTTGATGGCAGAGCGTGAGCGGACGCGACAAGCGCGTCCCTCCCGCTTCGGCCGGAAACTCCCCGCGCGAAGGACCCGCGCCAAGGACGGCGCGGGTCCTTCGCGCGCCAACTCTCTCTTCGTACCTTTGCGCGCTCCGTGTCAACGGACAACCCTACGACAGGCTCGTCCCTTCGTCTCCGGGACGAACCATCGTCCGTTTCTCTCCTGCCTATTCCGCGAACCGACCTTGCCGGCGGCAGATGAGCGTGCGCTGCCCCGCGATCTCGGCGTCGAAAATCGTCGCGTCGGACTTCGGGTCGTAGTGGGCGACCACCTTCACCTCGTAGTCCGCGTCGAGCCCGCGCACGCCGCCGATGCGCACGTTCTGCGCATGGTGCTGCACGCCGAACGCCGCGCCGGGCACGTCGTCCGCAAACGACGCGGTGCGCGCGGCCGGATCGACGGCGAGGACGAGCGCGGGGCCCTTCCCCAGCGGGCGGAACCGGTGGACGAAGCGTGCGCCGCGCGCGACGCGGTACGTGCGCGGCGGGGTCGGCGGCGCGATCTCCGGCGCCCATTTGAGCCCAAGGCGCCCGTCGGGATAGGCGACGACTTCGCGGAAGACGAGCCAGCCGCCCCAGCCGAAGAGGTGGTTGAGCCACCCGATGTAGAGCCGACGGCCGCCCTTCCATGCCGTCACCATCGGCACGCTCAGCCCCTCGTAGAGGACGTCGGGCTCTTTTGTCCAGTTCACGAATGAACCCGGCGTGCCGTCCGGACTGCAGGCCATGTTCGTGAAGCCCTGCAGAAGGTAGCGCCGCCCGTACCAGTCGAAAAGCGAGGGGCAGTCCCCCCGGAACGGCAGCTTCGCGTCGAAGAGCGTCCACTTCAGCAGATCCTGCGAGCGGAAGATGCCGATCGACCCGCCGTAGCTCGTCACGAGCTCGTACCCGCCCTCCGGGCGGTTGTAGATGCTGGGATTCTGCGCGTCGGAGATCATCACGCCCGAATTGGCGAAGTGGACGCCGTCCTCGCTGAGGGCGTAGGTGCCGCCGATCGGCTTGCCCGCGCACTGCGGGTAGCGCGACGTGTGCCAGCCGAAGGCGAGCGCAAGCCGGCCGTCCTTCAGGAAGGGCGTGCCCGTGCCGACCGTCTGCCACGCCTCGCGGACGTGTACCGCAAGCGGGAGTTCCGTCCAGCGGACAAGATCCTCCGTGACGAGGTGGGCGAACTGGTGGCGCCCCGTCCCGGCGCCGGAACCGTGGTGGCGGCGGTCGAGGAGGTAGAAGACATGGAGCTTCCCGTCCAGAAAGGCGGGCGCCACGTCGCCCACCCACTGGTTGTGCCCGTCGGGCGTCCAATACTGGATCGGCCGCGCAACCGGGCGCGGCGCACGGAGTTCGGGAACCGCGTCCGGCTTCGCGGGCGAGACGAAGGCCGCCGTGCGGACGCGGGGGGAGAGGATGCGCTCCTGCGCCTCGTCCGGCCAGGCGACGGGACAGGCGGGAATCGGAAACTCCTCGTCCACGTGCCGACCGTCCACAACCATCGCCCACCTGACGGGCGAGAAGTCGAGCGCGACGCCGTGGACGCCCTTCGCGTTCTCCAGGACGCCGAGGGGGATGCCCACGCGCCCCGCCCGGTCGGCAATCGTCGCCTCGACCACGGGGCACGTCCCGTCCGAAAGCGGGAAGGTGAGGTAGTTCCCGCTGTTGCGGTCGTATTTGGCCAAGGCCGGGTCTGCCCCGGCGCGGCGGAGGACGAGGCGCACGGGCCCAGCCTCGTAAAGCGCCTCGTCGCCCTTCACCGCACCGAAGTCGATCTTCAGGTTGACGGTGAAGCCCTTCGTCAGGACCGCTTCGCGCGTCGCCGCGAGCGGCCGCACCGCCGTGGCCGCGCCACAGGCCATCGCCAGCAGGCAGGCCCCACCTATTGTCCATCTCGCTTTCATCTCTCTCTCCTTGTTTTTCCTCCCGCTGGGAGGGCGGCTGTCCCCAGCCGCCGTATCTGCGGCGCGTGAGGACACGCGCCCTCCCGCACGGTCAATCCATTTTGTTGCCGCCTCTATAGCACACCCCCCGCCGTCCGACACGTTGGCAGCCAGCTTCCTGGAGATGTCCCGGAACGACGGAGGAGGCCGGAACGCGCTGTCCCGGCCTCCTCCCTGCGGATGGCGAATGCCCTTGTCAGGCCTTCGCCACCTTGCCCGCCTTCAGGCAGCGCGTGCAGATCGTCTTGCGGCTGGTGTTGCCCTTGCCGTCGGTCACGCGCACCGTCTGGAGGTTCGGCAGGAAGCGGCGCTTCGAGATGCCTGTCGTGTGCAGGCCGATGCCGCCCTTGTACTTCGGAGAGCCCTTGCGGACGATGGAGCGTCCGGCCGACGGGCCCTTGCCGCAGATTTCGCAGACTCTGGACATGATGGATATCCTTTCTTTACGTCGTTACTTGGTCTCGGCCTCGGCCTCGCCGGGCTGCCACTCGACATTGCCGAAGGCGTCGTCGAACGCCGCGCCGAGGGACCCGAGCGCCGGGCTGCCCGCAGGGGCGGAGCTGGCGGAATCGACGGACGCCGCGCCCATCGCCTCGGCTTCGAGCTCCTTGACCTGCTCGTCGGTCATGTTGACCGCCTTGATCGACAGGCCGATGCGGCGCTCGCCGCGGTCGACCTTGACCACGCGGGCCTCGACCTCCTGGCCGATCTGAAGCGCGTCCTTGACCTTCTCGACGCGCTGGTCGCTGATCTGGGAGATGTGGACGAGGCCGTCCACGCCCTCCTCCAGCTCCACGAACGCGCCGAAGGAGGCGACCTTCGAGACCTTGCCCTTGACGATCGCGCCGACCGCGTACTTGGAGGCGATGTCCGCCCACGGATCGGTCTGGGCCTGCTTGAGGCCGAGCGAGATGCGCTGCTCCTTCGGGTTGACGTCGAGCACGATCGCCTCGACCTCCTGGCCCTTCTGGAGGCACTCCGACGGGTGCGCCGGGCGGCGCGTCCAGGAGAGGTCCGTCACGTGGATCATGCCGTCGATGCCGTCCTCGAGCTCGACGAACGCGCCATACTGCGTGAAGTTGCGGACCTTGCCCTTGATGCGGCTGCCCACCGGGTAGCGGTCCATCACGCTGTCCCACGGGTTCTCCTGCGTCTGGCGGATGCCGAGGGCGATCTTCTGGTTCTCGGAATCGACCGAGAGGACCTGCACCATGATCTCGTCGCCGACGTTGAGCATGTCGCTCGCGCGGGCGACGCGCTTCGTCCAGCTGAACTCGCTGATGTGGACGAGCCCCTCGATGCCGGGGGCGATCTCGACGAACGCGCCGTAGGCGGCGAGGTTCACGACCTTGCCCTGCACGCGGCTGCCCACGGGGAACTGCTCGGAGATCGTCGACCACGGGTTCTCCGTCGTCTGCTTGAGGCCGAGCGAGATGCGCTCCTTCTCCTGGTCCACGTCGAGGACCATGACGTCGAGCTCCTGGCCGACCTTGAGCATTTCGCTCGGGTGCTTGATGCGGCCCCAGCTCATGTCCGTGATGTGGAGGAGGCCGTCGATGCCGTCGAGGTCGATGAAGGCGCCGAAGTCCGTGATGTTCTTCACGCGGCCCTTGCGGATCTCGCCCTTCTGGAGGGAGGCGAGCAGCGCGGCCCTCTTCTCGGCCATCGTGCCCTCGATGAGCTCGCGGCGGGAGATGATGATGTTCTTGCGCTCGTTGGAGATCTTGATGACCTTGAAGTCGAACGCCTGGCCGATGTAGGGCGCGAGGTCGCGCACCGGCGTGACGTCCACCTGGCTGCCGGGCAGGAACGCCTCGACGCCGTCGATGTCCACGAGCAGGCCGCCGCGCACCGCGCTGCGGATCGTGCCGTTGACGACGCAGCCTTCCGTGTACTGCGCCAGCACCTTCTCCCAGCGGATCTGGTCGTCGGCCGCCTTCTTGGAGAGGACGACCATGCCGGTCTTGTCGTTTTCGAGGTCGCGGAGCATCACCTGGAACTTGAGGCCGGGCTTGACCGCCTCCTTGTCCGCGAACTCGTCGAGGGAGACCGCGCCCTCGCTCTTGTAGCCGATGTCGACGAACACGTCGTCGCCCTTGACCGCGGAAACGGTCCCCTCGATGATGGAACCGGGCCTGAACTGCGCGTCCTGCACGGACGCCTGCTGCTTGAGGAACTCGGCGAACGCGGCCGACTTCTCCGCAGGCATCGTGGGTTTACGAATAGCCATGTAACTGAACTTTTGGTTTGGTTTGTTGATGGACACGGTTTTCTGCCGTGCCTGCCCCGTCGTTGGGCGCAGGAAAGGAGAGTATATCACAATTTCGGCGGCGCGGGCAAGACGCCCTTCTCAAGGAGGTCGTTCACGATCATGCGCGCGTCCGTCTCGAAGTTCCCCTTCACGAACCACTTCAGCCAGTTCCGCTCGTGGGCGAAGAGGTCGCGGAGGCGCGCGCCCTTCTTCTGGCCGAAGTTGACGCACAGCTCGCCGTTGGCCCAGCGGAGCAGGCCCCGGCGGTCGGCGTTGAGCGGGTCGCGCGGCACGAGGTATTCGTCCATCTCCGCCGTCGTCTTCGGCAGGTCGGGGTACTTCGCGAGCTGGGCCTTGAGGACGTCGAGCGTCGCGCGCGCGTCGGCCTCCGCGCCGTGCGCGCCCGCGTGGTCGCGCCCGCAGTAGAACGCCACCGCCGCCGTCAGGTCGCGCGGCTCCTTCTTGTGGTAGATGCGCTGCACGTCCACGTGGCGGCGGTCGCCGGATCCGAAGTTCCGCCCGGTGCGCGCGAACTCCTCCTCCAGGCAGGGGATGTCGAAGCGGTCCGCGTTGAACCCCGAGAGGTCGCAGCCCCGGAAGAACGCCTCGACCTCCGCCGCCACGTCCGCGAAGGTCGGGCAGTTCTTCACGATGTCGTCGGTGATGCCGTGGATCGCCGTCGTCTCCGGCGGAATCGGCACGCCGGGGTTGAGGAGCCAGCACTTCTCCGTCTCCGTGCCGTCCGGCTCCACGCGGACCGCCGCGAGCTCGATGATGCGGTCCTGCCGCGCGTTCACGCCCGTCGACTCGATGTCGAAGACGACGAGCGGACGGTCCAGCTTCATTTCAAGTTTCATGGCAAATGAAAAGGATGGGGATTCTGTTTTTGGTTTCCTACTTCAGCGCACCGCCCGGTCGAGGGCGGAAACCGCGGCCTCTCCGGCCGTGACCGCCCGTCCAGTTCTTGAATCTATTCTTCATGGCCGCAGAGTATACCAAATCCACGCGGCGAAAGGAGGAGGTTAATTTTGCATCGCCGCACGAACCTCGGCAAGGACATGACGGGCGGTACCGATTCCGAAGCGGTCGGCGACGGCAAGCAGGTCTTCGTCCGTGATGTCCCGTCGCCGCCCGTTCACGGAAAGCTGGTGCAGCCCGACGTGTACGTTCCACGGATCGACGCCCGGGAAATCCCCTCCCGTCAGATCGTATGCCGGTGCAAGTTCCCAGGCGCCCCCGCGCTTCAGGCGAAACGCAAAGTTCTTCGGATGGTCGTCGCATTCGCCCGCATGGACATTGAACGCCATGCGCCGGAAGAGCTGTTCTCCCGCCTCGTAGCCCAGTCCAAGCTCGTCCGCCGCCATGAACAGCTGCTCATACCGCCTGTAGTCCGGCGGGGTTTCCACCGGCACATGCGCCAACGCCGAAAACGTCGCCAGGTGGAAGCGTTCAGAACCCGCACGGTCAAACCGTTTCGTCATGAAATGCCCGATTCCGTCCAATTCGTACAGACAGGATTCGCTCATGTCGATTCCGGCGGCGCGCGCCTTTCGGTACAGCGCATACTCCGCTTCGCCGCGCCACGGATACTCCCTTGGCGTAAACTTGATGATCCAGTGCTCGAACCCCTCGGGCACGTCACGGTCGCCGAACACAAACGCATGCGTGTTCCGGTTCCACCCGACGACGGCCTTCGCCTGCGCACCGCCGGCCGACGAGCCCAGGCGCATGATCTCCCGCAAGGCGTCTTCACCCGTCGCCGAAGCCAATCGACCGTTCAGGACCTGTCGTGCGGACTCGACCAGATTCCGCATGTCAACCGCCGTCGGGCGCCCCCCCGGCCCGCAATCCGGCTCGTAGGTCAACGCCCCCATCGTCCGCCGTCCCAGATAGGCCAGACGGTCCAACGGCGTAATCTCGTCCCGGACAAGCCCGTGTTCCCGCAGCCAATGGTCCACGAGCCCCCTTCCGAACACATCCGGCAGGGAATCGGCGAAAATCGGCGGCAACCCGTCATAGGCCGAACGCGGCAGGTCGGCAAAGACATAGGGCTCTGCGCGCAACGGCATCATCAACGGCGCGATTTCAATGCCCGAAGAAAGGAACTTCTTCTCGTACCGAAAGGCAAAGGCGCCTCGCTGCGGCGCCGCCACGAGCGTACCTACGCGCTGTCCCCACAACGAGACGTTGATGCGCGAGACGTGCCGGAAGACCGTCATGGAACCGCCTTCCGGCGTGGCGTGGCACGCTGCCGCTTTCTGCGTGCGGGGCGTTCAAACAGCGATGCGTCCAGCTCAGGCGGGGCGATGCCGACAATCCAGTCCGTCCGCCGCAACGTCCGGCAGACCTCCAGAAGCGTCACCGTCGAGGCGTTCCGTCCGCCCTCCAGATTCCGAAGGGCCGTCAGGGAGATGCCGCTGCGCGCCGCCGTCGTTTCGAGCGACAGGTTCGCCGCGAGCCGCGCCGCGCGTATGCTCGCCCCCAGCGTCGCCAACATCTCGTCTCGCGTTTGATAAATCATAACCGTCTCAATAAGAACAGAAAACATCACTATTATAGCACAACTGTTCTCATAGAGGCAATCGCCTCTCGTCCAAAAATCGCCGCGACGAACGTGTCCCGTATGATCCTGGACGCCGGGAAACGGCCCCGTCTGATTTCGCCTGTCGGCTGCCGCCCCTACAGCGTCGCGACGAAGCGCGAGACGGCGGCGGCCACGCCCGCCTCGTCCATCGCGTCGACGTCCCCCAGGCCGTCGAGGAAGAGGACGAACGCCTTCCACGACGCATCGAGCCACACGGTGATCTCGGCCTCGCACGTCTTGTCGGGGTCGTAGCGCACGAGCAGGTTCCCCGTCACGAGGCACAGCTCCGCGGCCGTCACGCCCGGACGTTTCAGGACGCAGTCGCGGAAGATGCCCGCGAACTTCGCCGCGAGCGCGGGATGCTGGCGCACGCCGTTGATCGCCACGCGGATGCGCCCGGGCAGCGCGTGGACGACACGGATCCCCCCCACGCACTTCAGGTACGCCTGGACGATTGGATTCATCATGCCCTTCCCTTCCCCTTGCCTTAGAGGCGCGAGAGGGACCGGTGCAGCCACCACAGCACCGCAAGCGGCGAGAACTTCGGCCCGCCCCGCCCCGAAATGCCGCGCACGAAGGCGACGATCAGCAGCGCCGTCATCAGCGCCGGCAGGTCGAGCACGCCGCCCGTCCGCTGCATGACCGCCTGGTTGAGCGCGTAGTGGAGGGCCCGCAGCTCGCCGCCCACGAGCGACTGGCGGCCGCGCAGCGCCGTCTCGAAGTCGAAGCCGTGCGTCGCGGCGGCCACCACCAGCGACGGCGTGAGCGCCGCCGCGTCGTAGCGGACGAGCGCCGTGCCGAGGACCGGGTTCACCGCCACGTCCTGGACGCCCTCCAGCCGCTTCAGGCTCGCGGCGAACGCCGCCAGCGCCCGCGCCCGCGCGCGGAGGGACGGCATCCTCAGCCGCATGCGCCCGGGGAGCGAATGGACCACCTCCAGCACGCCGGAGAACGAAACAATCTGCTGTTGCGCCTTTTTCATGCCCGGCGAGTTTACCATGACTTACTTTTTGCGTCAACGGCGAAGCGGGCCGGGACCGGCCCCGCCCCCTAGAGGCCGTCGACGTTCACCGTCACGTCCCCGGCGTCGATCGGGGCGGCGGGCTTGTCCTCCTCCGCGTTCCAGGCCTCGCGCGAGCTCGTGGGCAGATAGCGGTAGTAGACCATGAGCTGCTGCGCGACGTAGCAGGTGGTGATGATCTCCATGCCGGTCTTGTCGCGGCTGATGTGCATGTCCTCGCACGTCCAGTAGCCGAGCTCCTGCGGGCGGCCCTTGGGGTCCTTGTAGCCCGTGTCCGCGAGGCGGCGCTGGCCGCCCACGTAGGTGCGCACCATCTCGCGGTTCCAGTTCGCCCAGCGCTTGCCGCCCGCGTTGAAGAAGACCATCGTGGCCCAGTAGTTGCCGCGCACGGGGCAGCAGGCGATGTCCGTCGTGCCGAGCGTGGGCGGCTCCCAGTCGTCGTCCAGGATCTCGAGCGTCTTTGCGATGACGGGGTGCTTGATGGCGCCGAGGTACTGCATCGCCACCACGCCGACCATGTAGTGCCACATGCCGGTGCGGCGGTAGTTGGGCCCGGGCGGGCCCCAGTGGTCGTCCGAGAAGCCGCCAAGCCGCGTGTTGGCCTGGTGGAGGAAGCCCTCCTTGAGCTTGACGAGGGCCTTCTCCATGTTCTTCACGTTCAGGCGGCTGAGCTTGGCGCTGCGCAGGGCCATCGTCTCGAAGGTCATGGGCAGGAGGCGCGGCAGCACGGCCTTGGAGTTGTCGTGGGGCGGGCCCCACTCCGTGTCCGCCAGGCGGTCCGCCAGCGCGTTGAGGCGCGCCTCCACGACGGGCCGGATGTTGGGGTTGCGCGCCATGCCGAACGCCTCGGCGAGGGCGTGGATCTCGGCGGCGTCCAGATTGGGCGTGCGCATGAGGTATTCGACGCCCTTCTGGATGGTGCCGCCGAACTCCTTCACGAGGGAGCCGGGCTTCTCGCCGTGCGAGAGGAAGGCGAGGGTCGCAAGGCCCGTCGGGCGCATGTTGTCCGCGCCGGGCTGCCCGGGCCAGCTGCCGTCGGGGCGCTGGCGCGTCTTGAGCCAGCGCAGGGCGCGCATCACGGCGGCCTCGGTCTGGACGTTGCCGCCGAAGTGCCGCAGGGACGTGGCGCGGGCGGCGGCGGAGCGGGTGTCGCCGAAGACGCTCTTCATCGTGACGGGGGCCTTGATGTTCATGACGACGTCGACGTTGTTGACGACGGGCGCGGCGGCGGCGGCGGTGGGGGCGGCCTCGGGGAGGGCGGTGGCGACGACCGGCGCCACGTTCACGTCCAGCGTGAGGTCCAGGTCCACCGGCTGGTCCATGTCCAGGTCGTCCGGCATCTCCGCCGGCGCCTCGTCCAGCGCGTCGTCCTCCTGGGCCTCGACGATCTGGATGTTCCGCAGCGTCCTGTTCTGGGCGGGGGGGACCGTGCAGACGAAGAGGACGGCGAGGAGGATGGCCGGCACGATCAGGGCCAGCAGGGGCGCGAGGAGGCGCTGCAGCTCCACGAACGCCTCCTTGTATTCGGCGGAGGCGCGCGGCTTGCGGAGGCCCGTGAAGAGGGCGCGCAGGCGCTGCCGCAGCGTCCGCGTCTCGAACATCTCCTCGATCTTCTCAAGCCTCTCCTGGCCGGCTTCGAGGTCGGGCTCCGTCATTTCGCGCCTCCTTCCTTCTGCTGCGCCTCGGTGTAGATCACGTCGATCGCGATGTTGCCGAGCTTGGCCGTCTGGCCGCGCCTGTTCTTGCCGGTCGCCTTCACGACCACCTCGTTGCGCCCGTACTTGAGGGCCGCGGGCGGCAGCTCGTACTGCTGGCTGCCCGCGATCTTCTTGATCAGCTTCACGGGCCGGCCGTTCACCGTCACGGTCGTCTGGATGCCGTTCGGCACGGAGGCCTCGGTCGTGACGACGACGCGCCTGGGCGTGTGCTTCTTGAGGTCGTCCCATACGTAGACGCCGAACTTCGCCGGCGCGCCCTTCAGGTCATACGGCGCGCCCGAGAAGAGCTGCTCGCGCGTGGCGAGCTTCTGGCCGTCCTTCAGGACGGAGCGCGCCGTGCCGTTGCTGCGGTAGCACACGTGGTAGCGCTTGTTGGCGGCGGCCACGTCCTTCGGCCCCCCGCACACGCAGTGGAGGCCGTAGCGGATCCAGTGGTAGGGGTTGTGGTACATGACCCCGGCGGCGCCGGCCACCGCCGCCTCCTGCAGGCGCGCGCGGAACGTCTCGGGCGCGTGGCGGCGCAGCGTGGGCCGCTCGTCGTCGCTCTGGTAGCCCGAATCGTTGCCCACCCAGATGCCGGACTCGTCGAAGCAGGGGTAGAAGGGAATGCCGCTCTTCTTCGTGGCCTCGGCCATGTAGGAGTAGGGGCTCAGCTCCACCGGGCCGCCCGAGACGATGAAGTCGACGAGCTTCTGGTCCATCCACGCCTGCAGGTCGATGCCGATGCCCTTGCAGAACGGCAGGGAGTCCGGCACGCGCACGGCGAGGAGGATCGGGCGGCCGCGCTTCGCGCCGGCGGCGTCGACGGATGCGCGGATGCGCGCCATCATGTCCGTCAGCGCCTGCCACTCCTTCGTCCCGGCCTTCTCCCCCCACGCCACGGTGCGGAAGAGCGTGGGCTCGGTCATGTAGTCGATCATGAGCCCGTCGACGTCGTACCCCTCGGCGATCTCCTTGGCGACGGCGGCGAAGGCCGTGCGCACGGAGGCCTTGCCGTAGTCGACGGCGGTCGGCGAGGCGTAGGGCGGATGCCCCGGGTCGCCGGGGTCGGCCATCAGGTCGCCCGGATGCCTGTCCTTCCAGGGGCTCCAGAAGTAGTTGTCCCAGACGACGGCCTTGCTCTTCCCCTTCCCGCTGTGCTCCCGCAGGTTCACGGGGAGGGCCGCGATGAACTCCTTCTTGTTCTTCCGCGCCCACGCGATCGCCTCCTTGAGCGGGTCCGTCCCCGCCTTCAGGAAGTCCGGGACGGCGTTCCGCACCCCGCGCATCCAGTTGGACTCCTCGGAGGGCTGGGCCGTCGGCATCGTCGCCGAGGGGATCTTCGCCGACAGGTGGGCGAACGCCCCGACGGGCGCGTAGACGAGCGTGTCGATCGGCGCCGGCGTCTTCAGGAGCGCGTTCAGGCGGATGTTCCAGAAGGCCTCCTGCGAGTAGGGCCTGTCCTTCGGCCAGTAGCAGGGCTCGAAGCCCATCGCGTAGTACATCACGTCGCGCTTGCGCGCCAGGGCGGCCTTGCGGTCCGCCGCCGCGTCCGCCCACACGCCCCCCGCCGCCAGGGCCGCGCAGGCGCAGAGGGCGAACCGCCTCAAGTCGTTCGTGTTCATCGGCATCGTTCCTTTCTCGACTGGTAAACGCGCGCCCCCGCCCGCCGGTTCATCCTCGCCCGCGCTTTTCCCCGCCCCAGCGCGCGCAATGTACCCGCGCCGCCCTCGGCGCGGAACGTCAGGCGGAAGCTCCGTACGCGAAGCACCCGCGCCGCCCTCGGCGCGGGACGTCAGGCGGAAGCTCCGTACGCGAAGTACCCGCGCCGCCCTCGGCGCGTGGCGCTGTGGGGCGGACCGTTCGGACGCCACGCGCCGTGGGCGGCGCGGGTACTTCGCGCCCAGGGCCCGGTCGCAACAAGTTGCGACCCTCCCCCTTCTCTCTCTCCTCCCCC
>CAVEVC010000136.1:0-7405 GCA_963618935.1 Clostridiales bacterium CCNA10 | reverse complement strand
CCTGCGTCCACCCATGCGGGCACGCAGGGGCCCGGCGCGCGAAGTACCCGCGCCGCCCTCGGCGCGTGGCGCTGAAAAGTGACTCCCCACGGGAGGGACGCAATTCATTGCGTCCGCGTCTCCGCACGGTCGATGCGCCTCACCTGCGGTCCTTCAGCCTGACGAGCTCGACCCGGTCCACCCACACGTCGGGCGCCGCCTCGTTCGGGTCGTCGCCGCCCCCCGGCCCGATCCAGAGGGCGTCCCCCGGGCGCAGCGCCCGCGCGGCCAGCGCGTACCAGCGGTACGCCGTCGTCCCCTGCCGCACCTCCTCCCCGTCCGGCACATAGGAGGAAACGGCGCGCCGGTAGACCCGGTTGTAGATCCCCATCCGAAAGGCGCGCGCGCCCGGCGCGCACGCCCCCGTGCGCACGCGCACGCGCGCCTGGTAGACGCCCCCCGCGTCGAGGTCGAGCGAGCGGAAGTCGAGCCACGCCGTGCAGGGACCCTCCCCGCCCGGCAGCCGGATCGCCCGCCCGTCGCGCGCGGCGGGATCGTCCACGTACCGAAAGCGCGTGGCCGGGTAGTCCCCCGTCAGGTGCGTCTCCTCCAGGACGAGCCGCCGCGCGCCGGGCGCGGGCGGCGCCGCCTGCGCCGCAAGGGCGCGGATGCGCGCGGCGAACGCCGTGCGCCCCGCGAGGTCGTCCGCAAGGGCCAGCCCGCCCGGGCTGTCCATCACCGCGACGAGGCGGCGCGCCGCCTCCCGCTCCGCGCGCCAGCGCGCCGCGTCGACGGCCCGGCCGGCGAGCGACGGACGCCCCGCCCCGCGCATGACGCGCGTGAAGTCGACCGGGATGCGCGCGAGCCGCACGTTCTCCTCCCACTCCGTCCCCGCCACGCGCGCCGCCGCGCGCGCCAGCAGCGCATCCGCCCGCACGAGGCCCTCCGCCTCGATCCCCGCCGCGTAGACGTTCGCGAAGCACGTCAGCGGAAAGCGCTTCGTGTCGCGCGGCCAGGACCGGATGAGGTCGAAGTACGCCCGCACATCGGGCGCGGCCGGCCCGAAGTGGTCCCGGAAGCAGCGCGCCAGCAGCGCCCCCTCGTCCTGGTCCGGGTTCCACATCCACTTCGCGAGCAGCCAGCAGCGGATGTTCGACCACACGTCGTTCGCCCCCCCGCCGTTCGTGTGCGTGAACACCTCCCGCACCCCCTGCTCCCGGAAGAACGCAAGGTTCCCCCGCAGCGCGTCGTAGTTCGGCCAGACATGCTGGTAGCACCCGAAGTCCGCCGCGTAGTCCCACACGCTCAGCCGGCACCCCGTCGCCCCCCACGCGCCGAAACCGTGCCGCACGCGCCGGTTCTCGGTCGCCCGGCTCTCGGGAATCGGCTTCGCGAAGTCGCACTCGATCGTGCAGATGCACACCTGCACGTTGCGGCGCGGCGCAATCCCCTCCGGCGGACGGCGCGTGTAGGAGTAGGCAAGCGTCTGGACGACGACGTCGGGGTAGCGCGCCTCCACCGCCTCGGCGATTTTATTCACGAACGCGATCAGCGACCCGCTCCGGGACTTCGCCCGCCGGTCGAGCGCGGCGCACTTCGCGCATTCGCACGCATTCAGCCAGTCGTTCGGCGACACCCCGTAGTAGCGGACGCCCTTCGGATACGACGCCGCAATGCGCGCCAGCACCTTCTCGGTGCAGAGGCGCACGACGTCCGGGTTCGTGAGGCAGAGCTGGGTCCGCACCTTGAGGCGCCGCCCGCCGACGAGCGAGAAGTATTCGGGATGCGCGTCGAACCACTCCTCGGGCGGCAGCAGGCGGTTGAACGTGTGGCACATCCCCAGCACGGAGTCGAAGAGAAAGCGGCTTCCGCCCAGCTTCGCGTCGAAGTCCCTGAGGTTCAGCTTGTTGCGCGCCGCGAACGCATGGCCCTCCGCCGACCGCGCCCCCCAGTTCTCCGTGCGCAGGGCAAAGGCGGGCCGCTGCGTCTCGTCAAGGTCCCCCGGCACGGCGAAGGACGCAAGGGCCGGCACGACCTCGAAGCGGGGCGCATACCACGCGCACCCCCCGAAGCGCTCCAGCAGCTCGTAGACGCCGTAGAGCGGCCCCCGCCCCTCCCCGCCGAGGACCAGCAGATGCGGCGGCACGGCCTTCAGGCGAAACCCCTCGTCGCCAAGGCCGCGCGCCGCGTCGGCCGCGGCCGCGCCCAGGAGCGCCCCCGTGTGGCGCGTCGCCCCAAGGAGGATCGCGCGCGCGGGCAGCGGCCCGTCGTCCGTCGCGACCGGCAGCGGGACGCCCGTCTGCCGTTCCAGGAACGCGCGCAGCTCGTCGGCCGCATGCCGCTCGCACGCCGTCGCCCCCGCGCGCACGACGATCGTCGCGGCGGGCGGCGCGCCGCGCTCCGCCAGCACGAGGGGCTGCGGCGAGGCGGCGCCTGCGGCGCACGCCGCCGCCGCCAGGACGGCTGCGGCGAGGCGTCTCATAGCCCCGGGAAGTCGAGCGTCGCGAAGTAGTCGCGCAGCGTCTCCGCGCGGCGGATGCGCTTCACCGATCCGTCCGGGCGCAGCAGCAGCTCCGCGCTGCGGAGCTTGCCGTTGTACTGGAAGCCCATCGCGTGGCCGTGCGCCCCCGCGTCGTGGAGCACCACGAGGTCGCCGGGCGCGACGGCGGGGATGTCGCGCTGGATCGCGAACTTGTCGTTGTTCTCGCAGAGCGAGCCCGTCACGTCGCAGCGCATGAGCGGCACGGCCGGCGCCTCCGCGTAGGACGTCCCGGCCGGACCGTACTTCGGCACGGAGATGTGGTGGTAGGCGCCGTAGAGCGCGGGGCGCATCAGGTCCGACATGCACGCATCGAGCCCCACGTAGGTGCGGTAGGTCTTCTTGACGTGGCGCACGCGCGCGACGAGGTAGCCGTAGGGCCCCGTGACGCAGCGCCCGCACTCCATGTAGAGCTTCAGGTCCGGGTGGCCCTGCGCGCGGAGGCGCGTCCGGTAGGCCGCCTCGATGCCCGCGCCGATCTCCTCCAGCGGCTGCGCCGCCTGGTCCGGACGGTAGGGGATGCCGATGCCGCCGCCGATGTTCACGAAGTCGAACGTGATGCCGACCTTCCGCGCGATGTCCACCGCGCGGTCGAAGAGGAGCACCGCCGTGTCGACGATGTACTGGGGGTCGAGCTCGTTCGAGGCGACCATCGCGTGGAGGCCGAACCGCCGCACGCCCTTCGCCTTCATCTGCGCGTAGGCGTCGTAGAGCTGTTCGGTCGTGAAGCCGTACTTCGCCTCCTCGGGCCTGCCGATGATCGCGTTCCCGCCCTTGAGCGGACCGGGGTTCCACCGGCAGCACAGCAGCTCGGGCAGGCTTCCGCACGCCCGCTCCACCGCCGCGAGGTGCGTGATGTCGTCGAGGTTGAGGATCGCGCCCAGGGCCTTCGCCTTGCGGAACTCCTCGTCCGGCGTGTCGTTCGAGGTGAACATGACGTCCTCGCCCACGTTGCCCGCCGCCTCGGCGAGCGCGAGCTCCGCGAGCGAGGAGCAGTCGCTGCCGAAGCCCTCTTCGCGCAGGATCTTCATCAGATGGGGGTTCGGCGTCGCCTTCACCGCGAAATACTCGTGGAAGCCGGCATTCCAGGCAAAGGCGGCCTTGAGGCGCCGCGCGTTGGCGCGGATGGCCGCCTCGTCGTAGATGTGGAACGGCGTCGGGTACGTCCGCGCGATCGCCTCAAGCTGTTCGTTCGTAAACGGCAAGGTCTTCATGGTCAAGGTTCTCATGGTCGGCAAGGCCCTCATGTCCTGTTCGGTCTGTCTCGTCATAGGCATATCCCGCCTTATAGACATCTCCCGCTCGTTTCATGTCCTGTTCGTGTGCATCTCCAGCTCGTTTCATGTCGTACTCGCGTTCATGTCTCGCTAGTATAGCAAATCTCCCCATGCCCCACGCACGCGCATCCGCCGAAAAGATTTCTTACGCATAGAATTCTCACCCATGCCCTGCCCAGCAGGCCTTATACGAGGCCATTGCGAAATCCGAGGCCGAGATCGATGCCGGCGACGGGCTTGACGCAAAGTCCGAATTGGCGAAGATGAGGGCGACGCTCCATGTATAAGGTCGTCATCTCGCCTTCGGCCAACGCCGACCTGTTCAACGCCCTCAAATACATCGCCTACGAACTTGAAAACCAGCAGGCGGCGGCAAAGCTTGCGGACGGAATCGGAAAGGTCGACTCTGTCCTTGAGGAGTTCCCTGCCGCGCACGAACTCTGCCGCGATCCCGTTCTCGCCCGCATGGGCTACCGTCGATATCAAGCACGCCCCCGCCCGCCCCGAAACCAACGCCGGAACGACCTTCCATCTCGTGTACCACAAACGGGAGGGACGCGCTCCCGCGCGTCCAGGGAGGGTCGCAATTCATTGCTTCCGGGGAGGGTCACAATTTATTGCGGCCGTTGTCCACAGTCCGTTCACGTTTCGCCCTCCGGGCAGTCGTCGGCCGTACAGGGGAACGTACCACACACCTGGTGGACGCCACGCGCCGAGCCGGACGCGCCATTCCACATTCCCTCATTCCCCCAGGCAGGCCTTGAGCAGTTCGGGCGAGAGGATCCGGCGCGTGTCGTCGTCGACGAGCGAGAAGCGGTTGCCGTCGTTCGGCGTGGAGAGGTAGTTCCACACGCAGTAGGGGATGCCCCACTCCCTGCACGTGGCGACCACGTCGCGCATGTAGGCGACGCGGCTCGCGGGCGGCGCGTGGCGGATCGTGCCGAACTCGCCGTTCCAGAGGATCTTGTCGGGGTGCTTCCGAGTGAAGGCATACGCGCCGTGCAGGCAGCTGCGGATGTACTGCCGCCCGATCTCCGCCAGCCCCTCGTAGCCGCCCGTCTTCGAGCCGTTCACGAGGCGTTGGAAGTCGCGGTAGCGCGCGACGTCCTTCGTCGGGTACTCCATCACGCGGTTGTAGTAGAGCGGGCCCGCCTGCAGCACGCCGCGCTGGTGCGTGAACTCGAACGGCTCGTACATGTGGAACGTGTAGACCACCCGGTCGTCGTCCCAGACCTTCAGCTTCGCGAGCGTCCCCGCCGAATTCCAGCAGGTGGACCCGACCACGACCCAGCGCGTCGGGTTCCGTTCGCGGATCGCCCTCAGCGTGCGGTCGGCAAGGGTGTTCCACTTCTCCGGATCGACGTTCCGCACCTCGTTCAGCAGCTCGAAGGCGAGCCCGGGCCTGTCGTGGTAGCGGCGCTCGAACTCGAGCCAGAGCGCGACGAAGCGGTCCTGGAGGCCCGCGTCGTCGAGCAGTTCCACCTTCTCCTTGATGTCGCAGTAGTTGCCAACGGCCTTGTGAAGGTTGAGCACCATGTTGAGCCCGTGCCGCTCGCACCAGCCCACGAAGTCGTCGATCTTCCTGAACGTTCGCTCGCGGTACCTGCCGGGCGCCTCCTCCAGGACGATCTGGTCGAAGCCGAGGCGCACGTGGTCGAAGCCCATCGCCTTGATGTTGGCGATGTCCCGTTCCGTGATGTACGCGTCGAAGTGCTCCAGGTCGCCCGCGGTGATCACGAGCCGCCGGTCCTCCGGCAGGACGTTGAAGCGCTTGTAGTTCGTGAGCCAGCCGCCGATGCCCATGCCGCGCGCGAAGCCCGGCCAGTCCTTCGCCGCGGCCGGCAGGAGCGCCAGCGCCGCCAGGGCGGCCGCCAAGATGCGTTTCTTCATGTTCGGATCTCCCTTCATGTCTGACCCGCCAGCCAGTTTCCAGCGCAGCACCCGTTGCGAAGGGCTGTCTACAAGGGTCTTCTTGTGACTGGCGGGGAGCATAGCAGATTTCGGACGGGTCTGCAAGGCGGGGGGAAAGTGCAGAATGTAATCGTGACTTGCCAAAGTAAATGTCCATAGGATGCAGAAAGGAAAGGCACATGGACACAGACAAGACACCGCCGGAAGGACCAGCGGGCATGAAGAAGCCGAGGCTGACCGCGATGGAACGCCCCGCGACAGAGACCGGGCTGGACGCGGGCAAGACGCCCTACGCCATCGCGCAGGAGACCGGCAGGCCGCCGAAGACCGCCATGCGCGAGATCAGGGGCCGGGCGGCCGAGTCCGGCAAGGGCGCGGTCGGGCGCGTCGGCAGCCGCTGCGCCACCGCTACGAATGCACGGAGCGCGACGTCTGCAAGGCGTGCTTCCAGCGCAGGGGCATGCAGCGCAGGTCCTGCCGCCAGCGCAGCTCGCACTGCCCCGACGACATCGAGGACAGGTGCGCGCGGCTGGAGTCGTCGCCGTCCGTCTGCAACGGATGCGGGGACAGGAACCGCTGCACGCTCCGCAAGCGCCTCTGCCGCGGCGACCTCGCGATGGAGACCTCCCGCGCAGGCGCCCCCCCAAGCCCCGCAAGGGCAAGGGCGCGGAGCACAAGGTCGACTCCAGGCGCCGCATCGGCCGCGCGCGGGACGACTTCCAGAAGTCCATCGCCGGGCATCCCGGGCTTCCGCCCGCGGAGATGGACGCCGTCGAGGGGACAAGGGGCGGCAAGGCGCTGCCGGCGCTCATGTCCATGCCGCACTGCTTCATGCCCGCGCTCCTCATGGACGACAGGGTCGCGGCAGACGTCTCGGCGGCGTTCGCCATGGCCCGCGACAGGCTCGCCGGGAAGTTCGGCAGGGACGCGGGGCCGGCCATGATGGCCGAACTGTTCTTCGTCCTCGTCACGGACAACGGCGCCGAGTTCACGCTGCCGGACGAGATCGAGAAGGGCCGCGAGGGCAACAAGGTCGCAAACCTGTCCTACGCCAACCCCGGCGCGTCGTACCAGAAGCCGCACGTCGAGCGCAGCCACGAGTTCATCCGCCTCGTGCTGCCGAAAGGCTCGCGCTGCTTCCTGCCGACGTCGTTCGGCGCCCTGGCGCAGGGCGACGTCGACCTCATGATGCCGCACATCGACAGCTACGTCCGCGAGGCGTCCGGCAGCAAGACCCCGTACGGCCTGATGACGGGGAAGTTCGGCGTCGAGCCTGCGGACCTCTTCAACATCAGGCGCATTCCGGCGAACGACGCCGTCCTCAAGCCGTCCCTCCTCGGAATCGGGCGGAAGGCCGGGCCGGAGATGTCCAAGGCCGCGGATCCGAAGAACTGCACGAAGCAGTCGCGGCGACATAGCCCGCACAAGGGCAGGGCCTGTCCACCGACAGGCAGGCGTCATGAGGACGGGTGCGACGCCTAAGGCGGGTTCTGTCGGGAGCGCCAGGGGGCATGGGCATTGACTCGTTCCGAAAATCAGCGGACGCCCATGCCGCGTCCCCGCCCGCGCCAAAACACCCCCTGCCCCCATGGAAAGACAGTCACCTTGACAAATCTGGAAGGGCTAAATGCCAAATCGGCAAAGGTAAACGCCCACCCCAAGGTCAATGCCTACAAACTATGGGCATTTACCTTGTCCT
>CAVEVC010000135.1:0-10998 GCA_963618935.1 Clostridiales bacterium CCNA10 | reverse complement strand
CGGGGGCGGTGTGGGACGACGGACGCAATGAATTGCGTCCCTCCCGTGTGGCACCCCCCGCGAATCCCCAACCTCTATTGCGTCGGCAATTAATTGTGCCGATTCCGTTGGGAGGGCGGCTGTCCCCAGCCGCCGTATGTGCGGCGCGTGAGGACACGCGCCCTCCCGCACGGTCAATCCATTTTGCTGCCGCTTCTATAAGACCTAAGAACTGAAACCTTGAGGCTAAAACCTAGAACCTAAAACTGGAGGATAAAATCTAGAACCTAGAACCTAAAACCTAAAATCTGAAACCTCCCCGAAACCTTCTTTCCGCGCCACCGACGCGCGGAGTTTTGATATAATGCCGGCATGAGAAAACTGTTCATGATCGGCGTTGCGGCCATCGGCGTCGCAGCCTTTGCGTATCTGCCGCCCGTCGAGGAACGGGCGGGCGTCCGGGTCGAGATCGGGTCGTTCCCGCAGAAGACGGAACGGCCGGGGAAGAACCCGTATGCTTGGCCGCTCGGCGTGACCGAGGTGAAGGCCGGGGCGCCGCGCGCGTTCCCCGTGACGCTGGAGAACAAGACGGAGAAGTCCGTCACGGGCACGCTCGAGGTCTGGATGAACGACGACTGGCGCGTCGAGGGGCCGCAGGGCGCGCTCACGCTCGGCCCGCGCGAGACGCTGACGCGCACCTTCACGGGGACGGCGGACGCCGCGCGCGCGCTCAACGCGCTTTACCCCGTCCATGCCCGCTTCACGCCGGCGGGCGTGAAGCCCGAGGAGGCGCCGCACCCGATCGCGGTCTTCATGTACACGGGCGCGCCCGCGCCGCGCGCAGGGGAGGAGAAGCCCCGGCCCGCCCAGGAGTTCTGCGGGCCCGGCATCTTCCGCCTGGACCGGGGCTTCCGGCGGACGACGTGCGTCGAGGTCGGCGGCAAGGTCGTTCCGCTGCCCGACGACGGAAACGCCGGCGAATGGGGCGGCGGCATGACGAGGGGGCGCGTGAGCGCGGGGGGCGTCGTGAAGGACGGCTACCACAGCCATCCGCCCTATCGGAAGGGGGCGGGCTTCATCTGGAGCGACTATCCGCTCGCGCTGGCGCAGGAGGCGCCGATCGTGTTCCGCTGCTCGAACTTCCTCGTCTCGAACGGCGACCAGCCGCCGTCCGACGGCGTGGAATACAAGGTGTTCGTGCTGGAGGAGGGGAAGGTCCCGCAGGAGGTCGCCGCCCAGCTTGTCACGAGGGTTTTGACGTGGCAGGACCTGGAGGCCGACCTCTCGCCGTGGGCGGGGAAGAAGATTACGCTGCGGCTCTGGACGGGTCCGGGCCCCAAGATGAACACGTGCTGCGACGGCGGCGGCTGGGGCGACGTGACGGTGACGGTCGGCGCGCGCCACCAGCCGCCGACGGCGGCGGACTGGGCCGCGCGCGAGGCGCAGGCGGTGGCGGCGGCGAAGGCCGCGCTGGAATCCGGCACCGACGCCGCCCGGGGCCGCTGGCGCCTGGACGCGGGGGACCGCCGCTACGGCGCGGGCGCCGCGTTCGGCGCGCGGGGCCTGGTCGACGGCGTCCTCGCGTTCACCGACGGCGAGCAGGCGGTCGCCTACCGGGGCTTCACCGCCGACGTCGTCATGGGGGATTCCGCCTGTGCCGCGGAGCCGCCGAAGGCCGAGATCCGCGAGGAGAGGGGGACGCTGCGCATCCAGTGGTCGATTCCCGGCGCGGCGCGCGACGCGCGCGGCTTCCCGCGCCTGGCGAGGATCGCGGCGGGGCCCGCCTCCGTGCGGCCGTTCCGCGTCTACGCGGGCTTCGGCAACGTGATCGAGGGGCCGAAGAAGTTCTCGCTCGGCGCGAACGGGTTCGGCCTCTCCACGCGCCACGTGGGCGCGGACTACGCGAACGGGCTCTCCGTCGTCCAGGCCGTGGACGTGCCGCCGGACCGCCTTGTGTGCGACGCCGACGCGAACCTCTTTGCGCTGGAGGCGCACCACGACGCGCTCTTCACGTTCGTGCCCTCGTCGAAGGGGGCCTTTGACGCCGCGCGCCGCTTCCGCGCCGTGGCGGGCTATCGGAAGAGCCCGGGCCTCGGCCGCCTCGGCGCGCGGATGTGCCTCGACCAGTGGGGCGGCGACTACGCGAAGGCGGCGGAGGGGATCGCCAAGGCCGCGAAGTACGGGATGAACGACGCGATCTTCGTGAAGCACGACTGGCAGCGCTGGGGCTACGACTACCGCCTGCCGGAGATCTACCCGCCACGCGGCGACGCGGCGGCGTTCGGCGCGATGCGGGAGGCGTGCCGGGCGGCGGGGATTCTGTTCTGTCCGCACGACAACTACACGGACATCTATCCGGACGCGGAGAACTACTCCTACGACCTCGTCGTCTTCAACCTCGACGGCACGCCGCAGCGGGCGTGGTTCAACCCCGGCCGCCATGCGCTCTCCTACCGCTGGGCGCCGCATGCGTTCCATCCGTGGTGCCTCCGCAACGCGAAGCTCCTGAAGGCCGGCTACGACCCGGACGCGGTGTTCATCGACGTCTTCACGGCGCACGGCCCGTTCGACTACCTCGACCGCGCGGGGCGCTTCCACACGAAGATGGAGACGTCCGCGAACTGGGCGAAGGGCTTCGAGGCGTATCGCGCGGGCTTTGGCCGCCCGGACGCGGTCTGCGTGAGCGAGGCCGGGCAGGACCACCTGGTGGGCGTGGCGGACGCCGGGCAGAGCGACCACTTCGGCGCGGCGAAGCTCGTGGGCGCGGCGAACTTCGCGGACGCGGAGCGCACGCCCTGGCACGACATCGTGACGCACGGCTCCTACGTCCTCTTCGCGGGCGGCCTCGGCGGGCGCTACCAGGAGGAGGCCGGCTGGCACACGGGCGGCGACGCCGAGCTGCACGGCTACGCCTCCGACGACTACCTCTCGAACACGGTCATCGGCGGACGCAACCCGATGTGCGAAGGGCCGTTCTCCCGGAAGGCCGTGAAGACCTACTGGCTGCAGCACGACGCCTGCGCCGAGCTGGGGCGCGCCGAATTCCTCTCGCTCGACTACGACGCGAACATCCACCGCCAGCACGCGGTCTTCTCAGACGGCGGCGAGGTGTGGGCGAACCGCCAGACGAACGCCGTGTGGACGCTCCCGAACGGCGTGGCGCTGCCGCCCTACGGCTACTACGCGAAGACGCGCGGCACGGAGAGCGCCATTGCGGAGAAGGGGGGCGTGCGCTGCGCGTGGGCGAAGGCGGCGGAGACGTCCTTCTTCGACGCGCGCAGGCCGGCGAGGCGGGGCGCCTACGGCGCGGTGTCGTCGGTGCTGCGGGCCGAGCGGGTGGCGGCCGACCGCGTGCGGCTCGTCGTCGCCTGGGAGACGCTGCGTCCGCTCAAGGGCTACCGCCCCTTCGTCCACATCTGCACGCCGGACGGCGCGCAGGAGGGGATTGTCTTCCAGTGCGGCCTCGCCCTCACGCAGAAGATGCTCGAGACGCCCGGAAAATACGAGGCGCCGATCGACCTCGCGGTGCCGAAGGGGACGAAGGCGGGCACGTACACGGTGCGCTACGGCGCGTGGCAGCCGGCGGGCGGCGGACGCCTCGTGATCGGCGGCGCGCGCAACGACGGCGGGCGGCGCGTCTGCGGCGGCGAGATCGTCGTCGCGGCGCGCGGGGACGCGGTGGCGGACGTCGCCTGGAGGCCGGACGCGGCGCCGGACGGACAGGCCGCGCGCGACCGTCTGCTCGGCGTGAACCGCGCGGGCGTCGCCGTCGATTTCGGCGGCGTGAAGACGGACGGCTCGTTCCGCCTCGCGCATCCGGCGGCGGGCGCGTGGACGCTCACGCCGCTGCCCGATTCGGACGGATTCAAGGCCGAGATCGACCTCGCCGCGTTCGGGGCGTCCGGCGCGGGCGTCGCGGCGGTCGAGGCGCTCGAGCCCACGGAGGAAGCCGCGCCGCCGGCGTGGCGGCAGGACGGAAACGTGCTGGCGCTCGCGGCGGACGCGCGGGCGTTCGCCTATCGGATCAGCTTCAAGAAGTAAGACGAAAGGGGAGAGAGCAATGCAGAGGCGTGACTTCCTGACGATGGGGCTTGCGACGGCGGCGCTCGCGGGGTGCGCGACGTCGGCGGCGGAGAAGACGGCGACCACGGCGGTCGAGAAGGCGCCGGGCGGCGGCGACCCGCGCATGCGGGGCCCGTTCCCGATCCTCTCGACGCCGTACCATGCGGACGGCTCGGTGGACTACGCGTCGCTCGCGCGCGGGTGCGTGTTCACGGCGGATGGCGGGTGCCCGGGCGTGATCTGGTGCCAGTCGAACGACGCGGTCGACCTGCTGACCTTCGAGGAGAAGGTGAAGGGGTACGAGACGTGCGCGAAGGCGCTGGAGGGGCGCGCCTGCGTGTGCTGCCTCGGCTGCAACGGGCCGACGTGGGAGCAGATGATCCGGGAGGCGAAGGCCATCGAGGAGGTGGCGAAGCGCCACCCGAAGACGTTTGTCGCGATGATCTCGCGCCCGCCGGACACGGGCAGGACGCAGGACGACATCCGCGACTACTTCGAGCGGCTCGGCGCGGTGGCGACGCGCCCCGTGATTATCCAGACCGCCGTGAACGCGACGTGCCCGGCGCCGGAGGTCAAGCTGCTGATCGACCTCGCGAGGAAGTGGCCCAAGACGTTCGGCTACATCAAGGAGGAGAGCGGCGGGGCGCAGGCGAACGAGCGCATGAAGCAGGAGAACGCCGCGAAGCCGGTCATCCACACCGTCTACAGCGCCTGGGGCGGCTGGCAGTGGCTGCACCAGAGCCGCCGCTGCGGCAGCGAGGGCCTGGTGACGGAGCGCTGCGCCTACGCGCCGCTGCTCGGATACATCTGGCGGCAGATGGAGGCGCGCGATCCGAAGGGGACGCTCACGGCGGCCTATGCGCTGCTGCGCCTCCTGATCGACCAGCGGAACTACCCGGGCGGCCTGCGCGGCTATTCGCTCTACTACCTCAAGCGGCAGGGCGTGTTCGAGACGACCGTCTCGCGCGAATACCTGAAGGCCGAGAAGAAGGAGCAGGGCACGGTGGCCGTGGGCGACAGCAGGAAGTGGAAGCTCGTGGACGTGACGCTGACGGCCGACCAGAAGGCCGAGCTCGACGAGTGCTACGACGACATGCTCCGCTTCATCCGCACGCACTAGGGCGTTCGGTTCGCGCGGGGGCGGCGCTTGTGCTATACTGTGGGCATGAGAAAACCTGGCGAACTGAGACGAATCGAGATCATCCGGAACTTCGAGGTCATCCGTGCCTTCACGTGGCTGCGGCGGACCCTTTTGGCCGTGGCGGCGGGCCTGGCGTGCGGCGGGCTCCCGGCGCGCGCCGCCGAACCGGAAGCCGCCTACCGGGCGATCGAGCAGGCCGTCGCCGCGTCCGATGCGGCGCTCGACGCGGCGCAGGCGGCGTTGACGGACGCCTGTTCCGTGGCGGACTACGCGCACCTGGTGGCGCGCGTCAACGGCACGAACGTGTGGACGGCGGCGCTGCAGGCCGCCGTCGCCGCGCACGAGGTCGTGCGCATCCCCGCGTCGGATCGGCCCTACTACGTCGATGGGACCGTGCGCGTGCCGTCGAACCGTCGGATCGAGGCCGCAGGCGCGACGGTGGCGCTGCTGCCGGGCACGTGCGTCCTGATGCTGCGCAACGAGCACGCGCCGGACGGGACGCTTGCGCCGATTCCGCCCGGCTCCCGCGACCGCAACATCGCGGTGGTCGGCGGGCGCTGGGAGGACTGGATGCGCGCGCGGCGCGGCTACGGCGCCACGGGGCGCTTCGACCTCGCCCCCCGGAAGGTCGGCGCCCACTACGGCGTCTCCACGCTGTTCTATTTCGGGAACTGCGACGCGGTGACGGTGCGGGACGCGACGTTCGTCCACACGAGCGGCTTCGCCGTGCAGGCGGGCGACGGCGCGGGCCACCGCTACGAGCGCATCCGCTTCGAGGCGTGCCATGCGGACGGGCTTCACCTGAATGGGAACCTCTCGGAGGTCCACGTGCGCGACGTGCGCGGCGGCGTGGGCGACGACCTCGTCGCGCTGAACGCCTACGACTGGCTCAACTCGTCCATCAACTTCGGCCCGCAGCGGAACATCCTCTGCGAAGACCTGGAGCTCGTGGGCGGCGGCTACCCCGCCATCCGCATCCAGCCGGCGAAGTACCGGTATGCGGACGGCGCGGTCGTCGACTGCGCGATCTCCAACGTCGTCTTCCGCCGCGTGAAGGGCATCATGACCTTCAAGATGTACCTGCAGACGCCGCGCTACCGGATCGGCACGGAGCCGGAGTGGGCGGAGGTCGGCACCGGGGGCAACCTCTTCTTCGAGGACATCGAGATCGACCTCGCGCGCCCGATCGACTGCATGGGGCAGTACCGCGACTCGGAGCCGGTGCGCGGGCACTTCGGGGCCTTCGAGTTCGGCGCGGACCTGTCGTCCGTCCACTTCAGGAACATCGACATCACGTTCCACCTCGACCGCTTCCCGCTCTCGCACCTGGCGGTGGTGGGCCCGAAGTCCTGCTTCTTCCCGGAGAAGGACGGCGAGGCGGGCATGGAGATCTTCGACCCCTACGTCTCCTGCCGCGTCGGCGAGGTGACGGTGGAGGGGCTGAAGGTGCGCGGCACGGCGCCGCAGGAGCTTGTGCGCGCGACCGTGTTCGACGACGTCAACCGCGACGGCCGTTCGTCCGGGCGGGGCGTCATCGACCGGCTGCGGATCGCGCGGGACTGAGGCTTTCAGGAAGAGGAGGCGGAAGATGGAATTCAAGGTGAGTGCCCTCTGCAGGGGCTGCGGCGCGTGCGTGCGGGACTGCGCGTTCGGCGTCCTCGCGATGAAGGACGGCCGGCCCGCCGTGCGCGAAGGGCGGGAGGGGCAGTGCGTGAACTGCCAGCACTGCCTCGCGGTGTGCCCCGAGGGCGCAGTGACGGTCAACGGCGTGGGCGCGGACGCCTGCACGCCGCTTGCGCAGATGCCGATCCCCCCGCCGAACGAGCTGGCGAACCTGCTGCGGTCGCGCCGGTCGGTCCGGCAGTTCGTGAAGGCGGACATCCCGCGCGGCGAGATCGCGGAGCTGCTGGAAACGCTCAAGTACGTGCCGACCGGGTGCAACGTGCGCCACCTCACGTTCCGCGTCGTGGAGGGCGCCGCGCGCATGGCGACGCTGCGCCAGGCGACGATGGAGATGCTGGCGGCGCATCTGGAGCAGCTCCCCGAAAACATGCGGAAGATCGTCGAGGGCTGGAAGAAGCGCCCCGAGGTGGACGTCTTCTTCCGGGGCGCGCCGCACGTCCTCGTCGTCATCGGCGACCCGAAGGCCGTCACGCCGCAGGCGGACTGCGATGCGGCGTGCGCCTACTTCGACCTGCTCGCGCAGGCGAACGGCATCGGCACGACGTGGTTCGGCTTCCTCACGCACATCGTCGCGGCCGTGCCCGAGGCCGCCGGCCTCTTCGGCATCCCGCGCGGCGCGCCGTTCCACGCGATGCTCTTCGGCGAGCCCGCCGTGGACTACGCGCGGTGCGTGAACAGGTCCGACGGCGCGAAGGTCGAGTGGGCGTAAGGGGCTGCGGACACGGCCGATGTTCGACGTCCGCGCCTACATGCTCGACATCAGCCGGGACAAGGTCCCGACGATGGGGACGCTCCGCCTGGTCGTCGACCTGCTCGCGAAGTTCGAGTACAACCAGCTCCAGCTCTACACCGAGCACACGTTCGCCTATTCGGCGCACCGGGACGTCTGGGCGGCGGCCTCGCCGCTCACGGCGGAGGAGGTCCGCGAGCTGGACGCCTACTGCGCGCTTCGGGGCATCGACCTCGTGCCGAACCAGAACTCCTTCGGCCACCTCGAGCGCTGGCTGGCGAAGCCCGCCTACAACCACCTCGCGGAACTGCCGCAGGGCGGGGCGCCCCTGCCGTGGGGCGGCTTCAGGAAGGAGCCGACGACGCTCTGCCCGACGGACCCCGCGTCGCTCGCGTTCCTGGACGGCCTCTACGCCGAACTGCTGCCGAACTTCTCCTCCGGCCTCTTCAACGTCGGCTGCGACGAGACCTTCGACCTCCTGGGCGGGGGGCGCAGCGCCGCCGCCGTGCGGGAGCGGGGCGCGGGCCGCGTCTACCTCGACTTCCTCAAGCAGGTCGCCGCCCTCGCGCGGAAGCACGGGAAGCGGCCGATGTTCTGGGGCGACGTGATCCTCAAGCATCCCGAGCTCGTCCCCGAGCTGCCGAAGGACCTCATCGCCCTCGACTGGGGCTACGAGGGCGACCATCCGTTCATGGAGGAGGCCGCGAAGTTCCGCGCCGCCGGGCTCGACTTCTACGTCTGCCCCGGCACGAGCGCGTGGAACTCGCTCGCCGGCCGCGTCGAGAACATGCGCGAGAACATGATCGCCGCCGAGCGCGCGGGCCGGCGCCACGGCGCGCGCGGCTTCCTCGTGGCGGACTGGGGGGACGGCGGGCACTGGCAGCCGCTCGCCGCGTCCTTGCCCGGGCTCGTCTTCGGCGGCATGCTCGCGCACGAGGGGGCCGTCGCCGCGAAGATGGACCTCGAATCGGCCCTCAACGGCGTCATGGGCGTGCCGCTCGGCGGCACGCTCCTGCGCCTTGGCACGCTCTACCTGCGCGGCGGCGCGCGCCGCGCGAACGCGAGCGAGCTCTTCCGCATCCTCGCGAACGACCGGGGTTACTCGCGCCATCCGGGCCTGACGGACCCCATCCTCGCCGAGATCTCGGCGGTCGCCGAGGGCTGCCGCCACGCGGCGGCCGCCTACGCGGGCGGGGCCTATCCGAACGCATGGGCGCTGGAGATCGTGTACATGGCGAACCTTGTCGACGCGGCGTGCAACCGCCGCGACGAGCGGCGCCTCCGCTTTCTCCGCGAGGAGCACGATCGGATCTGGAAGCTGCGCAACCGCATCGGCGGCATGGCCGATTCGCGCGCGAAGCTGCCGCGCTTCTGACCTTGCGGCCCGCGCCGCCTTCACCACGTTCATCGCGGGCAGATGGCAGGGTCCGACGTCTTCGCATCGCGGGCCGATGGTAGGGGCCGACGTCCTCGGCGGCCCGCCCTCGGCGCGGGGCGTTCGCCAGCCAACCTGGGCGTGGGCGGGCGCGCGGGACGCGCGCCCCTACCAACGTTGGAACCGGGCGTGGTGGGATCGCGCGGACGCCACGCGCCGAGCGGGAGGGTCGCAACTTGTTGCGATCGGACAGCGCTCGGGCGCAACGTTCGGACACACTGTATTGCGTCCCTCCCCCTTTCGCGCCGAGATCTTGCGGAACGAGAAGTTTGACCGGGCGGAACCGTGTTCGCCATGGCATGCTCAATAATGGCGACGGAAAGGGAACCCATGTGGGAACCAACGTTCGCGGCGAGAACAGAGAGGAGAGGAATGGGATATGGCATTTGAAGTTGCCGTCGAGTTTCCACAATGGTATCATAGTGCTTCGGCAATCGAATAGTGTGAGCCGCAATGAACGCAAAGCCCTTGTGCCCTTTGCGATCTTTGTGGCAGTTATCATCGCGCTATTTCGTTGCCGTATCGAGAGTGTGCATGAGACGTTTGCTTGCTTTCCTTTTTGACACGTGGTACGGTGCGTTTGCCGTGCTGTGCGGAGCGTCGCTCTTGGTCCTTTCGGAACAGGTGCTTGAACGTCTGCTGGTCTGGCAGTTTCCTTCGGCGCGTGGTCCTTGGCTTCGCTGGATGGGCTTGACGGTGGCGGTACCGTTCCTGGGGGGCGTGTTCGTGTACCTTGTATCGTGGATGGTCTCGCTTGTCCGTCGGCGTTGGATGTGGGCTTGCGCACAGATGGTGCTGGGCGGTGTGTGGTTCGTTGGTTTTGGATTAGGGCTCGGTGCCATTTTCTTGTTCGCATAGTCGCATAGACGCGGCAATAAAGATGCTGATTGGCCACCGTTTGATGTGGTATACTTCCTTCGTGCCCGCTTTTTATAAAAAGCGGGCACGAAGGAGGATGTACGATGGAAGCACTGTGCGAGATGTGCAAACTTCTCTACAACCCGTTGCGGTTGGAGATCCTGATGCGCACGTATGCGTCGCGGAACGGCGTGAACGTCGGCGTTCTCGGCGAGGAGATGAAGCCCTCGGGGCTGGGCGTGTCGGGCGTGAGCCAGTACCTGAAGCAGCTTGAACGCATCGGCGTCGTCCGGCGCGAACGGGCGGGGTGCTATGTGAACTACATGCCGGACATGCGGCGGGCGCGGCCAAAGGTCCGCCAATTTGTGGAGGCGCTTGTCGCCGGGGCGGGGAAGGTCGATCTTGGCCCTCTGGGGTCCGTCTTCGGGGCGTTGATGAATCCATTCCGGGCACGGGTTGTTGCCGCCGTGGCACAGGCGGGGGCGATTCCCGCAGCGGAGATCTGCGAACGGACACATCATCCCTCACGGCACCTTGGGCGCGATCTGAAGATGGCCGTTGACGCGGGCTTGATCGATCCCGATGACTCGGAAGCCGCCTGTGCCACATACCACTACGTCGAACCGGTCGATCCGCTTTCGCGGCTTCTCGTCTCGCTTCTCGGCTAGCCCGCTTTTTATAAAAAGCGGGCTAGCCGGTTCTGCTGGGAGGAGTCGGGCATGGAGACGGATTTCAGGAAATTCAGAAGGTGGTGGCGGTGGCAGAAGGCATACGCGGGGCTCATGATGCGGGCGGGTCATGATACTGACGAATCGGGCCTAGGCGAATCCGGCCTATCTGATGACGGGCATCTTTTTCGAGGACCGACGTCCAAGGGGACCTTTGCGGACATCTTTTTCGCGGGGCGACGTCCGAGGGGGCTTTTGGAGGTGAACGTTGCCATGTTGGCGTGTGGCTATGCAGGGCTTCAGGCAAGGCGCTACGTGCGTTGCCCGTACTGCGGGACGTACGACCGCCCGTTTGTGGACGCCACGCGCCGGGGGCGGCGCGGGTACATCGCGCGCCGGGCCCCAGGGGTGCCGAATGCGGGTAGATCGCGCGCCGGGCCCC
>CAVEVC010000134.1:0-4933 GCA_963618935.1 Clostridiales bacterium CCNA10 | reverse complement strand
CCAGAATCAGGCGGTCATGCTGCTTCAGGTAGTTCTCCCACGCGATGCGCAGGACGTTCGAGAAGCCCTTGTCGTCAAACGCCAACCACGAGACCTCGTCCAACAGCACGACCGTCCGCTCATCTGCGCGAATCTCCTTCGAGAGCCGGATAAAGGCGTTCAGCCAATCCATCGGAACTGTCCGCTCGCAACCCGTCTGCGCCGCGAGCTGCGCGGCAAACGCATCAAGTTCATCGGCGTTCGACAGCCCCGGATGGGGACGGATCCCTTCGACCTTGATGAACCTTGCATGGCTTTTCTCGGCAAAACGCCGAATCAGCGTGCTTTTGCCGATGCGACGGCGCCCCCGGCACGTGACAAGCGAGGAGACGGACTTTCCCCACAAGCCGTCCAATTGATCCAGCAAATCTTCGCGGCCGAAAAACATATCATTCCTTTCTCTCTGTTTTTCGTGAATGATAGCATATTTCCTTCGTTTAGACAACGGCAAATTTCACCTATACGAGAAATGTTCTGTTAGGTGAAATCATTTGTGACGAAAAAAAGTTTCACCTATTCTGTATACTGCGGAATAGGTAAAGACATGGCGTTTCCATATAGCATCATCATCGTATTCCGCTTTTGCCATTGAATCTGAGGACGGGCGCGACACCTAAGGCGGGCGGCGCGGGTACGGTGCGCACCGGGCCGGCGGTCGCGACAAGCGCGACCCTCCCGGAGGGCGGACGCCGCGGGAGGGACGCCCCTCAGTTTCCCCAACGCGGCGGTTCAGGCGGTGCGGGCCCGGAACAGCGAGAGGGCGTTCGCCGTCGTCAACGCGGCGAAGGCCTCGGCCGCCAGGCCGCGTTCCGCCGCGAGGCGCCGGGCGGTGTGGACCACGAAGGCCGGCTCGCACGGGCGCCCCCGCAGCGGCACGGGCGCGAGGTACGGCGCGTCCGTCTCCACGAGGATGCGGTCGCCCGGCACGTAGCGCGCCGAGGCGCGCACCGTCTCGGCGGACCTGAACGTCGCGATGCCCGAGAACGACACCATGAACCCGCGGTCCAGCAGTTTCCCCGCGAACGCGGGCGCGCCCGTGTAGGAGTGGACCACGCCGCGCAGACGGTCCCCGTGCCGCCACGGCACCTCGTCGAGGACGCCGAGCGTCGCGTCGTCCGCCTCGCGCGTGTGGACGACGACCGGCAGCCCCCGCTCGTCCGCCAGCGCGAGCTGCTGCGCGAAGAGGCCGGCCTGCGCCTTCAGCGTCTGCGGCTCGTAGTGGCAGTCCAGCCCGATTTCGCCGATCGCCGCCACGCGCGCGGCGTGTGCGTCGAGCAGGCCCGGCAGCTGCCGCATCCGCTCCGGCACGCCGTCCAGCTGGTCGCGGTCCCACCCCAGCGCGACGCGCCCCGGCGTGCGCAGCGCGTTGCGGTTCAGCTCCTCGCTGCCGCCGACGGCGAGGACGTGCGCCACGCCCGCCTCGGCGGCGCGGGCGTAGAGCGCCGCCACGTCGTCCCCGTCCAAGAAGTGCGCGTGCGTGTCGTAGAGCGTCACCGCGCCGCCTCCAGCAGCGCGACGCAGTGGACGGCGATGCCGAGCCCCGCGCCCACGTCGTCCATCCGCTCGTTCGTCTTGCCCTTCACGGAGACGCGCGAGACGGCGACGCCGAGCAGGCCGGCCAGGCGGGCGCGGATGGCCGCGACGTGCGGACGCAGCTTCGGCGCCTCGCAGATCACCGTCGCGTCCACGTTGCCCACGCGGAAGCCGTTCGCCGCGAGCTCGGCGACGACCCGCGCGAGCAGCTGCGCCGAGTCGGCCCCCGCCCACGCGGGGTCCGTGTCGGGGAAGTGCGAGCCGATGTCCCCGCGCGCCGCCGCGCCGAGCAGCGCGTCGATGAGCGCGTGGACGAGGACGTCCGCGTCGGAATGGCCCGCGAGCCCTCGCGCGCCGGGGATCTCCACGCCGCCCAGCATCAGCTTCCGCCCCTCCGCGAAGCGGTGGGAGTCGTAGCCGAGGCCCACGCGCATCACTTCCCCGCCTCCTCTTCCAGGCGGATGGACGCGATGACGACCTGCGCGTCCTTCACGTTCACGGGATCGAAGCGGAAGTGGTTCACGCGCCCCCGCCACGTGCGCGCCGCGCCGACGGGGAAGACGTATTCGTGGAACGCGCCGTCGCAGACGACGGGCACGCTCACGCTCGTGCGTTCGCCGACCGACCCGTTCGGACCCGCCCAGAAGAGCTGCGCGTCCGCCGCCGGCGCCCCCGTCACCTTCATCTTCACCACCACGCGGGCGAAGTCCGCCGCCGCGACGTGTACGAACGTACACGCGAGCGCCGGGTCGCGGGAGGTCGAGCGGAACGCGAGCCCGTCGGCGCTCGCGCCGAAGTCCGCCACGTTCATCATGCCCTGCCAGCCGTGGGTCTTCCCGTCCGTGAAGGACCACGCCGTCGCGCGCGCGGGCGGTTCGGGGGGCGGCAGGTCGTAGGGGCCGAGCCCCACGTCCTTCGGACCGTAGTTGAGCGGCCAGCCCGCCGCCGGCCGTCTGCAGAACGTCTCGCGCACCGCCTCGTAGAACCCGAACCCGTGCTCGGCGTTCGGCTCCGCGTAGGATCCCTCGCCCCACTCGTTCAGCGGCGCGAGGCAGAGGCGCTTCACGCCCGTCCTGTCGGCGAAGTCCTTCGCCGCGCGGCAGATGCGGCGGAAGTCGTCCGCGTTCTTGCCGTAGATCTCGCAGCGGTCGTTCCAGGGGCGGTCGTCCCAGCCCGTCGAGAGGTTGGGGAGGAACGGGAGGACGTCCGCCTCGTGCTGCTTCCACCAGTTCGCGGGGTTGGCGTCCGCCACCGCGCGGTAGGAGAAGCGGCGGTTCGACGGGCAGCGCCCGCCGTGGTCCATGAAGTGGTAGATGCCCGTCTCGTCGAAGCCGAAGGCCTTGTAGCGCTGGATCGTCGCCGGCGCGCAGTCCGCCTCCGGCCACTTCATCGCGATGAAGCGGATGCCCGGAAGTCCGGCCGCGCGCGCCAGTTCGCGCGAGACCTCCAGCAGCCGCCGGCAGCCGCCCTCCGCCTGCGCGTCGCGTTCCATGTTCTGCGCGCTCCAAATCCACACGACGGGCTTCCCGTCGATCCGCAGGTACTCCGGCGTGCGGAAGTAGTTCTCGATCCAGAACCGCGTCACCGCCCGCTGGTCCTCCGCGGAGTGGCTGCCGGCGGGGTTGTGGTTCGCCCACATGAGCGCCCACTTCAGGTGCGAGCGGTACTTCGCCCTGTAGAACGCCTTCACCCAGTGGTCGAGGTGCTGCGAGCCCCGGTTCCAGTACCAGTCGACGTAGAGCGTGCGGATGCCGTTCTCGACGAGCCACTTGATCTGCCAGTCGACGACCTCGGGATTCGCCTCGTCGTACCAGCCGAGGACGGGCCTGCGCTCGGGGCACGTCCTCCAGACGCGCGCCCAGGCCGCCACCTTGTCCCAGCCGGGGAAGTAGAGCGCCGCGAGGTCGTAGTCCGTCTCCACCGGCTTCGGCTCCGGCACGTAGGCGGCCTTCGGGAGATCGAGGGAGGGCAGCACCTCGACAGGCACCGCCACCGCGCGCGGCGGCATGTCCTTCCCGCCCACCTCGAAGCGCGCCGTGAACGTCTGCGCCGCGTCGCACGCCAGCACGATCCCGAACGTCGCCGTCCCGCCGCCCTCCACGTCCTGCACGAGGCGCGAGGCCGCCGTGTCGATCCGCACCCCCGGCGGCAGGGCGGCCGGCTTCACGCGCACCGCCCGCGCGCATTCCGTCCCCAGGTTCGCCACCTGCACCGTCAGCGGAACCGGCGTCCCCGCGCGGTTGAACGCATCGGCGGCCCGCGCGCGCGTCACCACGAGATCGGGCGGCAGCGCCGGCTCCTCCCGCACGAACGAGAGGTCGCCGACCTGCCGGACGCCCGGCGGCGTCTCCAGGCGCATGAGCCCGATCTGCCCCGACCACGCGCGTCGGTCCGCCAGGTAGAGGAAGAAGCGGTGCGTCCGCCCGTCTCCCGGCACGCGCACCTCCTCCCGCTTCACGCCGCTTTCGCCGTCACCCGCCCACAGGACCCCGACCGGCGCATCCGCCTGCGCCTCGAGCGCGAACGCCACGCCCACGTACTGCGCGGCCGCGACGGCGATCACATCCGCGCCCTCGGCGATCTCCAGCCCCTCGATCTCGAAGACGCCCCCGTCCGCCGCCGAGGCGGGGAAGTCGAGCCGCAGACGGCCGATGCGCTTCTCGCCCTGCCAGTACGGGCGCAGACGGTATTCGTGCCACGCGCCGTCGCCGTTCCACTCGAAGGCGCAGGAGAGCTTCTGCGCCGGACCCTTCCCCGGCTGCATCCAGAAGAGCTCGCCCTTCCCCGAACGGTTCCCCTTCGCGCGGAAGACGACCTCCTGCGTCGGCTTCGCGGCGAGGTCGAACGTGGAGCTGTAGAGGTGCGCGTCGTTCCCGCCGCAGACGACCTTCAGCCGCCCGTCCTCGACAACGGCCTGTCTCACCTGATGTCCGCCCTGCGTCCACGCGCGCAGCGCCTCGCCGCGCCATGCCGGACCGGCGAAGAGCCCTCCCACGACCGCGCAGACGGCGGCCACCACGCATATCGTTTTCTTCATGTCCCCAGTTTAGCAAAACCTCTCGCCGAAGGGAAGCCGGGAGGGGCGCGCTTGAAAATGCGAGACCGGGAGAACGTGGAGAATCGTTTTTGACAGGATTGACAGGATTACAGGAGTGACAGGATCTGGGGGGCGTGGTAGGGGCGCGCGTCCGCGCCCTCCCCGGCAAAAAAAAACGACGCCGCGCGGGAACCCGCACGGCGTCGCCTTCAGCGCCCGTCCGCCACTTACTTGGCGATGACGCGCGCCATCTCGAGGACCTTGTTGGAATAGCCCCACTCGTTGTCGTACCACGCGCAGACCTTGACGAACGTCGGGTCGAGC
>CAVEVC010000133.1:0-12136 GCA_963618935.1 Clostridiales bacterium CCNA10 | reverse complement strand
GTCTAGCAGAGGGGGCGGCGAGACGCAATGAGATTTCACTGCGTAATAATCTTTTTTGTGTAGGCGTCTAGAGCCTTCTGTTTCCATTACCTCTTTTCGGGTATACTGCTCAGGACGGACAACCGATTCTTGACACCACGGACAACCAATTCTTGACACGTATACGCAAACTTCTCTCCACAAACTTAGATTTCAGTTTCCCGCTGCGTGGTGGGTTGTGCTATGCTGAACCCGCTTGAAGCGAGAGGTTCTGCTTGTCGCCGAAAGTCCATAGATTGTGAACTGGCTTGATTTGGCATGTGCTTTGCGCATGCCGCCCCAGCCCACCCACAATCGCATTCAATTTACGTGGCATCAACGCTACGTGTCGTTCACACGAAACCTACCACCATTTCATCACTCGAACGGCATGCAAGTGGAGATGCGCCTGATTGGGCGCATTTTCTTTTCATGTATTCGAGTGGGCCTGTGGTAGGGCTTCGTGGGAGTACATGAACAGAATGCGCTCTTTTTATGTACTGAACTCCCTCAGCGACAAACCGCGCATCAAGTAGGAGCCAAAAGTAACGAACACAATGAATACATTAAAAAGGCGTTGTCCATACTGCCGAGAATCGATTGAATTGCCAGACGATGGTTCAAAAACCAAATGCCCATACTGCCAAAATGAAGTATCGGTAACTGATGAAGTTACCGGTGACCAAGTAGGCAAAATTACCAGTGATCCAGTGATCAAGTAGCAAGCCAAGGGAATGGAGGTGACGACAGTTTCAGCAATATTACATTCATAACACCACCATTCGCAAGATTTCTTTACGGCCTTGCCAATTGTATCATTGTAGGCGTCAGTCTCTTCTGGGTTTATTCGGTACCAGAACGCTATAGAGAGGGGGGGGGAACTGCTTGCTTTGCAATTGGCTACCTCATCCTTGGACTGCTCGTCGCTCGCATCACATACGAACTAATTGTCGTCGCATTTGAATGTTATAGAAAAATCTGCGACGTCCATAAACTTCTAACGTGCAAAAAGAAGACGAACCCATAAGGAAATCTAGACACGCTAGCGCACAAGAAACGGGAAGTGCGTGAAGATGTCCTGCGTGTAGAGGTACAGCTCGCCGCCCATCCACGAACTCGCCGCCATGAGGGTGATGGAAATCGCGATGAGCTTCACCGCAAAGCCAAGCGTCTGCTCCTGGATCTGCGTGAGGGCCTGCAGGAGCGAGACGATGATGCCAATCACCGTCGCCACGACAATCGGGATGAGCGAGAGCTTCAGGACGAGGATCAGGCACTGCTGGGCGTAGAAGACGAGTTGCGCGTGGCTCATGGCGTGTCTCCCCTAGTGGATGTAGGACTGCACGAGACCCTGGATGAGAAGAGTCCATCCATCGACCATGACGAAGAGGAGGAGCTTGAACGGCAGGGAGATCGTGACGGGCGAGACCATCATCATGCCCATCGCGAGGAGGATGTTCGAGACGATGATGTCGATCGCGATGAACGGCAGGTAGACGAGGAAGCCGATCTGGAACGCCTTCGTGAGCTCCGAGACGCAGAAGGCCGGAATGAGGATGAAGAAGCTCTTCGTGTCCACCTGGGCGGGCTGGGCCTTGCCCGTCTCGTCCTTCGTCGCCCACAGCTTCGAGGCGGTGCGCGTGAAGAACGCGACCTGCGCCTCGGAGGTCTCGCGGATGAGGAACTGGCGGTAGGGCTCGGCGGCGCGCGCAGCGAGGTCGGTCTGGTAGAGGACCTCGGGCTTGTTGTCCTTCATCCCCTTCTGCAGGGTCTGCCAGCTCTCCGAGACGGTCGGGGCCATGATGTAGAACGAGAGGATGAGCGCGAGGGCGTTGAGGACCATGTTCGGCGGAATCGACTGGATGCCAAGCGCGTTGCGGATGAGCGAGGTGACGACGACGATCTTCAGGTAGCTCGTCGCGATCATCGCAAGGAACGGCATGAGCGACATGCCAATCAGGAGGACGATGAGTCCGAAGGGATCTGTCTGGAACATGGGCCTATTTCCTTTCCACCACACGGTACGCCGCCGCCTCGCCCACCCGGCCGGGGGCCAGGACCGCATACGCGCGGCCGTCCCTGACGAGAAGAAGGCCCTCCGAGGGCGGGGGGAGCGGCGGCAGGGCCTCGTCGGCGAACGCGGCGAACGTCGCCGTCTGCGCGCCGGCGGCGAGGACGTGCGCCGCTTCATCGGCGGGCGGCGCCGTCAGCCACCGCGCCGCGGGCTCCCCGGGGCACAGCAGGAAGTCGCCCGGCGCAAGCGCGGCGAGCTCGTCGTCCGTCATCGCCAGCGTCCCGTAGTCCGCCCAGATCTCCCGCGTCGCGCCGCGAATCGACGGATGCGCGGGATCGAGGCAGGCGAGATCGCCGAAGACGGGCAGCAGCTCCGCCGGAAGCTCCAGGGCGAACGCGAGCGGGGCGGACAGCCCCTCGACGGCAAAGGCATACGGCCGCGCGGGCGCCGCCTCGGCCAGGCCCGTCACGCCGAACTGGCGGCGCGCGGCCTTTTCCAGCAGCGCGAAGAGGTCGCCGCACTCCTTCTCGACAAGCGCCAGCACGAGCGCGGGCGGCAGATCGGCGCGGCGGCTCCACAGAAGATGGAGGTCCGGGCAGAGCGAGGAATCCGCCAGAGCGAGGACGGCGGGCGTGCCGTCGAACGTGACGGCAAGCGGAATTGAATCGTCCGGGACGGCGGCGGCGCGCACGAGCGTGGCCGCCGTCTCCCCGTACCGCACGGGCATGCGCCAGGCGGGCGAGGTCAGCACCGTCTCCAGGCTCGCATGTTCCCAGTCGGGCCACGTCTTCAGCAGTTCAGCGGCGTCCATGTTCAGCCCCTCTCCTCACTGCGCGCGCGGCGGCGCACGTCCACGGCAATCTGAAAGGAATGGATGCGGTCCGCGAGGTGCGCCGCCAGCTGCGGACGGTTCTGCTCGATCAGCGCCGCGAGCTCCGGCGTCGGCGGCGCAAAGGCGACCGTCAACTGCCGTCCCGCGACCGCGATGTGGATCTCCGTGCCGTCCAGCACGTCCGGCCGCAGCTGAATGCGGATCTCCCCTTCGCCGCGCAGCAGGCCGGGCGTGACGAGCAGGGTGTCCGCAACGGCCCGCGCGGCCTCGACGAGCACATGGGCCGGTTCGATCGCACGCGCCGCCGACGGCGCGAACGCGGCGACGACGGCATCGACGGCCGTGACGGTCGGCGGGGCGGACGCGGCGGCGGGCGCGGAGACCTCCGGGACGGCAAACGAGACCGGCAGGGCGGGCGGAGCGTCGACGTTCGAAGTCCCCGAGGACGCCATCGTCGGCGTACCGCGCATCGCAGGGGGTTTGGCGGGCACGGGCACGGACGGCGTGGGCGGCGCGGACGGCGTGGGCGGCGTGGCTCCTGGCACGGCCCCTTCCGATGGTAGGGCGCGACGTCCTCGGCGCGCCGCGAGCGCGACGACGGAAGATCCGTCCAACACAGCCACATCCGGGTGTGCGGGAACGCCGGGCGACGATTCCGCCGAGGGAATCCCCACGTCAGGACGCGGGGCGCCGAGGACGTCGCCCCCTACCAATGCGGGCGCGGCGGGGGGGACGGCCAACGTGGGCGACGGGGCGCCGAGGACGTCGCCCCCTACCAATGCGGGCGCGGCGGAGGAGACGGCCAATGTGGGCGACGGGACGCCGAGGACGTCGCCCCCTACCAATGCGGGCGCGGCGGGGGGGACGGCCAATGTGGGCGACGGGGCGCCGAGGACGTCGCCCCCTACCAATGCGGGCGGGACAGGAAGTACGGCCGCCGTGGACGGGGCGGGCAATCCAACGGATCGTTCGGGCGGGGTGAGAGGCGATAACGGCGCGGCGACAATCGCCTCCAGGACGGTCTGGAGGGTCGCGTTGTCGGCAAGGAGCGCGGACGCGCAGGAGCGCGTCCCTCCCGGAAGAGACCTTTCTTCGGTCCCGGGCGTTGCCGGCAACCCCGTGAACGCGGGCGAGGTCGGCATCCCGACGGCCACAGGGGCGGCCGAGAGGGCCGGCGCGGACTCGACCGACTCAATCGAAGGTATCGTCGTCATCGCCCGTCAGCCTCCTTCCCGCAAACTCCTCCAGTTCCATGTCCGCGCGCAGTTCCTGCATCCGGCGGTCCTCCTCCTCCCAGGCCTGGCGGTGCAGGTCGATCTTCGCCTTGTTCCGTGCGGCGGCCGTGTAGCGGACCTTGGCCGCGTCGGCTTCGCGGTCGCGCGTTTCCAGCGTGGCCTGGGCCGTGCGTTCCGCCTCTGCGAGCAGCACGCCCTCCTCGTCGATGCGCGTGACGGCGGCGCGCGCGCGGTCAAGGTCGTCCCGCGTCACCGGGCGCCCCATCACCGCCGCGTAGATCCGGTCGCGCCGCGCGTCCTTCGTGGCCTCGAAGCGCGCGCAGGCCTCGGCCTTCTCGTCGTGTTCGCGCTCCGCCGCCGCGCGCGCGCGCCGCGCGCCGGTCAGTTCCGTCCCGGCGCGCTCCTCGCGCATCGTGCGGATCCGGCGCATGCTTTCAAGCGCGTAGCCCATGCGGCCTCCGGGGCGGTTGGGCGGCGCCCTCGAACCAGACGGTCGCGGGGCCGTGGAAGGAAAAGGAGAGGTTGCGCGGGGCGCGCGGCAGAAGGACGTCGAGGAGGCGCAGCTTCGGGCAGAACCCCGTCGGCGGCCTGCCGAGCCAGGCGACGAGCGCGTCGGGGCGCACGGTCAGCGTCTCGCCCTCCGCAAGCGCGACGCGCGCCGTGCGGCTCCGCGTCGCGAGGACGGCCCATCCCGTGCGCAGCTCGGTGACGGGCGTCGCGCGGGCGAAGCTGAGGGGGATCAGCTTGAGGGAACGCCCCCGCACGCGCGAGGCGAGGGGCGCGACGAGCAGCTTCGCGGAGACGGCCGAAAGCGGCTCGTCGGGCGGGAGCGGGAGGAGCGTGAGGAACGGGGCCTCGGCGGCGGCGAAGAAGGCGTCGCCCGCCGTCTCGACGCGCCGCAGGGCCGCGCGGTCGGGGACGACGAAGCCCCCGAGGCCCGCGAGGCGCGCCGTGCCGAAGTGGGCCGCCGGCTGGGACGCCGCCGCGAGGTACGCCCCGGCGGCGACCTTCGCCATGCCATGCTCCAGGACCGGCTCGTTCACGAGACGGCCTCCTTCAGGCGGCGGATCGTCTCGTCGTACTGCGGGCGCTCCGCGAGGCCCTGGCAGAGAAAGGCGTTCACCTTGTCGATCTTCGCGATGGCCTCGTCCGTCGCCCGGTCGGCGCCCTTCTGGTATTCGCCGATCTTCAGGAGCAGCTCGACCTCCTGGTACTTGGCGAGGATCTCGCGCAGCTTGGCGGCGGCCTCCTTGTGGTCCTTGGGGACGATGGCCGACTGGCAGCGGGAGATGGAGGCGAGGACGTCGATCGCGGGGTAGTGGTTCACCTGCGCGAGCTTGCGGGAGAGGATGATGTGGCCGTCGAGGATGGAGCGCGTCTCGTCCGCAATCGGCTCGGTCATGTCGTCGCCTTCCACGAGGACGGTGTAGAGCGCGGTGATGGAGCCCTTCGCGGAGTTGCCCGCGCGCTCCATGAGCTTCGGCAGCTCGGAGAAGACGCTCGGCGGGAAGCCGCGGCGGGTAGGCGGCTCGCCGGCCGCAAGGCCGATCTCGCGCTGGGCGCGCCCGAAGCGCGTCACGGAGTCCATCATGAGGAGCACCTTCCGGCCCTTGTCGCGGAAGAACTCGGCGATCGACGTGGCGACGTAGGCGGCCTTGAGGCGTTCCATCGAGCTGCGGTCCGAAGTGGCGCAGACGACGACGGCGCGGCGCAGGCCCTCCTCGCCGAGATCCTTCTCGATGAACTCGCGCACCTCGCGCCCGCGCTCGCCGATGAGGGCGAGCACCGACACCTCCGCCTCCGTGTTGCGGATGATGGAGGCGAGCAGGGTGGACTTGCCGCCGCCCGCCGCCGCGAAGATGCCCATGCGCTGGCCCTCGCCGCACGTCAGCATGCCGTCGATCGCGCGGATGCCGAGCGAGATCGGGCGCGAGATGATGCGGCGCTCCAGCGGGCCGGGCGGGTCGGCGAAGACCGGGTAGTAGGCCTCCGGGCGGACCGGGCCCTTGCGGTCGGCGTCGATGGGCCGCCCGAGGCCGTCCACCACGCGCCCGAGGAGCGAGTCCCCCACCGGCACCATGTGGACGCGCCGCGTGGGGATCACCTCCGTCTGCGCCGAGATGCCCGTCATCGCGCCGAGGGCCGTCAGCAGCGCCGCCTCGCGCGTGAAGCCGACGACCTCCGCCTGCACCTCGAAGTTCTCCCAGGGGTTGCGCAGGATGCACACCTCGCCGACCTTCACACCGGGGACGGACGCCTTGATGATCGTGCCGACGACCTGGATGACGCGCCCCTTCACCTCGATGGGCTGCGCATCCTCGACCGCACGGTCCAGCACCTGCGTGATATAGTCGAACGACGAGCTCATTTTTCCTTGGCGAAGTTGCTGCGGATGGACTTCTCGATGGCGGCGATCTGCCCCTCGACCGACGCCTCCACGAGGCCCGCCTCGGTCTCGACGACGCAGGCCGTCGCGCCGAGGTGCGGGTCCTCCGCCACGTCCACGTAGGCGAGGGACGGGAACTCGGCGAGAAGCCCCTTCAGGCGCTCCTTGACGGCCCCCACCATCTCCGGGCTGACCTTGACCGTGATCTGCCGCTGGCTGCGCACGACGGCGTGCATGGCCTTCTTCACGATCTGCACGACGAGCTCGCGGTCGCCGATCTCCGCGACGCACTTGCGGAGCGCCTTCATGACGATCTCGGCCACCTTGTCCTCGATCGACTCCATGTAGCGCACGCTCTCGTCGACGAGGTTGAGCTTCTGCATGAGGATCTCGGCCTTGCCCTCGTCGAGGCCGTCCGCGTAGCCGCGCGCCTTCTCCGCCTCGTAGGCGGCCTGGGCGGCCCGGCGCGTCTCGGCCGCCTCGGCCTCGGCGGCGGCCATCACGGCCTCGGCCCGCGCGACGACGGCGGCCTCGTCCGCCGCGACGCGGGTTCCCGTGGATTCGACGTCAAAGGTCTTCTTCTTCAGGAGTAGCATAGCTCGTACGCCTCGGGGAATTTGAGTTTCATCAGCTGCCGCCGCACGTCCTTCCGGCCCGCGAAGTAGGCCGCGTAGCGCAGGACGTCCGGGTAGACGCCGGGATGGTCCGCCTTGAGCCGCCGCACGGTCGGGCCGTCCACGACCTTCCGCCACTCGCCGATCCTGGCGATGCCCTCCAGCCAGCGGTCGATCTCCCGGCGCACGGGCTCGTCCAGGTAGGCGAGGCGGCGGGGGTCGTCCTTGGGGTAGACCTCGAGCGTGCCGGTGGCGAGGAACGCGGCCCGCACCTTCGGCCAGAAGGGACTGCGCACGAGCGCGCGCGCCTCGTTCAGATCCATTGGCGCGCCCCTCCCTTCGCGGCCTCAAGATGGCGCCGCCACCGCTTCGCGGCCTCGTCCGCCTTGCCGAGCGCCGCGAGCGCGCGCGATTCGAGCAGGGCCTCCGCGCGCGCCAGCTCCGGCGGGGCGTCGGCCGCGCGCAGGACCGCGAGCGCGCCGGCCGCGTCGCCCTCGGCGAGGCGCAGCTCGGCGAGCGCGACCGCCGAGACGCCGTCGCGGGGGTTGTCCTCCACCAGCGCCTCGCAGAGCGCCCGCGCCCGCGCGCCCTGGCCGTGCCGCGCGAACAGCCACGCGGCGGTCAGCAGGAACTGTCTGTCGTCGGCGTCCATCATTTCCGGGGCGGGGGGTCCTTGAAGACCGTGACGGAGATCTTTTCGTAGGCAAGGCCCTCGATCGCGTTCTTCACGAGGGACTTCACCTGGGGAATCGCCTCCGTGAGGTCCGCGTCCCAGCGGCTGCGGAGGGCGACCGCCGCCGAGCTCGGCAGGGCGTTCTTCGCGAAGGGGTCGTTCTCGGGGAGGACGACGTGGACGCGCGCGTCCACCACGCCGTCGATCATCGAGATCGTCTGGGAGAGGTCCTGGGCGATGGCGTCCATGAAGCGGATGCGCTCCTCGCTCGGGCTCGACACCATGCCCGTCTTCTTGAAGACGGCGCCCACGCCGTTGAACGTGCGGCGCGGCAGGCCCCGCCGCTCGCAGAGCGTCGCGGCCTCGGCGAAGTCCTTCTGGCTGATCACCACGTTCCAGGTGCCCTCGTCGCCGGGCGCCTTCGTCGCCGCGATGCCGCTTTCGAGGAGCGCCGCGAGCGCGGCGTTCGCCTGGCCCTCGGCGAGCCCCGAGAAGAGCGTCGCCTCCTTGTCGCATCCGGCCAGCAGCAGCGCCAGCGCCGTCCAACAGAGCATGCGTTTCATCACAAGCCTTTCCCGGACAATGCTATCCGTTCTTCACGAGCGTGGAGACCGCGTCGCTCGCCTTCTTCGCGATGTTCGTCACGATCTCCTGCTGGAACGCGAGATTGGCGACCTCGTACTGGAGCTCGCTCAGCTCGGCGGAGGAGAGGGCGTGGGAACGCGAGAGCGAGGTGAGGGCGTGGACGCGGTGAAGCATCTCCTGGTAGTTGCCCTGGGCGGTGTTGAACGTCGCCGCCACCTCGGCCGCGAACGGGATCTCCGCCGGCGCCTCGGGGGCCATCGCGGCCTCGAAGCGCGCCACGGCGTCTGGATCCGCCGCCGCAGGCGCCCGCTGCGCCGCCAGAGGCCCCTGCACGCCGCCGGCGGCCCGCACCGCCTCGACAATCATGCTTTCAGTCATGTTCCATCAGTCCTTTCGCAAGCTGTGCGGCCGCCGGGTCCGCCGTCTGGCCGGCGGCGAGGCGCAGCGGCGCCTCGGCCTGGGCCGGGCGCCCGAGCCGCAGGAGCGCCAGGCCCTTGAAGGCCGCCAGCATGGGGTTTCCGGGGAAGCGCCCCGTCGTCGCCGTCTCCCCTTCCAGGAAGTCGAGGCACGCCTCGAACTGCCCCGCGCTGAGGAGTGCCACCGCCTTCGCCGCCGCGACGGAGGGGGCGTCCGGGCGAAACCGCTCCAGCGCGGCGAGGATCTTCGCCGCGCTCTGGAAGCGGTTTCCGCCCACCGCCATGAGGGCGATGTTCAGCAGAAGCCGCGCCTCCTCTGCCGTCAGGTCGAACACGGGGAGGGCCTAGCGGAAGTTCGAGGCGATCGAGCTGAGCGCGTCCGCCATGTTCTTCTGGATGTTCGTCATCGTGGTGAGCGCGAGATTCCACTGCTGCAGGTCGTACTGCAGCTGCTGGAGGTTCGCCTGCACGTCCGGGTGCTCCTGGTAGGTCTTCAGCGACGTCGCCAGGCGGTCCTCCATCGTCTTCGCCGCGTTGAGGAGGGCGTTGTAGACGTTGTCGGTGTGGATGACCTCGTTGAGGGCGATCTGCCCGCCTTCGCCGACGCGCGAGATCGTATCGACGTTGTCGTACATCCCTACCTTCGTGCTGGGATTGTGAACTGAAGGAATCATGGTGCGTGTCTCCTTTTTGCTTGTTGTTTTGGGTGAAGCCTAAGATGCGTGGCGGACCTGGAGGCGGAGGAGCTTGCGGGCGACCGTGACGGCCTCGTCCAGGCCCTCGCAGCGCGCGAAGTCCGCCGGAGGCAGCCCCTCCGCGCAGACGCGCGCGAGGCGCGCCTGGAGCGCGACGAGCTGCGCGTCGTACCGCGCAAGGGCGGCGGCGGAGCCGGGCCCGGCCAGTTCGCGTTCGATTTCCAGCAGTTCCATGGTCAGGGCCTCCACTCGAATTCGGTCTTGCCGTCCCGGAGGACAAGGCGGTCCGCCTCGATCCGCACGATCGCCGCCGTGCCGATCTGCGCGCCCTCGGCGAGCCGCAGCCCCGTGCGCAGCACGACGCAGGGATAGGGGTGCATGAGGATGCCCGCGATCGGCTCGACGGCGCGCGTCCTCTGCTCGGCGTGCGGACGGCTCCCCTTCGGCGCCTCGGGGGCGGCTTCCGCCGCGGCCGTCCCCGCCGGCGCGGGCGGCGGCCCGCCCACCCGCACGGCCCGGGTCTCCAGCCGTTCGATGCCTGGCACGTCAGCGGCGAGCGCCCGCAGGGCCCGCTCCAGCTTCGCGGCGGAGGGCGCATAGCCCGCGAGCGCCACGACGCGGTTCGAGGCCGCCGTCGCCTTGAGCGCGCCCTCGGTGACGACGAAGAGCAGTTCGTCCGCCGACGCGCGCAGCGTCTCGTCGTCCGTCAGGTCGAACTGCACGGCCGGGTCGTCGGCAAGCGCGAGCGCGCGGATCGCAAGGCGTTCCGTGCGGCGCCGCACGTTCCCGGCGAGCTTCCGCACGCCGTTCGTCTCGACGAGCGCCAGGCCGTGCTGGGCGGCGAGCTCGGCAAGCGCGGGCCCCTTCGCGGCGGGCGCGGCGGCCGGACGCGCCCGCCCGAACCAGCGTCCCCACTGCCCCTGCGCGGCGCGCCAGCCCTTCTGCGCGACGGCCCCCGCCTCCGCGCGGAGGCGGGCGGCCTGCGGCCAGCGCGCCTCGATGGGCGCGCGGAAGAAATGGAGAAGCGCAAGCGCGCCCGCAAGCAGCAGGACGAGGGCGAACAGGGCCCAGAGGCAGCCGTGCCGCCGCCCCGGCGCGGCGGCAGCCTCCGCCGCCTCGGCGTCGGGCGGGGGCTCGGCCGCTTCGGGTTCCTCGGACGCCTCGGCCGGCGGCGCCTCGGGCGCCTCAGGCGCCGGATAGACGAGGTCGCCCCAGGGCTGGTCGGCCGGCCCGACGGCGAACGCGGTCGTCCCGAACGTCCGCACCTCGAAGGGCTTGAGCGCCTGCGCCGCGCCGTCCGGCGCCAGCGCCGTCACGCCCGCCTCGGAGACGTCCAGCTCGCACGCCCGGGCGGCAAGCGCGGCGTCCTCGACGACGATGTCGCACGCATCGTCCGATCCGAGGCTCACGCGCCGCCCGCCCACAAGCGCGATCTCCGCGCCCTTCTGCGGGCCCTCGACGATTTTCAGCAGCCAGTTCATCTTACAGCTTCAACCTCCCCAGGGGCTGGATGTTGATTTCCGAACTCAGCTCCTGGAAGCTCAGAACGGGGAGCTCGTAGTAGTCCTTCTCGATCATCTTGCGGAAGTAGCGGCGGATGTCGACCGAGACGATGATGACGGGCTTGTGCTGGATCTTCCGGATGTCGCCGATCGTCTTGCGCACGACCGCGAGGATGGCGCGCACGCCCTGGGGGTCCATCGCGAGGTAGCTGCCGCTGGAGGTCTGGCGGACCGACTTGCGGATCTTCTCCTCCAGCGACGGGTCGAGGAGGTAGGCGGCGATGATGTTCTGCCCGCCCGAGAACTTGTAGCTGATGTACCGCGAGAGGGCGCTGCGGACGTACTCGACGAGCAGCACCGTGTCCTTCTCCTTCTGCCCCCACTCGATGAGCGTCTGCGTGATGCGCTTCAGGTCTCGGATGCAGATGCCCTCCTGCACGAGGCGCTGGAGGACGTCCGTGATCTTCTGGATCGGCAGCACGCGCTGGACCTCGCGCACGAGCTCCGGCGCCTCCTTCTCCATGTGGTCGAGGAGCAGGCGCGTCTCCTGCAGGGACAGGAACTCGTTCGCGTAGCGCCGCAGCACGCCGGAGAGGTGGTAGGTCAGCACGCCGTTCAGGTCGAGGTAGCGGATGCCGCTCTCGTCGAGCCGGCGCGCCTCCTCCGCCTTGACCCAGTTCGTGCCGTAGCCCGCGATGAACTCCTTCCCCTCCTCGTAGGCGATGCCCGTCGCGGCAAGGTTCTCCGCCGTCTCGAGCGCGAAGACGTAGCCCGCGCGCAGCACGCCGTCCGAGACGGGCACCTCGTTCACGAGGAGGCGGTAGCTGCCGCCGTGGAGGCCGCCGTTGAGGGAGAGGTTGATGCCGGGGAACGGCACGCCGAGGTCGTGGTAGAGCGCGCGCCGCACGTCCATGATCTTGTCGTTCAGGTCGTCGTAGCCGAGCGACGTGCGGATCTCCGCGTCGATGTCCACCATGAGCGGCGTCACCATCGAGAAGTCGTCGCCGTCCTTCTTCTTCGGGCGGGGCCGGCCGTCGGACGACGGGGCGGCCGCCGCAAGGGGGTCTTCCCCCTTCGCCGCCGCCGCCTCGGCGAGCTTGGCGCGGCGCTGGAGCGACCAGCCGACGGCGGCGACGCCGGCCGCGAGCCCGAAGAGCTGCACCTTC
>CAVEVC010000132.1:0-11993 GCA_963618935.1 Clostridiales bacterium CCNA10 | reverse complement strand
CCAGGCGGGCTACCTGACGATCACGGACTACGCGAACGGGCGCTACACGCTCGGCCTGCCGGACGAGGAGGTGCGCCGCGACCTGATGCTGCTCGTCTCCGCGCAGACGGCGGAGAGGCCGGAGACGTGGGTCACGCACCTCCTCGACCACCTGATCGACGGCGAGTTCGACCTGTTCTTCCGGGGGCTGAAGTCGCTCTACGCCGACCTGCCCTACGGCAGCACGGAGGAGGTCGTCCACGAGATGTCCTTCGAGCGCGTGCTGAAGGCGCTCCTGCAGGCGCTCGGGCTCGAGACGGCGGCCGAGCCGACGCAGGCGGGCGGACGCCCCGACGTCGTGGCGACGGACGGCCTGTCGGTCTGGATCTTCGAGCTGAAGAAGGACGAGCCGGCGGACGAGGGGCTGAAGCAGATCCGCGAACGCGGCTATGCCGAGCCGTATCGTGCGCGTGGCCTGCCGATCTACGCCATCGGCCTCAGCTTCGACTCCGAGACGCGCCAGTTCGTCGAGGGGCAGGTCGAGAGGGTCTGAGGCTTGAGGTCTGAAAGCGAAGAGTCGAAGGGACGCGCCCGGCTGGCACAGCACACCGTGGCGGCGCTACAGGGCGGAGATGCGCCGCCCGCCCGTCCTGCCCGACGACGTGCCAACGTATGGTCGGACTGGCGGGGGTCGGACCCGCGACCCCAACATTAAAAGTGTCGTGCTCTACCAACTGAGCTACAGTCCGAAGGGGCAAATGCGCGGCTAGTATACCGAAAACGCCCCCTCGGCACAAGTGCCAAGTTTATATGGTATAATAGCGGGCATGGCGGAAGACTATGAACTCATCGACTCGGGCGACGGACGCAAGTTCGAGCGCTTCGGGCGCTTCACCCTCGTGCGCCCCTGCGCGCAGGCTCTCTGGCAGCCGCGCGACCGGGCCGCGTGGCGCCGCGCGACGGCGTCCTTCGACCGCGAGGACGGCAACCGCTGGCATGGGCGCGGCGCCCTGCCGCAGGAGTGGACGATCGAGACGGCAGGCCTCGCGTTCAGGCTTTCGGGCACGGACTTCGGCCACCTCGGCATCTTCCCCGAGCAGCGCGCGCAGTGGCGGTGGATTCAGGAGGCGGTGCAGGGCCGCTGCGCGTCAGGGCCCTCCCCGCGCGTCCTCAACCTCTTCGCCTATTCGGGCGGCGCGACGCTCGCGGCGGCGCGCGCCGGCGCGGAGGTCTGCCACCTCGACGCCTCGAAGGGCATGGTGCAGTGGGCGCGCGGCAATGCGGCGCTGAACGGCCTCCAGGACCGCCCAATCCGCTGGATCGTGGACGACGCCCACAAGTTCCTCCGCCGGGAGTTCCGCCGGGAGCGGCGCTACGACGCCGTCGTCCTCGACCCGCCGACCTTCGGGCGCGGCGCGTCCGGGGAGACCTACAAGATCGAGCGCGACCTCCAGGAGACGCTCGGCCTCGTGCGGGCCGTCCTCTCCGAACGGCCGCTCTTCGTCCTCTTCTCCTCCCACACGCCGGGCCTGTCGTGCCGCGTCGCCGAAAACGTCATCGCCCAGGCCTTCCCGTCGGCCGCGCGCGTGGAGAGCGGCGAGATGCTGCTGGAGGGGAACGACCGCCCCTGCCCCTCGGGGATTTATTGCCGCGCCGTTTTTTGATATAATTCCCAAAAAATCATGTGGAAGGCTTTCCAATCCAGTCGGACGTGGGCGCTCCTGGCCTTGGTCGGGTGCGCGCTCTTCGGCTTCTCCGCCATGTTCGTGCGCGTGCGCGGCGTCTTCGGGGACGAGCTGGAGGACATGTCGCACGGCTGGCTCGTGCTGCCGTTTTCGCTGTATGTGCTGTGGACCGAGCGCGACGCGCTGAAGCGTTCCCTGGGCGCGCCGTCCCCCTGGGGGCTTCTCGCGTGCCTCCCCTGCGCGCTTCTCGCGCTGCTGGGGACGCGCGGGCTCCAGGTCCGCTTCGAGCAGCTGGGGTTCATCGGCCTCTGCATCGCGCTCCCGTGGGCGTTCTACGGGGGGCGCTGCGCGCGGCTCTTCGTCTTCCCCGCGCTCTTCCTCCTCTTCACGATTCCGCTCTCCACGTTCCTCGACGCGGTGACGATCCACCTGCGCCTCGTGGCGAGCGGCACGGCGCTCTTCGTGCTGCAGGGCTTCGGGATGGATGTCGTCCGGCAGGGCACGGCGGTGATCTCGCAGGGGGCGCATCCGTTCTCGGTCGATGTGGCCGCGCCGTGCTCGGGGATGCGCTCGATCTTCGCGCTGATGGCCCTCACGGCGGCGTATGCCTGGTTCACGCAGCCGACGTGGCTGCGGCGGGGCGCGCTCTTCGCCTGCTCCGTCCCCCTCGCCGTCCTCGGCAACGTCACGCGCATCCTCACGATCTGCCTCGCCGCCGCCGGGACGAGCCCGAGCTTCGCGCTGGGCTTCTACCACGACTATTCGGGCTACATCGTGTTCATCGTGGCCATCTGCCTCATGGTGGCCTGCGGGGGGCTGATCGACCGCCTGGCGGAGCGGTTCGGCCGCGCCCCGTCGCCGCGGAGGGCGGCCGCCCCCGCCGCGCCGCCGCCCCCCGCCGCGTCCACCCGTTCGCGCGGACTTCCGTGGCTGGCCGTGGCCCTGCTCGGCCCCCTCTTCGTCTTCCAGGGCCTGACGCCGCGCTCGACGGTGACGGAACCGCCGGCCTTCGCCCTGCCGGACGCCCTGCCGGGCTACCAGGTCGACGGCGTGCGCTACTGCCAGAACGAGCAGTGCGCGGCCCTGTTCACCCTGTCGAAGCTGGAGAAGGGGCGCGAGGGGACGTGCCCGGCCTGCGGCGGCGTCCTGGAGGGCTGTTCGCTCGGCGAGCGGACGATCCTGCCCGCCGACACGCGCATCCACAAGCGCCTCTACACGACGCCCTACGCGCGCTTCCTCGTCTCGGCGGTCGTGGGCGGCACGTCCAAGAGCTCCCTGCACCGTCCCGAGCTCTGCATGCCGGCGCAGGGATTCCAGATGTGCGCCCCGACGGACCTCGCGGCTGGGGGGCGCACGTTCCGCGCGATCCGCCTGGAGAGCCCGCGCGCGCCCTCGTCGGTCCTCGCCTACACGTTCTTCAACCAGGCGGGCGTGCGCACGTCGTCGCACGTCGCGCGGATCCTGCGGGACATCTGGGACCGGTCCGTCCTCAACCGCATCGACCGCTGGGTGATGGTCACGGTCTCCGCCTCGAACGACGGGGGCTTCTCGCTGGAGCACGCCGCCGACCGCCGCGCGCTCACGGCGTTCCTGGACGGCCTTTCGAGGGCGCTGCCGTGACGACGTTCGCCCGGAACCTCCTGCACGTCCTCGTGGCGACGGCCCCCTGGTGGGGCCTCGCCCTCGTCTCGTTTCTGCTGGGGTATGCCCTCACGCCGCTCTGCCGGGGGCTTGCGCGGCGGCTCGGCATGGTCGACGCGCCCTCCGCCCGCCGCATCAACACGGTGCCCGTCCCGCGCGGCGGCGGACTCGCCATCTACCTTGCGACCACCCTCACGCTTCTCGCCTACATCCTCATGACGGGAAAGCCGGTCTCGCCGCTCTTCTCGAACGCGGTGCTCTTCCGCATGATGGCGCTCGGCGGCGCGCTCGTCGTCGTGGGCCTGCTGGACGACAAGTTCGGCCTGCCGCCCCTCGTGAAGCTCGCGGGGCAGGTCGCCGTCGCCCTCGGCGCGTTCTTCTGGTGCAACCTCGGCTTCCACACGATTCCGCTCCTGGGCGGCATCCCCCCGGTCCTCGACGGCCTCTGCACGGTGTTCTGGATCGTGGGCGCGATCAACGCCTTCAACCTCATCGACGGGCTCGACGGTCTCGCGACGGGCCTCGCGCTCATCGCCGCCGTCGGCATGGGCGGCGCGCTCTTCTTCATCGGCTACCCCCAGGCCACGCTCGCCTACTTCGTCTTCGCGGGCGCCTGCCTCGCCTTCCTGCGCTACAACTTCCACCCCGCGAGCGTCTTCCTCGGCGACACCGGCTCGATGTACCTGGGCTTCGTCCTCTCGACCCTGCCGCTCTTCATGAAGTCGAGCGATTCGCTCTTCGTCTCGCTCGGCGTGCCGATGCTCGCGATGGGCGTGCCGGTCTTCGACACGGCGCTCGCGATCCTCCGCAGGACGCTGCGGGCCGTCCTGGCGCGCAGGGAGCACGGGGCGGACGAGGGGAACACGCACGTCATGCAGGCCGACACGGACCACCTCCACCATCGCATCCTCCGCCGCTTCGCCTCGCAGCGCAAGGCCGCCGGCGCCCTCTACGCCCTCGCGGCCTTCCTCGTCGCCGTCGGCTTCGGCGGCCTCGCCCTGCGCGACCGGGCCGCCGGCCTCTTCATCCTCGCCTTCGTCGTGGGCCTCTGCATCGTCGTGCGCGACATGCGCCGGATCGAGCTGTGGGACACCGGGCGCCTCCTGAACGCGATGGCGCACGACCGGGACGGCGCGAGCCGCCGCCGCCGCCGCATGCTCGCGGTCCCCTTCTACGTGTCGGCGGACGCGGCCCTGCTCGTCCTCGTCTTCCTCTTCAGCGCCCTGGTCCTCGGCCGGCGCGTCGACGCGCACCTCCTCCACACGTCCCTGCCCCTGCGCGTCGTGCCCGTCTTCTTCTGCCTCGTCTTCTTCCGCGCCTACGCGACGGTGTGGGCGCGCGCGCTCATCTCGAACTACGTGCGGCTCGTGGCGGCCTGCTTCGTCGGGACGCTCGGCGGCGCCGCGGCCATCGTCCTGCTCCGCTTCCCGCACCAGGACCTGCTGGCGTTCTCCATCCTCTTCTTCGCCCTCTCGGCGCTGGCCGTCGCGGGCGTGCGGATGCTCCGGCCCGTGCTGCGGGATTTCTTCTACGCGCTCGACAGCGGGCGGCTGGCGGACGACCCGGCGACGAGCCGCATCGTCGTCTACGGCGCGGGCCTGCGCTACGCGATGTTCCGCCGCGAGCTGGTCCGCTCCTCCCTCCGCAACCGGCGGGTGATCGTGGGCCTCCTGGACGACGACGCGCTGCTGCGCGGCCTCTACATCGGCGGCCAGCGCGTCCACGGCACGCTCGTGCAGGCGAAGACCGTCCTGAAGCGCCTGCGCGCGGACGCCGTGGTCGTCGCGTGCGTCCTCTCGCCCGCGCGCCTCGCGGTCGCGAAGCGGATCTTCGCCGAGGCCGGCGTCACGGTGACCGTCTGGACCTGCGAGGAGCGGACGGACGCGCGCGAAAGCCCAACAGGGAGTGAAGTCGTCGATGCTGCAGCAAGCTCCTGAACCCGGTTCCTCCCACCTCCGCTGGGCGGGCGACACGTTCGCCGTCACGCTGAAGCTGGACGCGCCGCGCCCCGGGCGCGCCGTCTTCCGCACGGAGATCGGCGGCGCGGCGGTCGCCCGCCGCGAGACGGTCGAGCAGAACGACCTCGGCGCGACGCCGCTGGAACGGCAGTGGCGTGACGTGCCGATGGCGGAGGCCGCGCCCGGCGTCTGGCGCGTGGACCTGCCGCTCGGCGAAGTGGGAATCTTCCACGGAAAGTGCTGCTTCTTCCCCGAGGGGGCGGACGCCCCGGAATGGCCCGCCGGGGACAACCTCGCGGTGAAGGTGGAGCCGGCGGAGACGCGCGGCGGCAACGCGATCTACACGGTCTTCCCGCGCCCGTTCGGCTCCTTCCGCGAGGTCGCGCGCCGGCTCGACGTCATCATGGACAGGATGGGCTTCAACATCGTCCAGACCCTCCCCGTCTTCCCCGTCCCCACCACCTACGCGGTCATGGGCGAGTACGGCTGCCCGTTCGCCGCGACCGACTTCTTCAGCGTCGACCCCGCGATGGCTGAGTTCGACGAGAAGACGACGCCGCTCGACCAGTTCCGCGAGCTGGTCGGCGCCGTCCACGCGCGCGGCGGACGCCTCTTCGTCGACCTGCCCGCAAACCACACGGGCTGGGCCTCCACCCTCCAGACCCACCACCCCGGCTGGTTCCGCCGCCGGCCGGACGGCACGTTCGTCTCGCCCGGCGCCTGGGGCGTCACCTGGTCCGACCTCGTGGCGCTCGACTACGCCCACTCCGGGCTGCGCGCCTACATGGCCGAGGTCTTCCTCTTCTGGGCGCGCAACGGCGTGGACGGCTTCCGCTGCGACGCGGGCTACATGATCCCCGAATCGACCTGGAAGTACATCGTCGCCCGCGTCCGAACGGAATACCCCGACACGGTCTTCATGCTCGAAGGGCTCGGCGGGCCGATCGCGGTGACGGACGCGCTGCTCGGCCGCGCCGGGCTCGACTGGGCCTACTCCGAGATCTTCCAGACCTACGACCGCGCCGCGTTCGAGCGCTACCTCCCCGGCGCCGTCGCGCGCGCGCGCACCCTCGGCACGCTCGTCCACTTCGCCGAGACGCACGACAACGACCGCCTCGCGAAGGGCGGCCGCGCCTGGGCGCGCCTCCGCGTCGCGCTCGCGGCCCTCCTCTCCCACCAGGGCGCCTGGGGCATCTCGAACGGCGTCGAGTGGCTCGCCACCGAGAAGATCGACGTCCACGGCAAGAACGACCTCAACTGGGGCGCCTCGGACAACCTCGTCGACTTCATCGCCCAGCTCAACCACCTCGTCGCGCACCATCCCGACTTCGCGGGCAACGGCCCGATCACGCTCGCCGAGCGCGGCCCGGGGAACTTCCTCGCCGCCGTGCGCGGCGTGACGCTCATCCTCGCGAACCTCGACTGCGGGCGCGGTGTCTCGGCGCACTGGGATGCCGCCGCATTCCCCGCCTCGAGCGACCCCGACGACCTTCTGCTCGGCCGCCGCGTCCACGCGGAGGACGGCCTCTGGCTCGAGCCCGGCGAGGTGCGTGTCCTCTCCCTCTGCCCCTGCTCCGCCCTGCCGCCCCCGCCCGCGCCGCCCGCGCCGGAGGGCTTCGCCGTCGACTGGGCCTACCCCGAAGATGTCCGACGCGAAATCTGCCTTTCCGCCGGGAGCGTCCTCCGCGTGACGGCGCCGCATCCCTTCCGCGTCCGCCTGAACGACGGGGAGGCGACGTGCGCCGTCCAGCGGAGCCGCCTCGTGGGCTGCGTCCACGATGCCCGCCTTTCCGCGCCCGCCTACGCGGGCGACGGGACGCGCGCCGACGCGCGCACCCTCGTCCTTTCCCTCTACGCGCCGTCGGGCCTTGTGCGCACGTCCTCGCGCGTCCTCCTCGCGCCGCCCGCCGACGCGGCGCGCGTGAAGCGCGTCTACACGGGCGACGAGATCCGCCGCAACCTCGCTTCGCCCGGCGCGGGCGGCCTCCTGGAGACGGTGCTGTCGGACGGCGCGGGCTCCGCGAGCCGCGTGAAGCTCGCCTGGGGCGAGGTGCGCAGCCAGTACGACGCGCTCTTCGCGGTGAACCCGAACTCGCGCGTCCCGGCCGACCGCCTGGTCCTCTGGACGCGCTGCCGCGCGTGGCTGCAGTACGAGGGCTATTCTCGCGAATTCAACGCCGACTGCATCGACTCGTTCCGCGCCGACCCCGCCGGGCGGCGGGCCGAATGGACGTTCGTCGTCCCCTGCGGCCTCGGGCGCGTCGCGAAGTTCCGCTTTTCCCTCGCCCTCGCGCAGGACGGCACGGGCGCCGCCGCTCTCGTCGTCGAGCGCCTGGCGGTCGCGGAGCGGGACGGCGTGGGCCCCGTCACGCTCGTCTTCCGCCCCGATCTCGAATGGCGGAGCTTCCACGCCACCACCAAGGCACGGGGCGCCGTCGAGAACGCCTTTGCGACGGCCACGCGCACGCTGGACCGGGAGGGCGCCGTCCGGGGATTCGCCTTTGCCCCGTATGGGAAGGGGGAGCAGTTCGAGATGGCCCTCGACGGGGGCGCCTTCCACCCGGAAGGGGCGTGGTCCTACTGCGTCCCCCACGCCGAGGAGGCCGCGCGCGGCCAGGAGGACTGCGGCGACCTCTACTCGCCCGGCTGGTTCTCCTGTTCCCTGGACGTCGGCGGCAGAACCGCGCTCGATGCCGTCTACACGTCCCCCACGCGCCCGGCCGCCTGCGACGGGCTGGAGGCGCGGCGCCTTCCCGCCGCGCGCGGCGCCTCGGAGGAGGACGTCGCGCCGACGTCCCCGCTGGACGTCGCCCTGCGCGAGGCCCTGCGGCTGTTCGTCGTGAGGCGCGACGACGTGAAGACCGTGATCGCGGGCTATCCGTGGTTCCTTGACTGGGGACGCGATACGTTCATCTTCCTGCAGGGCGCGATTCCGGGCGGCTTCGGCAAGGAGGCGCTCGCCATCGTCGAGGCGTTCGCGCGCTTCGAGGAGAACGGCACGCTCCCGAACATCATCTACGGCGAGACGGCGGGCAACCGCGACACGGTGGACGCGCCGCTCTGGTTCATCCGCACGCTCGCCGTCCTGGGCGCGCCGGCGGCGCGGTTCCGCCCCGTCGCCGAGTCGATCGTCGCGCACTACGTGAAGGGCACGCCGAACGGCATCCGCGTCGATCCCGATTCGGGCCTCGTCTGGTCGCCCTCGCACTTCACGTGGATGGACACGAACTACCCCGCCTGTACGCCGCGCGTCGGCTACCCCGTCGAGGTCCAGGCCCTCTGGATCGCCGCGCTCCGCTACCTTGGCGGCGCGCGCTGGACGGCCCTCGCCGACAAGGCCGCCGCCTCGCTTGCGCGTCTCTTCGCCGCGCCGGGTCCTCTGGGCCTTGCGGACTGCCTTGCCGCGCCGGGACGTCTGGGCCTTGCGGACTGCCTTGATGCGCCGAACGGCGAACCGGCCGCGCAGGCGACGCCCGACTGGGGCGTGCGCCCGAACCAGCTGTTCGCCGTCTCCCTCGGCGCGTTCGAGACGCTGGACCCGGCGCGGCGGCAGACGCTCGAACGGGACATCGTGCGCGCGACGGCGCGGCTCGTTGTCCCCGGCGGCATCCGCTCGCTCGCATCGGACGACGCGCGCTACCGGGGCGTCTACGCCGGCGACGAAGATACGGCGCGCAAGCCCGCCTACCACAACGGCACCGTCTGGGCGTGGCCGTTCCCGATGTACGCGGAGGCGCTTGTGAAGACGGGCCTCGCCTCGAAGGAAACGGCGCGTTCGCTCCTCGCCTCCGCCGTCGAGAACCTCAATGCGGGCTGCGTCTGCCACCTCTCCGAGATCGCGGACGGCGATGCGCCGCACGCGCAGAAGGGCTGCCGCGCCCAGGCCTGGAGCGCGAGCGAGCTCCTCCGCGTCTGGCTCGCGCTCACCCCCGATAGCCACGATGCCGGACCGCCCTGCTGATTGGCCGTTGTCTGGCTCGCGCTCACCCCCTGATAGCCATGATGCCGGACCGCCCTGCTGATTGGCCGTTGTCTGGCTTGCGCTCACCCCTGATAGCCACGAGGCGGAATGCCCTGCTGATTTTCCGATTGTGCGATTTCACGTCGTAGCATTCACAAGTATGTACAGGTACACAGTATCCTCAGGTACACAGTATGGGTGCGCAGAATCCATTGAAGTACAGGTTCTTGTAAAATGCATGGCTTCTGACCGTCTTTTCAATGTCGGTTCCAGCACGTTCCGCAGCGAAATCCCGCTTTCTTCTTGAACCAAAATTCGGCAGTAGAATCTGCCTGCCCATCAGATATTTTGACACAGAGGCAGAGAGGCACAGAGAAATTGGAAATAAACACCATTCTGTCGTTGCCTAACCAACTCACCCTACTGGTGAAGTAGACCGAGTTGCGTTTTCCTGCGATAAGTTTTGACCTTCATCAAAACTCTGTGCTTTTGTGCCTCTGTGGCTCGGTGTTAAAAAGCCAACTGCCGTTTTTATTGCTTCGGCAATCAAATATTGTGATCCGCAAAGAACACGAAGGCTACAAAGCCCTTGTGTTCTTTGTGGCAGAGAATCACCATATTTCGTTGCCGTATCTATAGGTTGAACGCGCCCTTGTCTAAACTGACGTCTTCTTGAGCGGAATTACGCCGGAGTCTTCATGTTTTCCGTCTGAATGGACCATCCATGCCGCATGAGCCAATTGCAGACGCGGTTGGACGTTCGGACGAGATGTCGTCCGAGGGATGATACGCGGGTTTGTTTTGGGGATTCCAGATTGTTCGGGTCGAGGCCGTTCCTCGTACAGGTTGGATCGATCCGAAGGGCGATTGCCGCCTCAAGCGCGATGCGTGTTCCATTGCCGAATTTCAAAATGTGGGCCGCTTGGGTTAGGGATTCCGGTCGAAGCAGGTGTTTCTCCGTGTAGACACCAGCGGACCATTCTGGGTGGCATCGTGTTCGCAGGTAATCGGTGTTCCCATGTGCATTCATCCAAATCCGAAGTGAGTCAAGTTCTTCCAGCTGAGGAAATATCGGGAAGGCGATTCCATCGACGGTCCGAAGTCCAGACTGAATCAATTCGGATGGTTCCGAAGCGAAGTCGCACGAATTCTGTGAAAGGGTAATTGGAGGAACGGAAATCTCTTGGCGGTCTTTGGGCTTGGAGTACACCATGTCATGAACCGGCAGGAGGGATTTGACGGGGATGGGATCGAGACAAGCGCAGGCTTGGCGGAATTTCTTCGCAAGAGCCTTGCAACGCATGATAGATTTGTAGTTTTCATGAAGATCCGGGGCATTGTTTGAAAGAAAACCCTTGATTCCCGGTGCCCGTCCTTTGATCCCTGGGACACCCCGTGTGACGTACGCATGGTTGTCAACGTAGCATTCAAGGTCTTCGAGAAGCGCACCGAGACGAAGAATGGTTAACACGTGATTTTCGACTGGTTTTCGTCCGCGCTTCGTAGTGGTCCGAACCCGAAGCCAGGCCTCTCGGATTTCAGTGACGGTAGGGCATGGATTGGCCGTTCGCCGGATACGGATGGCACGGCGTTCGTCTGCCAGTCGATGGCGTCTTGTCCGTTCCCGTTCATAGTAGGTACTTCGACGCATCCGCGTGATGCCACGTGAAAGGAGCCGTGCCATAAGCCAGAAAGGGTAGATGCCACCCTGGGCAAAGGCGATGGCAAGCAGCACGCCACACGTCTCACTTCCCCGTGAAATGTGGAAGTCCTGGAGAAGCGTCTTCAATGTACGTGGTACAGATCCAATCGTGTGCCCAGTCGTGTGGACTTCATGCCAGAACGCACGGCGACATTCTTCCGAATCAAGGCCGAGGATACTTTTCTCGAACCATTTGTCATAACATTTGAATGAGACGTCCCTGGATTCATCTTGGGAGGTGGAGAAGCCTTCGACCTTGTAACCGTGCTTGTTCAAATGTCTTTCGATTGATTTTTCCATAGCGACCTTCCTTTCCTTTCGGTAGCAGGAAGAATAACATATCTTCAGAAAGAAGATGTCAGTTTTCATGTCAATTTTATGTCAAAAATTTTAGAGGTCTCCGTTTTGTTGTTTCCAATCGGTTCAACGGATGTATTCAGGGATTTCGCTTCGGAACAATGTTGGGAAGAACGGTTTGTTTTCGTGCAGGACCGTGATGTGCCCGTGAATGGAGTTCTCCCGTATGATTCTTGCGACAGATCTTGATTATGAGGGTGCTATTTGTAAGACTTCACGGCGGAATGTTCCGTCGTGAAGTCTCATTTTACATCGTTAACCTAAAAACGGCAGTTGGATTTTTAACACCGAGCCACAGAGGCATAAAAGCACAGAGTTTTGATGAAAATCAAAGCTTATCGAAGGAAAACGCAACTCGGTCTACTTCACCAATAGGGTGAGTTGGTTGGGCAACGACAGAATGGGGGTAATTTCAAATTTCTCAGTGTCTCCCTGCATCTGTGTTAAAATATCTGATTGACAGGCAGATTCTACTGCCCCGAATTTAGGGTTAATGATCATATAGTTTGCAGGGTTATATAGTCCTGAAATAGAGAGTGGAATAGTCGAAATTGGATGAATGCCTGAATTCGCGATTTCGACACGGATTTTACTCACATGGACCGTTCTGCCATGTGGGGAGTTCTCTTTCATGCAGCTGTTCCGAAGCGAAATCCACTGCCATGCAATGGCGATGGCGTGATGTGACTAAAAAAGTCGTTGCCTTTGGG
>CAVEVC010000131.1:0-18798 GCA_963618935.1 Clostridiales bacterium CCNA10 | reverse complement strand
GACGGAATACTGCACGGCGCGGTTCCAGCCGTAGCCCTCGTTGCCGTGGTAGCCCTTCGGACGGTAGTTCTCAGGGCGCGAGGAGAGGAACTGGTCCGTAATCCGCCGCGAGATCGTCCCGGGGTCCATGCCCTCGGGCAGATTGGCGAAGTACGGCGCGAGCGGCGAACCCGCGCGCGCCCCCACGCACACGGCGAGCGCCGCGCCCACCAGCAGTCCCCTCGCGCCCGTCATGTCCCGTCCCTACTTGCCGCGTTCGAGGATGCGCACGTTGCGGAAGTACGGGCACGCGCCGCCGTGCTTGCCCTGCAGGCCGATCGCGCCCTTCGTGGGCAGTTCGGCCATCGGCTTCGAGAGCCAGGGCTGGATCGGCGTGCCGTCCGGGTTCACCTTCGCGCTCGTGTACTGCGCGAGGTCGACGTCGACGGAGGGCTGTCCGTTCACGGCCACCTTCACGTGCTTGCCCTCGGCCCACACCGTCATGCGGTTCCACTCGCCCGCCGGCTTCGCCGCGCTCTTCGCAGGGCCGACGTGGCCGTAGAGTCCGCCGTTCTTCAGGCGCGGCGGATCGTTGCGCCACTTCGCGCCGAAGTCGTCGAGAAGCTGCACCTCGACCGAGTTCGGAATCCAGTTCTTGAGGTCGGAGCAGTAGATGATCACGCCCGAGTTCGCCTCGGGGTCGAGCTTGTACTCGAAGTCGAGCACGAAGTTCTCATACGTGCCCTTGAACCAGAGCGCGCTGTCCACGGTGGACGTGATGCCGTCCTTGCCGTCGCGCTGCCACGTGCCCGGCTTGAAGTCCGCCACCTGCTCCAGCGGACCGTCCCCGAGGAGGTTGCGCCACCCCTTCGCCGAGGTGTCCGGATGGATGCACGCCGTCTGCGTCGCGCAGCCCGCCATGCCCAGCATCGCGCCCAGCAGGGCGCCCGCCATCATCGTCTTCTTCATTTCGTCTTTTCCTTTCTTGGTTTTCGTGGTCAAAAGGCAAAGTCCGCGCACGGCTCACCCCTCGTCGACGCGGGCGTCGGCCAGGACCGTCTCCAGGTCGGCGTCCCTGGACGTCGTCTTGAGGATGAACCCGCCGGGGTGCGCGAAGGACGTGTAGGGCTTCCCGGCGCACCGCGCGAAGTCGAGGCGCGGATCGTCCTGGCAGCGCATGAGCGAATGCCCCTCGCCGCGCCCGTCGCGCAGGAGGAGGCAGGCGGGGCGGTGCAGGCGGATCCAGGCGTTGGAGGCGCGCGAGATCTCCTCCGTGCGGCACGCCGTCATGTCGTCGACGGGAAGCCCGGCGATCTCGCGGCGCACGACCTTCTGCGCCAGCGCCCGCCAGCACGAACGGGAGAGCGCCAGTTCGTTCGAGAAGGTGATCGTGAGCTTCTGGCGGAGCGCCGCGTCGTCGGCGAAGCGGCGGACCGCCCAGTCGGCGAGCGGGTTCTCGATGAAGCCCGCCAGCGCGTCCGGCGTCGTCCCCAGCATCCGCGCGGTCTGGAACGGACCGCACACGTCCATGAGGTTCCAGGCGTCGAACCAGGGGAAGAGCGTGCGCATCTCCTCCTCCACGCCCAGCCATTCGGCGAAGAGGCGGAAGGCGCACTTGGGCTCCTCGCCGCGCGCGCGCTGGTGGTGGTCGAAGTCGAGGAGGTCGGGGGCGTGGCGCCCGCCCACGTCGAGGACGAGCGTCGCGGGGCTCTCCAGCTCGGCGGGCGTGGGGTTGCGGCGCTCGATCGGCGCGTTGTGCGAAACGCCGAACGCATACGCCATCGCGCAGGACATGATGTCGTCCATGTGCGCCAGCCCGCCGTGTACGACGACCCGCCGCACCTTGGAAAGCCGCGCGCTCTTCTCTTCTGCCTCCGTCACCTCGTCGACTCCTGCATTGGTTGTCCCGCCTGGGTTCGAACCAGGACTAAGGGTATCAAAAACCCCTGTGCGGCCACTACACCACGGGACAAGACCGTTGGCGTGGAAGTATACCAAGTCCGCCGCATGGACGCAACCGAACGGCGGCGGCGCGGCCTACGCGCCCGCCCACGTACACCCCATCGCCGCGACCGCGAACGCCAGCGCGCACAGGCCCAGCGCCACCAGCCGCTTCCAGACGGGAACGCCCGCATGCCGCGCGCCTGCGGGGGGCGGCCGCACGCCCGCGTCGCGCTGAAGCGTCTTCTTCAGCCCCCGCAGCGCAAGCGGCAGCTTCCCCTTCTCCGTCGCCAGGGCCGCCGCAAGCCCCAGGAGCGCAATCACGGCCACGAATCTGTATGCATGCAGCATGTCCGCCCCTATTCCGCCTTGAGGGCGCGGCCCATCATCGCCGCACAGGCCGACTTCGCGTCGAAATCCTCGTAGCAGAGCGCGTAGACGAGTTCGCAGATCGGCATCTCGACGCCCAGCCGCTTCGCGATCTCGTGGACGACCTTCGCGTTCCAGACGCCTTCGGCGACCATCTGCATCGAGCCGAGGATCGACGCGATCTTCTCGCCGCGCCCGAGGCGTTCGCCGACGGCGTGGTTGCGCGAGTGGACGGACGTGCAGGTGACGATCAAATCGCCGATGCCCGCAAGGCCCGACAGCGTCTCCGGCGCGCCCCCGTAGGCGAGCACGAAGCGCTTCATCTCGACGAGGCCGCGCGTGATGAGCGCCGCGCGCGTGTTGTCGCCGTAGCCCATGCCGTCCGAGCAGCCGACGGCGATGGCGAGGACGTTCTTCACGGCGCCGCCGATCTCGACGCCGACGGGGTCGGGCGACGTGTAGACGCGGAAGAGCGGGCCCGACCAGATCGCCTGCACGCGCCGCGCGCGCGCCGCGTCCGTGCAGGCCGCGACGATCGCCGTCGGAATGCCGCGCGCGACCTCCTCGGCGTGCGTCGGCCCGGCGAGCGCGACGACCGGCCCCGTCCCGAGGATCTCCTCGCCGAGGTCCGTCATGCGGCGGTTCGTCTTCTCGCAGAGGCCCTTCGTGATGGAGACGACGAGCATCTCCGGCGTGACGAGCCCCCTGAAGCCCGCCACGACGGACGTAAAGTATTTCGACGGCGGCGCGAGGACGACGACCTCCGCGCCCCTGACCGCCTCCGCGCGGTCGGCCGTCAGGTTCAGGCCGTCCGGGAGCGCGACGCCCTTCAGGAACTTCTCGTTCCGCCGCGTCCGCCCCATTTCCGCGATGTAGTCGGGGAACGCGCCCCACAGCGTCACGTCATGTCCGTAGCCCGCCAGCAGGAGCGCGTTCGCCGTGCCCCAGCCCCCGTCACCGATGACTGCAATCTTCATATGCGAGGTAGTATAGCACAAGGCGGCGCACGCGGGGCTAGAGGAAGAGCATGCTCCAGAGGTTCGCCGTGCCGTAGAGCTCGTCGCGCGAGATGCGGATGAGGAGGCGGTCCATCTGCCCGTCGTGCCAGCTCATGCAGCCGAGGCCGTCGCCGCGCGCGCGGCGCAGGAGGCGCAGCATCACGTGGAGCTTCGCGCTGTCCATCGGCATCATCTTCGCCGCCACCTTCGGCAGGCAGAGCCGCAGCACCGTCGTGGGCGAGCAGAAGAGGGCGTTCGCCGTGGCGGGCAGCGTCCGCGCCTCGGGCAGGATCTTCGCGAGGCGCGCGGCGGGCGGCGCGGCGGGCGGCGCGGCGGGGTCGGCGAGGAAGTAGGTCGTCGTGCCGGGGCGGTTCAGCATCCGGAGCGAGGCGCGCACGAAGAGGCCGAACTCGGGGCCCGCCTTCGCGAAGAGGCCCTCGGCGGCGTGGACGTCCGACGGCGTCGTCGTCACGCCGAAGAGCGGCGCGTTCGCCGGCACGCCCCCGAGCGCGAGCGCGCCGCGCGGCAGGGGCGGGCGCTTCATCGCGATCTTGCGGGCGGACCCGTGCAGCTCCAGCCCGGCGGGCGTCATGCGCACGGAGAGCTCGCCCTGCACGAACAGGTCCGAGCCGAAGACGGCCCGCGCCCCGGCGGCGTCCATCCGCAGGTGGGCGAGGTCCGCGCCGAGCGGACGCGCCCGCGCGGCGGCGGAGGCCCCGAACGCATGGGCCGCCACCGAGGCGGACGGACCCAGCGCCGCCCACTTCCCGTCCGGCGAGAACCACGCCCACAGCGTGCGGCCCGCATGCGGGCCCGGCGGCACGCGCAGCGTCCCCTGCGCGTCCGGCACGGCGTCGGGATGCCGCTGCTGGAAGGCGGCCCGCGCACACGACGTCGGGTAGACCACGCACCAGCGCTTCACCCGGGCGAGGTCCGCGTCGGACGGCTTCTTGGCCGCCGCGATGCGCGCGGCGACGGCGGGGTCCACGTAGCACACCGCGACGCCGTGCGCCCCCGGGCGCATCGGTCCGAACAGCCTGGCCACCCCCTGCCCGCGAATCGCGCCCGGCACCACCCGCGTGAGGATGGGGTCGGTCGCCTTCGGGCCGGGAATCGCCGCGACCGTGCGGGCGATCGTCTCCAGGTTCGCGAACGCCACCGTGCCCGCCGGACGGTACCCGGCGGACGCGGCCGGGGGGCGCGGGACCGCAGGCGCGGCGGCCTTCTTCTTCAGGGGCCCCGCAAGGGCAACGGCGGCCGTGCAGAACAGCACGGCCGCCGCGATGACCACGTTCTTCATGGCTCAGAACGGAGTTTCGGGCGTCCGCCTCACTGGGCGGCGGCCGCCGCCGCGACGATGCCGGCGAAGTCGGCCGCCTTGAGGGCCGCGCCGCCGATGAGGCCGCCGTCGATGTCCTTCTTCGCGAGGAGCTCCGCCGCGTTGCCCGGCTTCATCGAGCCGCCGTACTGGATGCGCACGGTCTCGGCCGTCTCGGCGCCGACGAGCTTGGCAAGCGTCGCGCGGATGAGGGCGTGGACCTCCTGCGCCTGGTCCGGCGTCGCGGTCCGGCCCGTGCCGATCGCCCACACGGGCTCGTAGGCGATGACGAGCTTCGCGCAGTCGGCGGCGGCGACGTCCTTGAGGCCCACGTTCATCTGGCGCTCGATGACCTCCACGAGCCTGCCCGCCTCGCGCTCCTCCAGCGTCTCGCCCACGCAGACGATGGCCGTGAGGCCGGCCGCGATCGCGGCGCGCGCGCGCAGGTTGACCGTCTCGTCCGTCTCGCCGAAGTACTGGCGGCGCTCGCTGTGTCCGACGATGACGTACTGCGCGCCCGCGTCGAGGATCATGCCCGTCGAGATCTCGCCCGTGTAGGCCCCGCTCTCCTTCCAGTGGCAGTTCTCCGTGCCGATGCCGACCTGCGTGCCTGCCGCCGCCGCGACGGCGGCGGGCACGTCGATCGCGGGCGTGCAGCACACGACCTCGACGTTCGCGAAATCCTTCGTCGCCTCGGCGACGCCCTTCACGAGGGCCGCCGTCTCGGACGGCTTGACGTTCATCTTCCAGTTGCCGGCAATGATCTTCTTGCGCATCTTGGTTCTTCTTTCCTCTTTTTTGAATCCGGAAAAGGTTGATTGCGTTCCGAAAAGGTTGAGTTGATTGGTCTATTCCGAAAGGCGCGCTTAGTCTACCACTTTCACCGCGCGGACGCAAGAAGGACGATGAAGGACGCAAGAAGGACGATGACGCGACTTAAAGGCCGCAGGACGGCTGAACCACTTAAAGCCGCGAAGCGGCGATTTCATCCGCGGTTGAAGAACTGGCGGACGAAGGGGTCGGTGGAGGCGTCGCGCAGGTCGGCGGGCGTCCCCAGCGCGACCAGCGCGCGGCGGGCGCGGTCGAACATCGCGCAGCGGTCGACGATCTTGAAGATGCTCGGCAGCTCGTGGGTGACGACGACGAACGTGACGCCGCGCGTCTCGCGGAGGCGCAGGATCAGCTCGTCGAGCGCGTTGGAGGTCACGGGGTCGAGACCCGCGCTCGGCTCGTCGAGGAAGAGGATCGAGGGCTCCAGCGCCATCGCGCGCGCGATGGCGGCGCGCTTCTTCATGCCGCCTGAGAGGTCCGCCGGCATCTTCTCCGCCGCGTCCTTCAGCCCCACGAGGTCGAGCTGCATGAGGGCGACGAGGCGGCGGGCCTCGGCGGGCAGGCGCGTGAACTCCTCCAGCGGCAGCATCACGTTCTCCAGGACGCTCATCGAGCCGAAGAGCGCGCCGCTCTGGTACATGACGCCGATGCGGCGGAAGAGGCGGTCGCGGTTCGCGGCGTCCAGCACGAGGCCGTCCACCGCGATCGTGCCGCCGAGCGCGGGCGTGAGCCCGATCAGGTGCTTCATGACCGTCGACTTGCCGCACCCCGAGCCGCCCAGGAGCGCGAAGATCTCGCCCCGCTTCACGGAGAACGTCACGTCCTCCAGCACCCGCGCGCCGGGATACCCGGCGGCCAGGTGGGACACTTCAATGGCTAGGTCATGGTCTTTCATATTGAATGATTAAGTCGCCTCTTCGAGGCTTTAAGTAGTTAAGTAGTTAAGTAGTTAAGTGGTTATGTGGTTAAGTGGTTAAGTGGTTAAGTGGTTAAGTGGTTATGTGGTTAAGTGGTTGAACGGGAGTGATTCACGTAGGTGAAAGCGAGGGAATTCCAAGACGTTGTTCGAATGAGGATACGACCTGATAAAATCTGAAGATTCGTTTTAGGCAAAACTCAACTACTTAACTACTTAACCACTTAACCACTTAACTACTTAACTACTTAAAGCCCCAAAGGGGCGACTTACCAGCCAAGGACGTAGCAGATGACGGCGAGGAGGCCGTCTGAGACGGCGATGGCGACGATGCCGCCCACGACGGCGCCCGTGGCGGCGGCGCCCACGCCGTCCGCCGTATTGCGCGTGCGGAGGCCGCACGCGCAGCCGATCATCCCCACGAGGAGGCCGAAGAGGACCGACTTGCCGAGGCCGATCGAGATGCCGAGGCAGGTGGAGGACGAGACGACGTGGCTCCAGTAGACGACGGGCGGCACGCCCATCAGGAGCAGCACGATGAGGCCGCCCACGAGGCCCGCGAGCTCGGCGAAGACCGTCAGGACGGGCATCGCGCACGCGGCGGCGGCGACGCGCGGCAGCACGAGGAAGCGGACGGGCGGGAGGCCGAACGTCGTGAGGGCGTCCAGCTCCTCGTCCACCTTCATCGTGCCGATCTCGGCGGCGAACGCGCTCCCGGAGCGTCCCGCGAGGATGATCGCCGTGATGAGCGGCCCGAGCTCGCGGAAGAGCCCGATCGCGATGAGGTCCGCCACGTAGACCTCCACGCCGAACATCCTAAGCGACGCCGCCGACTCGAACGCGAGAATGAGCCCGAGGAGGAACCCGATCAGGAGCGTGATCGGCAGGCCGTCGCACCCCGCGCGCTGGAAGGCCCAGAGCGCGTCGCGCAGGCGGAAGCGGCGCGGATGCGCGAACATGCCGAGCGCCGTCGCGGCCGTCTCGCCAAGGCAGGCGAGATGCCCCTTCACGGAGGCGGCCGCCTCGCACGCGGCGCGTCCCGCGGAGGCGAAGAGGGACGGCGCGCGGCGGCGCGGCGGGGCGAGGTCGTAGGAGGCGACGTCGTAGCGGGCGAGGAGATGGTCCAGGAGGCCCTGCGGATCGACGGACTTCAGCACGGCGCCCCGCGCCGCCGCATGGCGGTTGAGCGCCAGCACGAACGCCTCCAGCGCCGCGCTCGTCCCCGCCAGGGCCGAGACGTCAAGGACGGCCTCCGCCCCCTTCCCCAGGCGCGCCACGCGCCCGAGCATCCCCCAGGAGCGGGCGATGGCGCCGGCGTCGGCAGATTTGAGGACGATGCGCAGCATGTACGTGCCTGTACTGGCCTTCAGGGGAACGCAGATTGCTGCGCAATCCGCAGAATCAGGCAATCCTCGATGTGGCTACGACGGCCCCTGCGGGGCCTACGCCACAATCGAGGATTGCCTCGTTTACAGAAAGGAACACGGCCGCAATGAATTGCGGTCCTCCCGGGAGGGTCGCAGCTTGCTGCGACCGCACCACAACGCAAGTTGACCGAGGCCGATGGAAACGCCGCAAATCCTGGCAAAGACCGATTGTGGCGTAGCCCGGTATTCCGGGCGTCGTAGCCACATCGGTCTTTGCCAAATCTGCGTATGCGAAGCATCTGCGTTCCAACTAGGGCTTTTCCGGGACCTGGGGCTTCTCCTGGGCCTCCAGGCCGGCTTCGACGGCGTCGCCGTGCTTGGCGCGGATGGCGTCGATGATCTCGCGCAGGTCCTTCTGCTCGCCCTCGAAGCGTTCCCTCTCCTCCTGTATCTCCTTCTCGTGCTTCTCGGCCCAGGCGCGGCGCTCCGCCGCGTCCATCTCGGCGAGCCTCTTCGCGCGCTTCTCGCGCGCCTCCTCGATCGCCTTCTGGTTCTTGCGCTCCTCGTCCTGCTTCCGCCATTCGTCGTTCAGGCGGCGCAGCTGCTCCTTCTTCGAGACGGGGTCGGCGAGGGGCGAGGTGGACCAGCCGCTGTCCTCCCAGGGGCGCGGGTCGCTGAGGGCCTTCTTGCGGCGCAGGGCCTCGGCCTGCGCGGCCTCGGCGTCGTCGAGGACGTAGGGCGTCATGAAGACGAGCAGCTCGGAGCGCGCCTCCTTCTGGCTGACGCTGCCGAAGAGCCACTTGCCGATCCAGGGGATGTCCTTCAGGATCGGGATGCCGCTCTCGCTCTCGGTGTTCGTCTTCTTCGTGAGGCCGCCCATCACGACCGTCTGGCGGTTCTCGACGGAGACGTCGCTGGAGATCTTGCGCGTCGTGACGGTCGCGTAGGGGTCGGTGCCGCCGGACTCGTTCGGCACGTTCTGGTCCGCGCCCTGCGTCTCGAACGTCTGCTCCACCGTCAGCATCACCGTGCCGTTCGGGTTGATCTTCGGCGTCACCTTCACCGTGAGGCCGATGTCGCGCTTCTCGTAGTTGCGCACCTGCGTGCCGGAATAGGTCGAGCCGGAATACTGGTAGCCGCTGAAGAGGTAGATCATGTCGGTCGCCTCGATGGTGGCCTCCTTGTTGTCCACCGTCATGAGGATCGGCGAGGCGAGCACCTTCGTGCGGCTGTCGCTCTTCGACGCCTGGATGATGGCGGCGATGTTGAGCTTGTCGCTCTTGAGGAAGTAGTTGAGGCCGCCGCCGATCGGGTTGATCGCGGAGATGACGGCGCTGTTCGTGCCCACGGCCGTCGCCACGTTCATCAGGCTGCCGAGCGACGACGTCCCCGACCCGCCGCCGCCGCCGAGCATGTAGTGGCCGTTGTTGTAGAAGCCGTCGCGTACGATTTTGGAGACGGAACGGAACGCCGCAAAGCCCGTGTCCGTCGTCGTCGTCGACGTCGTCGGCTCGCCGGCGTCGTCCACCTCCCAGAAGAGCTCGTTCCCCGAGGCATCGGTCATGCGCTCGCGCGTCGTCACCTTCTGGCGCCCGCGCTGGACCCAGTCGATGCCGGTCTGGAGGTCGTCGCCGAGCTCGACCTGGACGATGACGGTCTCGATGAGCACCTGCGAGAGCTTCACGTCCATGTCCTCGATGACCTCCTTGACGGCCTTCATGTCGGCGCGGCGGGCCATGACGACGATGCCGTTGATGCGCTTGTCGGCGAGGATCTTGATGTTGTCCTTGTTGAGCTCGCCGAGCGTGGAGGAGGCGGTCTTCGAGAAGGTGGGGCTGGTCGCCGCCGGCGGGCGGGCGGCGCCGCCCGCGCCGCCGGCGCGCGTCTGCGTGAGGTTGCGGTTCGCGGCGCCGTTCTTCGCGGCGTTCGCGTTCTGGTTGTTCTTGGACTGCGAGGAGGAGGCGCCGTTCCCGATGAGGTCGTTCAGCATCGAGGCGACGTCCTCGGCGTCGGCGTACTTGAGGCGGATGACCTCCACGTTCACCTCCGGCGTCGTCTCCACGTCCAGCGTCTCGATCACCTTGTCGAAGAAGTCCATGTTCGTCTTCGCGGTGATGACGATGAGCTTGTTCGAGCGGTCGTCGGCGAGGATGAGCACCTTGCCCCGGATCATGCCCCGGTCGGCGTCGGAGACCTGGGCCATCATCGTCACGTTCGGCGTGGCGGGGGCGGGCTCGGCCTTGTTGAGCCCCGGGCGGTTGTTGAGGTTCAGGAGGCGGCCCTGCTGCGGCGCGGCGGGGCGCGCGGACGTGAAGCCGGGCGCGCCGCTCGCCTTCGGGCCGGACGCCGCCTGCTGCCCCTCCTTCTGCGACTCGGTGACGATCGTCTCCAGGGCCGTCTTGATCTCCGTCGCGACGGCGAACTGGATCTGCCGCACGAAGACGTCCTCGAGGACGGGGTTCGCCACGTCGAGCTCGCGCACGACCTCCAGCATCCGGTTGATGTTCTCCTGCGTGTCGGTGACGAGGATCGTGTTGTTGCGCTCGAACACCTGGAAGAGGCCGTTCGGGTCCTTGAAGCCCTCCAGCGCCTTCTGCGCCTCCTCCGCCGTGATGTGCCGCAGGCGGATGAGCTGGCTGATGACGCGGCCCTTCTCGGGGACGGCGTTCGTGGCGGGCATCTCCATCGCGGTGCGGATGCCCTGCGTGCGCACGCTCTTGCGCTCGAAGGCCCGCAGGAAGATCTTGTCGAAGGGCTCGATCACGACGCCGTTCATGGTGAGCGTCGCCTCGATCGCCGTCAGGTACTGCTCCTTCGTGAGCTCGCGGTCCTCGAACGTCTTGAGCGTGACCTGCGTCTTCGGCAGGTTCGGGGCGGGGAGCAGGATCTTCCCCGCCACGTCCGCGTAGGCGTAGAGCAGCACCTCCAGCGGCGCCTGGTCGAACGCGAGGCGCGTCGGCACGCCGTTCGTGCCCTTGGGGATCTCCTTGAGGATCTCCTCGGTGGCGGCTGAGGCCTCGGCGGCGGCCTGCGCGCGCGCCGCGGCGCCGGGGCGCGCGGCGCGCGCGCCGCCGAGCAGGCCGGGGCGGCGCGCCGGGGCCTGGGCGCAGAGCGCCCCCGCGGCGCACGCGACGAGGACGGCGAGCGCCGCCCGGATAGCGGTTCTGGTCATTTGGAAGATCCTTTCATGTAGGCGCAGGTCAACGTGAGCTTCCCGGAGAGGTAGCCGGTGTTCTTGGATGAAATGTCGATGTCGCGCACGTCGAACATGGCGTCCTCGGCGTTTTCGAGCGCGTAGAGGAACTCGACGAGCCGTTCGAGGGAGGCCTCGTACTTGACCTCGATGGGCATCTCCCACACGCCGCCGTGCTCCTCCTCGCTCTTCGGCTGCTCGCCGAGGATGCTCACGCTGTGCTCGCCCGCGATGCGCTCGAGGATGCGCTGCCAGCGCGTCTGCGTGGACTCGTCCTCGCCCGCCGTCGGCATCTTCACGCTCACCTCCTCGGCGCGCCACTGCCAGGCGGCCCGCTCGCCGATGAGCGCGCGCTGGCGGGCGTACGCCTTCGCCTCGCGCGCGTAGGCCTTGCGGGCCTTCGCCCACGCCGCCTCGCGCCCCGTGAAGAACAGCAGCGCGGCAAGGCCGTAGAGGGCCGCCATCCCCAGCGCCGCAAACGCCGTGCGCTCGCGGCGGGACATCGTCGACAGGCTCACCGCCCCCTCCTTCCGGACGCTTCCCCGTCCTCGCCGTGGAAGAAGCACTCGATCGCGAAGCGCACGCCCTTCTTCGTCTGCGTCTCGCCGCCGGACTGCTGCACCTTCGCGAAGACCGGCGTCTCGCCGTCGTCCTCGAACGCCGCCGCCTCCAGCCGTTCCGTGAACGACCGCAGGTCCTCGCGCGCCGCCGCGCTGCCGTTCACGCGCACGCTCTCGTCGCGGCGGTACTGGAACGTGCGGAAGGCCATCTCCTCCGACGGCGGCAGGCAGTCGGACACCGTCTTCAGCACCTCCAGCGCGCCGTGCGCGTGGTCCGCGTAGCGCTCGATGAGCGCCACGCGGTTCGTCATGTCGGCGACCTCCCGGAACGCGGCCGCGTGCCTGCGGTCCCGCTGCAGGGCCTTCTGGCGGTCCGCCAGCAGGTCGTACGCCGTGTCCACGCCGAAGAGGACGGCCATCAGCGCGAGCCACACGCCGCCCGCGACGGCCAGCCCCGCGAACAGCCTGCGGCGGAAGCGGCTCTCCGTGCGCGCCTCCGCCCACGCGGCGGGCGTCACGTCCAGGGCCGTGCCCTCCGCGACGCGGCGGGCCGTGCCCTCCACGCCCGCGAAGTCGTCCCCGGCCACCACCGTGCGGACCGGCCCGAAGTCGGCCAGCTTCTCGAGGACCGCCGCGTCCGGCGCGCGCCGCGCGCAGACGACCACCTCGTCCCCGTCCCCGCGCCCGCCGTCCAGCGCGAGCAGGCTCAGCATGACCTCGCGCCCGAGCTCGGCGGGGCCGGCGACGGACCCGATGCCGCGCAGGAACGTGGGCGCCCCCTCGTCGAGCACCACGAGGTCCCATCCGCCGTCCAGGTCCAGCAGCACGATCCGCCGCGCGACGTGCGGCGCCGCGCAGATCTGCGGCCACAGGCCGCGCAGCCACCCCAGCGCCGTCGCGTCCGTCCGCAGCACGTGGACCTTCGCGGCGGCGAGCGCGGCGCCCACCTCGGCGGAGGCCGCCTCGGGCAGCGCGGCGACGAGCACGACCAGCTCCCGGTCCGTCTCCGCCACCACCTCCACGCCCGGCGTGAGCGCCTCGTCGGGAAAGGGCGAGATGCCGTCCAGCTCCAGCTGCGCGGCGCCCAGCAGGTCGTCGCGCGCCTCCACGGGCAGGCGCACCGTCTTCACGAGCAGCTTCGAGAGCGGCAGGGACAGCACGAACTCGCGCGTGCCGAACGCCGCGGCCGCCGCGCGGAACGCCCGCGCGAGCGGCCTGTCCTCCTCCACGACCGTCCCGGCCGCCGGCGCCGCCTCGGCCTCCCCGTCCCCGGGCGCCCCCTCGTCGGCGGGCGCCGGCGCGGCAAGCGGCCACGCCTCGGCGGGCCCGCGCGCGAAGCCCTCGCCCGCCGCGTCCAGGCGCACCCCCCGCAGCGTGTCGCCTTCGAGCCCCAGAACTGTCACTTGCTTTGCCATTCGGGGTATTATCTCATTTTCCGCGCGCGGACGCAACCGGCATCAGGGACGCAACCGGCATCAGGCGAGGTCGAACGCCTGGCCCGGCACGGGCGCGACGGCGTTGGGGCAGCCGTGCGCGCGGAGGAGGCCGACCATCGTCGACACCTTTTCGGGCTCGCCGTGGACGGCGAACGCCTGGCGCACGCCGCCCTTCACGTGGTCGAACCAGTCCATCAGCCCGTTGCGGTCCGCATGCGCCGAGAGCGCGTTGATCGTCTGCACGCGCGCGCGCAGCGGCAGCTCCTCGCCGAGGATCCGGACCGGGTCGACGTAGTCGACGAGGCGCCGCCCCAGCGTCGCCTCCGCCTGGAAGCCGACGATGAGGATGATGTTGCGCGGGTCGCCGACGGCGGCCTTGAGGTGGTGGACGACGCGCCCGCCCTCGCACATGCCGCTCGCCGCGATGATGACCATCGGCCCGCGCAGGTCGTTGAGGGCCATCGACTGCTGGGGCGTCTCGAGGAACGTGAGGCCCGGGAAGGAGAGCGGGTTCACCCCCTGCGCCAGCAGGGCGCGCGTCGCGTCGTTGTAGGCCTCCGTGTGCCGCTCGTAGATCTTCGTCGCCTTCTGGGAGAGCGGCGAGTCGATGTAGACGGGGACGGGGCGGATGCGCCCGGCGGCGAGGAGGCGGTTGAGGTAGTAGAGGATCTGCTGCGTGCGGCCGACCGAGAAGGCCGGGACGATCAGCTTCGCGCGCTGCTGCACGATGTCGTCGATGTAGCCCTTGATGCGCCCCTCCACGTCGTCGGCCGAGGGGTGGACGCGGTCGGCGTAGGTGGACTCGATGAGCACGGTGTCCGCCCCCTGGGGATACTCGAAGTGGCGCAGGATCGGCTGGTTCGGCTGCCCGAGGTCGCCCGTGAAGAGGATGCGCCGGCGCCGGCCGTCCTCCTCGACGTCGAGCTGCACCTGGGCCGATCCGAGGATGTGGCCGGCGTTGAAGAGCGTGAGCGTGACGCCGGGCGCGATCCGGCGCGGCTCGTGCATCGGGACGGGCGCCATGCACGCCATCAGCCGGTCGATGTCCTTCTCCTCGTAGAGCGGCTCGAAGAGGCGCTTCCCCTGCGCGCGCCGCCTCTTGTTGACGTATTCGAGGTCGCGCCGCTGGAGGAAGCACGAGTCCCGCAGCATCACGCCGCAGAGGTCCGCCGTCGCCTGCCGGGCGTAGACCGTGCCGCGGAAGCCGTTCCGCACGAGCTGCGGCAGGTTGCCGGAGTGGTCGATGTGCGCGTGGGAGAGGACCGCCGCCGTAATCGTCCGCGGGTCGACCGGCAGGTTCCGGTTCTTCTCGAACGCCTCCTTGCGGTGGCCCTGGTAGAGCCCGCAGTCGAGGAGGATGCGGGCCCCGTTGGCCTCCACGAGGTGCATGGAACCCGTCGTGGTCTGCGCCGCGCCGTAGAATCTGATCTTCATGGCGTCCAGTATAGCACACGCCGCGCGGCGGCGCACCCTCATTCAGCCGCCGTCCGGCAGGTCGGCGCGCGGGTGGTGGAGGCGGTGGACCTCCCCGAAGCGCGCGCGGTCGACGTGCGTGTAGATCTGCGTCGTCGCGATCGACGCATGGCCGAGCAGGTCCTGGATCGCACGGATGTCGGCCCCGTGCGCGAGCATGTGCGTGGCGAAGCAGTGGCGCAGCACGTGGGGGGAGACGGCGTCGGCGTCGATCCCCGCCGCCGCCGCGCGGCCGCGCAGCAGCTTGAAGATCCCCATCCGCGTGAACGGGCGGCCCAGGCGCGTCACGAAGAGATGTTCCTCCGCCGCGTTCCCCTTCGTGAACGCGTCGCGGGCGGACGAGAGGTAGCGCTGCACGGCGCGGCCGCACGCGCCGCCCATCGGCACGAGGCGCTCCTTCGTGCCCTTCCCCCGGCACCGCACCACGTCCGCGTCCGCGATGAAGTCGCGCACCTCCAGCGCGCAGAGCTCGCTCACGCGCAGCCCGCAGTCGTAGAGCATTTCGAGGATCGCCCGGTCTCGGAGGTCGCGCGGCGACGTGCCGGAGACGCCCGTCACGAGCCGCCGCACCGTCTCCTCGTCGAGGACGCGCGGCAGCACGAGGCCCTGCTTCGGCGCCTCCAGGCCCTCCGCCGGGTCGAGCGCAAGGCCTCCTTCGTCCCGCAGGTGGCGCAGGAACGCATGCACGGCGACGAACGCCCGCGCCCGCGTCGAGGCGCGCTTGCGCTGCGCGTAGAGCGCCTCCAGGTAGGCGACGACGTCCGCGCGCGCGATGGACTGCGGCGTCGTGCGCCCGCGCGCCGCGAGGAACGCCGCGAAGGCGCGCGCGTCGCGCCCGTAGGCCTCCAGCGTCTGGGGCGAGAGCCCCCGCTCCAGCGCGATCCACGCCCGGAACGACGCGAGGGCCTCGCCGAACGCCGCCATGCCGCCGCCGCCCCGCCGCCTACTTCGCCGCCGGCGCCTTCGGCTTCGCGCCGATGGATTCGGGCGTCACGCCGTTCGCCGTGAACCCCGCGCCGGCGATCGCCATCTCGATGTTCTTCCTGGCGAGCTGCATCGAGTCGTAGCGCAGCGTGAGGCGGCGCGCCGCCGCGTCGAACGTGATCGTCGCCTTGTCCACCCCCGCGTAGCGGCCGAGGGCGGCCGTCAGGGCGGGGAGGTCGGCCTCCGTCGCCTGGGGGACGTCAACGGCGAAGCTCCGCACGTCCGTGCGGCGGCAGCCCGCCAGGGCGAGCATCAGCGAACAGGCAAGGAGAAATGTCTTCATCGTGAACTCCAGGGCGACAGTATAGCATAAAAGCCGCGGCTAGCGGAAGATGATCGCGAGGCCGGTGACGCCGCGCGTCACGGTGAGCGTGCCGCCGCCGGGGCCGAAGAAGCGGTCGAGACGGCGGCCCGACGCGCCGCCCTCGCCGCAGTAGACGCCCGGCGCGAAGGGGATGCCGCCGCACGTCAGGTAGGGGATGGAGGCCGACACGCCGTCCGCCAGCACGACCTTGGCGCCGGAGGCGATCTCCAGCGTCGAGAGCGCGCCGACGGGCAGCGCGTCGGACGCCGTCAGCGCGAGCGTGCCGGCGACGACCGCCACGTTGCCCGTCGTCAGGTTCTGCGCGCCGAACGACCACGTGCCCGCGCCGTCCTTGCGGAGCGTCACGGCCCCCGTGATCCGGCCCTGCATGCGCACGGTCGCCGTGTCGACGTCGTTCGAGACCGTCAGCGTCGCGGGCGCGGCGCTCTGGACGGTCTGGGAGGAGCCTTCGATCGACTCCTCGGACAGCAGGAGCTCCGTGATCGTCTGGTCGAACCCGTTGAGGTCGAGGACGGGATGGAACGTGTGTGTCCCGTATTTCTGCCCCATCCTGACCGGCGCGGGCGCGAGCGTGCCGGCCGCGCAGCAGCGGACGACGTTGGCGCAGATCTTGAGCCCGCCCCAGCGGTTGCCCGGCGCGTAGAAGCACGTCGTGTTGTAGTCGGTCTGCTCATACCAGCCTTCGGACATGTCGAAGCGCGAATACCAGTCCACCGCGCCGCTCTCGCGCATGTAGATGCCGCTGCCCCGCACGGTCGTCGTGCAGCCCGGCTCGCCGAAGACCAGCCGGCTGCCGGGCTTGGACCGCAGGAGCAGCCGGGACCCGCGAATGACGACGTCGCCCAGCCACCTCACCGTCACGCCGGAGCCGGAAGCCTCGATCGAGTTGTTCTCACTGTCGCCCCCCGTCTTGTCGATGTCGAGCGTATGCCCCCGGCCGGCCTCGCCGCCCCGCCCGCTGAACGCGAACGCCGCCGACGTATTGCCCACGAAGACGTCCCCGTCGCCCAGCGCGCGCGGGTTGCGCACGGTGACGGCGCCCCCCACGTGCAGCCCGCCCGTGAAGTCGTTCGTGCCGTCCAGCCACGCCCTGCCGTTGATCCACATCGCCCCGGGCCCCGTCAGGCGGCCCGTCGGCAGGTTCGTCCATGCGCCCGCCGCCCCCACGCGCACGGTCGTGCCGGCGAGCGTGCCCGCCAGCACGAGCGCGCCGCCGTTGACGAACGTGGCGCCCGTGTAGGCGTTCGTGTTGGCGAGCGTCAGGGCGCCCGAGCCCGTCTTCTCCAGGCCGCCGTCGCCCGCGAGGCCCGCGCCCGTGAACGCGTAGTCCTTCGCGCCCGAGACGAGGACGCCGCCCGGCCGGACCGTCCCGGCCACCTCCACGTCCGTCCGCGCCGCCGTCTCGTCGAAGGCGACCGCGTCGCCGTCCGCGAACGCCACGCCCGCCTCCGTCCAGTTCTCCGTCGTGAAGTCCCACGTGCCGGACGCCGTTCCGGACCAGTCGAGGACGTGCGCGGAGACGGTCAGCGTGGCGTTCGTCTCGCCCAGCGTCACCGCCGAGACGCCCGGCAGCCCCATCCCCGACGCGAAATACCCGTCGCCCGTCCGCGCCCCGTAGGTGATCAGCGTGTAGGTCCCCGGCTCCAGCTTCGCCTCGCCCTCGCGCACCAGCGTCACCTCGCCCGCCAGCTCAAGCGCCTCGACATGGAGCGGCGCCCCGCCGGCGAGGCTCGCCGCGGCGAAGCGCGCCCCGGAGGCGAAGGCGACGTCGCCCAGCCGCCCCGAGCCGCCGAGCGTCGCGCCGGCCTTGACCTGGGAGCGCCGGGCGGCGCCGTGGTCGCCGTCCACGACGAGCGTCCCCGCGCTCACCGTCACCGCGCCCGTCGCGCAGGAGTCGCCCGCGAGCGTCCAGGTTCCGGCCCCCTCCTTGTAGAGCCACGCGAAGGCCGTCAGGATGTCGCCGGCCAGGACGCCGTCCCCCGCGCCGCCCACGAGCAGGCCCGTGCCGGGCCCGTACCCCTTCGTAAACGTGAAGTCGCCCGTGAACGTGGCGGTCGTGCCCGCGACGTCGTTGACGAGCTGCCCGGCCTTGCTGGTGTTGCTCGGGCCGCGGACCGTGACGTCCCCCGTGAAGAGGGTGTTTTCCGCCGCGTTGACGACGAACTTGCCGGGCGTATCGTACGACGCCTGCCCGAGCGTCAGCCGGATGCCCGCGCCGCCCGCCGCCGCGACGCTGTCCACCTTCAGGGTGCCCTCTTGCAGCTGGCAGGCAGGCTCCGCCTCCGTAAAGGCGTTCGCGGCGGACCTCAGCCAGATCTGCCCGTTGCGCCCGTTCACGCGGGTCACGCCGCTGAACCCGACGACCGGCCCCTCGAACGTCAGGTTCCCCAGCATCTGGTCGGACGAGCGCAGATGCCCGCCGTTCCCGCTCGTCACCGTGCGCTTGAAGAGGAGGTGGTGGCCGCCTTGCTGGAACCCGCCGAGCTTGGACGTGCCGGCGGCGTTGTTCGGCAGCGCGACCTCCAGGTCGAGGACGTCCGTGACGGACCCCTTCGCGTTGGCCGTGTAGACGGCATAGTGGCGCCTGCCGCCCGAATCGGCGAACGTGCTGCCGCCCGTCAGGACGATTTTGTTGCCGGAGAGGGTGAACGGCGCGGAAAGCGCCGTCGACTGGCCCGTGTTCGCGAAGACGAGCGTCTCGAACGACGTCGTCTCGGGGTCGTAGTCGTTGACGGGCGCCGTGCGCACGTTGCCCTGGAAGACGAGGACGTCGCCGGATGCCGGCGCCGTGCCGTCCTCCCAGTTCGCGGGCGTGGACAGATAGTCGTCCGCCCCGCCGCCCGTCCACACCTTCTGCGCCGCCGGCGCCTGGACCGCCAGCAGCCCGGCCGCCAGGCCGCCCGCCATCCGCGCAGCCGCGCCCCAGCGCCGCCCGCTTCCCGCCTTCTTCATGGTCTTCTTCATGCCGCACCTCGCTGACTGAATGTTGACGCCGCTTCGCCCCGGCGACACGCCGCCGCGACGGACCCGGCGCCACTCCGCCGTGTCGGGACGTATTATAAACTCCCCCCCCTGCCGTCAAGGTGATTTTTTCAGTTATGGAACAAA